>NZ_JAUSZL010000002.1:7931427-8236482 GCF_030817535.1 Streptomyces sp. V3I8 | reverse complement strand
GCCGGACGATCGTGGAGTTCCTGCCGTGCGTGCACACCGGTATCGCCGGCCCGGAGATGATCGCCCGGCTTCGCGCGGAGCGGGACCGCCTCGACGATCACATGCGGGATCTTGCCGCCACGCGAGCCCGACTGGACTCCGTCCTCTCCGCCGCCGAGTTCGGCGCGACACGGCCGGCCGGCGAGACCGCGGGGGTCTGAGGCTCGACCAGCACGCGCACGCCTTGGCCCGGTGCCCAGGCCGAGGACGCCGAGGAGTGGCTGTTCTCGGACTTCAGCTGGGCGGAGTTCGACACCGAGGTGCATTTGATGCGCACGCTGGGCCGGTTCGAGGGCGGCATTGACGCAGACCATCCCCGCGGCGCGTGAGCCTGCACGGCCTGCCCGAGCATCACCGGCGGCTGCTCGCCGACGCGCTCGCCGCCGGGCGCCCGTACGGGCTGGCGCTGATGGGCGGCTACGCCGTCCAATAAACCGCGTACGGCTTCTTGCGCGTCGTCCCCGGCCGACCTGGCGATTGGTCAGCCTGCCGCACAGCGGAACAACAGCGCCCGTAGAACGGCTCGCTCACATCTCTGACCAACGGGTGAGCCGACTGCCCCGTAGCACCTGACCACCAGCCACCACCCAGCACCCCGTGCCGGGTACCCGGACCCGGCCAGGACCCGCTCCCGTACGGCCAATCGCGGCCGGCAAGCCGTACTCACATGATCGCCGAGATCCTGCCTGCACTGCGTTTGCCCCTTGCCCGAACCGGGACGTCCGCTCCAAGGCCGGATCCGCACGACGTTCCGGACGGATCGCGACCATGCAACTGCCCCTGCCCGTGAGTCAGCGGCCATAATTTGCCAAAAATGGAATTTCCTGTCTCGATCTTATGCTGTCAACTCAGCCCGAAACAATAACAGTTGTATGCTGCACCAACCGAACTGGACCGAAAAGCACTCGACGCGCGGCGGCCGCCCAGGGCGCTTACGACCTGGACACCGTCGTCGCCGTGGGCGATCGCGACCGAGGAGTGGTTCCCCAAGCGGCCGGTGCCGCCGGATCCTTCTCGGCTGCTTCCCGGCCGTCAACGTCATCGTCGGCACAAGCGACCGCCTCCGAGCCGTCTCCATCGCCGACCTGCTTCCCGAAAGTTACGTCCGGGCCGACCACCAAATCGACACCGGGCAAGCTGCACCCCGTGAGCGCAGAACTACCCGACACGCTCGTGAGCGATGAACGCAGTCAACGCGTCCACCACTGCGGCGGGCTGCTCGTCAGGAATGAAGTGTCCGGAACGTGGGATGACTACACCGGTCACGTTGTCTGCCCAGGGGCTGATGGAAGCGGCCATGTCGGGGATCGAGCCGTGGGAGCCGGAGATTCCCAGGACCGGGACGGTCAAGTGCTGTCGATCCAGAGCGTCATGATTCCTGCGGGCTGATTCGGCGGCGTCGCGGTAGTAGGAGAGAGACGCCCGGAGACCGCCCTCCGCAGCGACAGCCGCGGCGTAATGGTCGATCTCAGCACTGTCGAACGTGCTCGGGACCAATGTCTTGACCCGCAAGAACCAGTCGACGTAGTCACGCTCGCGGCCGGCGAGCAGCGTCTCGGGAAGATCTGGCACCAGGTGGAACGCGAAGTGCCAGGTCTTCCAGGCCCGTTCGGGATCCGTTGGGATGGAGTCCGGGAGGCTGACGCCGGGAATGCCGGCGTCAAGCAGAGCGACACCGTGCAGGCGCTCTTCGTACTTCAGAGCCAGTGAGAAGGCGACCCAAGCCCCGATGTCGTGCGCGACGAGCCAGTACTTCGACACGTTGAGCGCGGTCACCGCAGCCTGGACACGCAAAGCGACGGTGTGCGTGTCGTAGCCGTCTCGAGGGCGGTCGGAGTGGCCCTGTCCCGGCAGGTCGATCGCGATCACGTGGAATCGCTCGGCAAGGACCGGCGCCACTTTGCGCCAAGCCCACCAGGTCTGCGGGAAGCCGGCAAGCAGGACGACGGTGGGTCGGCTCGGCCGACCGCCTTCCACGGCATGAAGTCGGATGCCTTCCGCGTCGACCCAGTGGTGAGCGAAGCCCGCGAGGTTGTACAGGGGCAGCTCAGAGATCGGGTTCTGTACCGAAGATCGATTCGCGGCGGTCGTAGCGTCAGTCATGCCGCAACCGTAACGCATCTTGAACTGGTTAGTTCAAGATATGATGAGCAGGGTCACGGCGGCTTGGCTCAAGCTCAAGAACGAGGTGCGTACGCGATGGCCGGGAAGAAGCAGTTCGATGTGGACATTGCGCTCGACGCGGCGATGGTCCAGTTCTGGCGAGCCGGATACGCCGACACATCTCTCGACGACCTCTCCAGGGCGACCGGACTGAACCGCAGTTCCATCTACTCCTCACTCGGCGACAAAGACTCGCTCTATTCGCGTTGCCTGGACCGCTACGCCACCCGGTACGGGGACAGGTACGACCAGGCCCTTTCAGGCGCGCCCGAAGAGCCGCTGCGGGCAGTAAGGGCGTTCTTCGAAGTCACACTGAAGCGCATCGCCGACCCCGACCTGCCGGACGGATGCCTGGTCGCCCAAACCGCGATGGCGATGCCGGTACTGAGCCCCACCATCGCCACGCGCGCGATCGAAGCTCTGGGCTTTCAGCGTGCGCGGCTGCGGACCGCCTTGATCGCCGCGAAGTTGCCTGACAGCGACGCCGACAACTTCGCCGTTCATATCGCGGCGGTCAATCAGTCACTGGCCGTGATGAGCAGGGCCGGCGCAAGCCGGAAAGAGCTCCACGCGATCATCGACATCACCATGAGCGCGCTCTCGCAGGCATTGCGCGCTCCCAGGGTCTAACTGCTGCTAACAGAGGCGTTGGACGTGGCGGTGGGTGATCAGGCAGACGGCGAGTCCGGGGAAGGCTTCGTGGATATCGTCGCGTCGTTCCCGGCGGATGCGCAGGCGGCGGAAGCCGTGGAGCCAGGCGATGGTGCGCTCGACGACGTAGCGGAAGATGCCCGGGCCGGTACCGCGGGGTTCGCCCCCCCCCGCTTGGCGATTACGGGTTGGATCCCGCGCTGCCAGAGCAGGCGACGGTACTTGGTCGTGGTCGTAGCCGCGGTCGGTCAGCAGGGTGTCCGGGCGCGGGCGCGGTCTGCCGATCCGGCCTGCGACCGCTGGGATCTTGTCGAGTAGCGGCAGCAGTTGCGTGACGTCGTTGCGGTTGCCGCCGGTCAGCGACACCGCGAGCGGGATGCCCTGCCCGTCGACGATGAGGTGGTGCTTGCTGCCCGGCCGTGCGCGGTCGACCGGGCTGGGCCCGCTTTTGGGCCCCTGCGGGCAGCCCGTACATGCGAGGAGTCGATCACCGCCCGCGACCAGTCCGGCTTGTCCTTCGAGCGCGGCCTCTCCGGCAGTACGACATGGAGTCGGCCCCAGACACCGGCCTCGTTCCAGGCAGCCGGCCGTCGCCAGCAGGTCATCCCCGAACCGAAGCCCGGTTCCTGAGGCAGGTACTCCCACTGGATACCGGTGTGCGGGACGAAGAGGATCCCGTACAGGGCCTGCCGGTCCGACACCCGAGGTCTGCCCTGGACCGGTTTCGGCGCCGGCACGGGCAGCAACGGCTCGATGAACGGCCACAGTTCATCCGACACGATCCACGGCCGCGACTCACGCTTCGCCATAAGCAGACCGACGAGCAGACAAGCCGACAGTCACATGATCAACAGCTTTTGTTGGAACCAGTTGGTGGACACCCCCGGCGCCCGTGCGGAGATCTGGCTGTACGGGCTGCGCAACCCGTGGCGGTTCTCCTTCGACAGCGCCGACGACTCGCTGTGGATCGGCGACGTCGGCCAGGGCCGGTGGGAGGAGGTCGACCACCTCGCACCCGGCCGTGGGGGCGCGAACCTCGGCTGGTCCTGTTACGAGGGACTGGAGAGGTTCACCGGCGGCGGCTGTTCGGTCATCGGCGGTCATGTCTACCGCGGCCGGCAATACGCCGACCTGGTGGGCGGTACGTACATCGCCACCGACTACTGCTCCTCCACCGTATGGGCGCTGCGCCCCGACGGCACGGGCGGCTACGAACAGGCAGAGATCGGTCAGATGCCCACCCAGGTGACGTCGATCGGAACATCGGCGGAGGGCGAGTTCTACGTGGTCAACGACCTGCCGGGCGGCCTGCACCGGGTGTCGTTCACGCACCGGGAGCCGACCTGCCGGGTGGAACGCACCGTACGCGCCTGGGGCACCGGCACGACGGTCGACCTCACCCTCACCAACACGGGCGACACCCCGGTGAACGGCTGGACACTCGAGTTCCCGCTGGCCCTCGGACAGACCGTCGTCTCCGACTGGAACACCGACCTGGTCCAGGGAAGCAACACGATCGCAGCGACCGACGCGGGGCACAACGCCACCATCGCCGCGGGCGCGAGCGTCACCCTCGGCTATCTCGCCGAGCACACCGGCGACTCCTCACCGCCGGCGCGCTTCACCCTCGACGGGGACGCCCGCGCCGTCGGGCGCTGAGCCGCCGTACAGGCCCGCGGCCGTTTCCCGGCCACGCCTCGTCGGACGCCCTCCGAGACGGTCAGGCGGCCTGTGAGGAATCCGCGTGCGACGGGGGGCGTGGCGCGGCCGACGCCCATTCCAGGACGAGGCGTTGGTACTCCCGCCGCTGTTCACCGCTCAGCGTTCCACCGGCCCGGAGCCACAGGGCCCGGATCTCGTCATTGACTTCGGCGGCTGATCGCTGCGTGGCTCCCGGCGCACGACGGTGAGTGGTGGACATACCGTGAATCATACGGGGCTCAGCGTGAAGACCATGTGAGTGGAGACTGTGACGCTCACCGCCTTCCGGCGCGGTCGGACAGCTCCCGCACCCGCCGCCGGCAGGCCTCCCGCACCGTGGCTGGTACGCCTCCCGCACGGTGTGCCGACGGCAGGGGCTCCCTCGGCGCCCGCCGCGGCGAGGGCCGCGGTATGGGCTACGAGCCCGCCTGGACCTGGCCCAGGACCAGCACCTGGATGGCCAGTACGGCGCCGCCTCGGGCCCAGTCGTGGAAGTCGGAGACCTTCGTCTCCAGGTTGACCGGGGCGGCCTGCGGATGGCGGTTGGCGAGGATCGCCTGCCGGACGGCCGGTCCGGCCACATCGACCAGGCCCACCCCCTCCCCGGCCAGGAGGATCTTCTCGGGCATGGCGAAGTTGGCGATCTGCGCGACGAGGGTGCCCAGGGCCCGGGCCGCCTCGTCGATGACTCGGGCGGCCATCGGTTCGCCCCGGGCGGCCATCGCGAGGACCTCGTCGTACGAGACATCCCGGCCGGTGGCCGCCCGGACCTGGTAGCGGATGTTGGGAATGGTCAGCAGGGAGATGGCGCTGCCGCGCTCGCCCTCGGGGGTGAGCGGGCCGTTCGGGTTCACCATCCAGAAACGGCCGACCCCTCGCCCGTCCTCCGGGGACACGATCCGTCTGCCGCCGCTGACCAGGCCGTAACCGAGGCCCGCGCCGATGGTGAGCACCGCGAACCGGTCGAGGCCGCGGCCCGCGCCGAACCAGCTCTCGGCCTCGACGAGCGCGTTCAGGTCGTTCTCCACGACGACGGGCAGCCCGGTGCGCTCCTCCAGGAGCCGCGCCAGGGGGACGTCGTGCCAGCCGAGGAAGGCCGACTCGTCGACGACGGAGCGGTCCGAGGCGCGACCGCCGAGCCCGATGCCGATTCCGGCGAGGCCCGGGAACCGCCGGGCGAACTCCGCCGTGACCGCCCGCAGCACGTCCACGACGTGCTGCGGGTCATGGCTGTCCAGGGGCAGGTCGTGGCGGGCGACGATGTCGCTCCTGAGTGTCGTGACGACGCCGTAGACCATGTCCTCGGTGATCTTGAAACCGACGAAGGTACGGGACTCGGCGACGATGTCGAGGGGCTGCGAGGGGCGGCCCTGACGCCCTTCGGGGAGTGCGCCGCCCTCGGCCACCTCGACCAGCAGACCCGACTCGATGAGCGGTTTGGTGAGCCGGGTCAGGCTGCCCGCCGACAGGTCGAGCCGACGGGCGATGTCGCTGCGCGAAAGAGGGCCGTGGGTGAGCACCTCGATCGCGACGGAGCGCTCACCGGGACTGAGCGGCAGCCAGCTGGCGGCGCGTGCGGTCATGCCGGGACCTCTCATGATTTCTTTCGGCACAGAACTAATGATGTCAGCCTAGGCCGTACAGGGCGCCGGGAAAAGATCTGCGCACACCTCTTGACGGCTGGATTCTTTCGGCCCAAAAGTAAGTGGGGCCCGAGGACGAGAGCCGCAGACGAGGGAGTCTCCCGATGACCGTCGCCTCCAGCAGCCCACCCTCGCGTCTGCCGCCGCGCGACGCCGGGGGGACAGCTCCGAAACCGAGGACCGGCAGGAAGCGAGAACGTACCGGTGGCGACCGCGGTGACGGGGCCCTCGCGGCGCTCTTCGTCGCGCCGGCCATGCTGGGCTTCCTGGTCTTCCTGCTGTGGCCGACGCTGCGCGGCATCTACCTGAGCTTCACCCGCTTCAACCTGCTGACCCCGGCGCGTTGGGTCGGCCTGGACAACTACCGGCGCATGATCGACGACCCCATCTTCTGGGACTCGATGAAGGTCACCGTCGAGTACGTGTTCATCAACATCGGGGTGCAGACGACCTCGGCGCTGGCCATCGCCGTGCTGCTGCAGCGGCTCACGCAGTCGGCGGTGCTGCGCGGCATCGTGCTGACGCCGTACCTGATGTCGAACGTCGTGGCGGGCATCGTCTGGCTGTGGATGCTCGACACCCAGCTCGGCATCGGCAACGAGATCGTCGCGGGCCTGGGCTTCGACCGCATCCCGTTCCTGGCGGACGAGACATGGGCGATCCCGACGATCGCGCTGATCAACGTGTGGCGGCACGTCGGCTACACCGCGCTGCTGCTCTTCGCCGGACTGCAGGCCATCCCCGGCGACCTGTACGAGGCCGCCAAGGTCGACGGCGCGAGCGAGTGGCGGATGTTCCGGCGCATCACCCTGCCGCTGCTGCGACCGGTGCTGGCCGTGGTGCTGATCATGACCGTGATCGGCTCGTTCCAGGTCTTCGACACCGTGGCGGTGACGACCAACGGCGGTCCCGCCAACGCCACCAACGTGCTGCAGTTCTACATCTACGGCTCGGCGTTCGGCCGCTTCCAGTTCGGCTACGCCTCGGCGATGTCCGTGGCGCTGCTGGTCGTCCTGAGCGCGATCACCGTCCTGCAGTACCGGCTCACCCGGGCCGGCCGGACCGACCTCGGCTGACGAAGGGAGTGACCGGCATGACTGCCGTGACGGCACCGACGACGAAGGTACGGCACACACCGCGCCCAGGGCTCTCCCCGGGGAGGATCGCGGCCTGGACGGTGACGGCCGCCATGGTGCTCATCACCCTGCTGCCGTTCTACTGGATCCTGCGCACCGCGCTGTCCTCGAACACGGCACTCGCGGCCCACCCCGGCGACGTCCTGCCCGTGGACCCGACGACCGGTGGTTTCGAGCGGGCCCTGGGCCTGCAGTCCACCGAGGAGGCGATCGCCCAGGGCGGTTCGGGCGGCGGGCTGAGGTTCTGGCGCTATCTGCTCAACTCGGTACTGGTGTCCACCCTGATCACCGTCTGCCAGATCCTCTTCTCCGCCATGGCCGCGTACGCCTTCGCCCGGCTGCGGTGGCGCGGCCGGGACAAGGTCTTCGGGCTGTTCCTCGCCGGGCTGATGGTGCCCACGATCTTCACCCTGCTGCCGAACTTCGTCCTCATCAAGCAACTAGGCCTGATCGACAGCCTGTTGGGCATCTCGCTGCCGACGATGTTCATGACCCCGTTCGCGGTGTTCTTCCTGCGCCAGTTCTTCATGAACGTGCCCCGCGAGGTCGAGGAGGCGGCGCTGCTCGACGGGGCCGGGAAGATCCGGATCTTCTACCGCGTCATGCTGCCGATGGCGTCCACCCCCGTCCTGACCCTGGGCGTGCTGACGTACATCACCTCCTGGAACGACTACTTCTGGCCGCTGATGGTGTCGTACAGCGACAGTTCGCGCGTGCTCACCGTGGCACTGGCCATCTTCCGGGCACAGACACCGCAGACCGGGTACGACTGGTCCGGCCTGATGGCGGCCACGCTCATCGCGGCGCTGCCGATGCTCGTGCTCTTCGGCGTCTTCGCGCGCCGCATCGTCAGCACCATCAGCTTCACCGGCATCAAGTAAGGGGACGGGCATGCGCATGCGTACGCGTACGGTCGTGGCACTGGCCGGGGCGCTGTCCCTGGCGACGGGCTGCGCGCAGGGCGGCACCGCCAGAGCGGGTGCGGACACGGTGACGTACTGGCTCTGGGACGCCAACCAAATGCCCGCCTACCAGACCTGCGCCAAGAACTTCGAGCGGCGAAACCCGGGGCTGCGGGTGAAGATCACGCAGATGGGCTGGGCCGACTACTGGACCAAGCTCACCGCGAGCTTCATCGCGGGCACCGAGCCCGACGTGTTCACCGACCACATCCAGAAGTTCGGGCAGTTCGCCGACCTGGACGTGCTGGAACCGCTGGACGACCTGGGCATCGACGACTCCGCCTACCAGCCGGGCCTGGCCGCCAACTGGACCGGCCGGGACGGTCACCGCTACGGCGCCCCGAAGGACTGGGACACCGTCGCCCTCTTCTACAACCGGAAGATGACCGAACGGGCCGGGCTGGCCGCGGAGGAGCTCAACGACCTCGCCTGGAACCCCGAGGACGGCGGCACCTTCGAGAAGGCCGTCGCGCACCTGACCGTCGACAGCAACGGCAGGCGCGGCGACGAGAAGGGCTTCGACAAGGACGACATCGAGGTGTACGGCCTCGCCACGGGCGGCGCCGGCGACAGCGACGGACAGACCACCTGGAGCCCCTTCGCCGCCTCGGCGGGCTGGCACTACACGGACAAGGCACGCTGGGGCACCGAGTACCGGTACGACAGCAGGACCTTCCAGTCGGTGGTCGACTGGTACTTCGGCCTCGCGGAGAAGGGCTACCTCGCGCCGTTCACCGACTACACCGACGGCGCCAACCCGGCCAACGCCCAGGTCGCCTCCGGCAGGGCGGCCACCGCCCTCGACGGCGCCTGGATGATCTCCACGTACTACGGCACCAAGGGCCTCGACGTCGGTACGGCCGTCACCCCGGCCGGGCCGACCGGCAAGCGGGCCACCATGATGAACGGCCTCGCCGACTCCGTCACCAAAGGCGCCCGCAACAAGGCGGGCGCGAAGAAATGGGTGCGGTACCTGGCCTCCGACGCGTGCCAGAAGACCGTCGGCGGATACGGCGTCGTCTTCCCGGCGACCCCGGAAGGCACCGAGGCGGCCGTGGCCGCGTACCGGAAGAAGGACATCGACGTGTCCGCCTTCACCGGGCCGGTCACGGACACGAAGGACTTCACCACGTTCTCCTTCCCGGTCACCGACTACGCGGCGGACGTGTACGCCCTGATGCGCCCCGCGATGCAGGACGTCTACGCCAACGGCGCCCCGGCCGGGAGCCTGACCCGGACCAACGACCAGATCAACCTCATCCTCGGCCAGTGACCCGGCCCATGCCCCGGCCCGTGACCCGGACAGTGAAAGGCACACACCCCATGACCTTCTCCCTCGGCATCGTCGGCGCCGGCCAGTTCTCCGGCCAGTTCGCCAAGCTTTTCCTCGCCCACCCCGGCGTCGGCGACGTCCACGTCACCGATCTGCTGCCGGAGCGGGCCGAGCACCTGGCGTCGGCCGAAGGGCTGTCGGGAACCTACCCCTCGTACCAGGCGATGCTGGAGTCGGAGGCGGTCGACGCCGTCGCGATCTTCACCCAGCGCTGGACCCACGGTCCCCTGGTGCTCCAGGGGCTGAACGCCGGCAAGCACGTCTACTCGGCGGTCCCGATGGCGATCACCCGCGACGAGATCGCCGCGATCATCGACACGGTACGGGCCACCGGGCTCACGTACATGATGGGTGAGACCAGCCAGTACAACCCGGCGACCGTCCATGCCCGCAACCAGATCGCCGACGGCGCCTTCGGCCGGCTCTTCTACGCCGAGGGCGACTACGTGCACGACATGGACCTCGGGTTCTACGAGGCCTACCGGTACAGCGGCGGTGAGAACTGGAAGGCGACCGCCAGCTATCCCCCGCTGCTGTACCCGACGCACTCGGTGGGCGGGGTCCTCGGGGCCTGGCGGACACATGCGGTGAGTGTGTCCGCGATCGGTGTCAGGGACGACCGCGGGGACGGGGTCTTCGACGAGAAGATCAGCCAGTTCGGCAACGACTTCTCCAACGCCACCGCGCTGTTCGAGGTCGCGGGCGGCGGCTCGTTCCGTACGAACGAGTTCCGGCGGGTGGGCTACCCCTCGCACATCCGGGAGTCGCGTTTCCGGTTCTTCGGGACCGACGCCAGCATGGAGCAGCTCGCCACGGTGGCCTTCTGGCAGGACAAGAAGGGGGTGAAGGACATCAGTGAGCTCCTGGAGCCCAGGCCCACCATGTCCCCCGACGACCCGTCCCTCCAGCACATCGCGCCGGAACTGCGGGCCGCCTTCACCTCCGGGTCGGCCCCGGTGCACGACCGGGCCCGCCTGCCCAGGGAGTTCGACCACCTGCACAACGGCCACGAGGGCAGCCACCACTTCCTGGTGGACGACTTCGTGACCGCGGTCAGCACCCGCACCCTGCCGTCGGTGAACGCCTGGGTCGCCGCCCGCTACACCCTGCCGGGCATCGTCGCGCACGAGTCGGCACGGCAGGGCGGGGCACGGCTGGAGATCCCGGACTTCGGGGACGCACCCGAGGCGTGACGTCCCCGTACGGTCCGGCCGTTCCCCGGAGCGGCCGGACCGGCCCGGCCCGGTCAGGTGCCGGGCTTGCGGCCGTACACGTACACGTCGTCGTTCTTCTTCAGGAGCGACCAGTACTTCTTGGCGTCCGTCTTCGTCATGTTGACGCAGCCGTGCGAGCCCGGCGGGTTCCACATGCTGACGCCCACCGAGTGGAAGGCCTGGCCGCCGTCGAAGAACTGGCTGTAGGGCATCGGCACGTCGTAGATGGTCGAGACGTGGTCGATGTTGCGCCAGTAGATCTTCTTCAGGCCGGTGCGGGTCTCGTAGCCGTTGCGGCCCGTACGCACCGGCACCGGCCCGTACACGAGGGTCCCGCCGTCCTGGATCCAGCTGATCTGCAGCGTCAGGTTCACGCAGGCTATGCGGCCCTTGTTGACCGGGCACCTGCCCGCCGCGTTGGGCTTCGTGCCGACGGCCTTCTGCTTGGTCATGAGGTCCATCACGCCCCAGGTGACGGAGCCCGCGTAACCGATGTTCGGGGTGATGCCGTGCTTGGTCTGGAAGTTCTTGATCGCCTTGCAGTCGGCGGTGGACTGCCTGCCGTCGACGGGCCGGCCGAGGAACTTCTCGACCTGCTTCTGGTACGGGCCGGTCGAGGTGGTGCAGCTCGCCGCCTGCGCCGGCGCCGCGCCCAGCGCCAGGGTCAGCGGCGCCACCAGCCCGGTGATCCCCAGTGCGACGACCGTCCGTCTGCGTATGTCCCCCATGGTCGGACCTTCCCTCTCCGGTTGCTCTTCGATTGCTCTGCGGTTGCTCCGCGGTTCCTCTTCGATCCGGTCCTACCGGTCGATCCGTGCCAGCTAGACCCGCGCCGAAGGGCATCGGTTGTGGAGCCCGGGTGGCTGAAACGAAACGGTGACATGATCTTGAATTCGCCCCCGCCGGCGGTTCGCACGGACAGCGCCGGTCCTCCGTGACCGGCCCCTGATTCTGCCCGACCGCCCCCTTACCCTGCCACCATGCATCCCGTGCTCGCCGACGACCTCTCCCGGCTTCCCGAACTCCTCCAGTCCGCCCGCGACTTCGCCGCGCGTGCGGTGTCGGGGCTCGACGCCCGGCCCGTCGTCCCGCCCGGCGGGGCCCCGGACGCGCAGCCGCTGCCGGCCCGGGGAGCCGGCGCCGAGGGTGCCCTCGCGCGCTTCGCCGAGCGGTGGGCGCCCGGCTTCTCCGCCTCCGCGGGCCCCCGCTACCTCGGCTTCGTGACCGGCGGCGCCACCCCGGCCGCGGTCACCGGGGACTGGCTGACCAGCGCCTACGACCAGAATGCCGCCGGCGGGGACGCCTCCTCGGCGGCCGCTCTGGAACGGGAGACGCTGGGCTGGCTGCGGGAACTCTTCGGACTGGGGGACGCGCACAGCGGTGCCTTCGTGACGGGTGCGACCGTATCCAACACCGTCGGGCTGGCCCTGGCGCGCGAATGGCTGGGCGAACGCCGGGGGATCCGCGTGTCCGAGGCGGGTGTCGCGGCGCTCGGCCCCGTCGAGGTGCTCTCCGGCAGCCCGCACTCCAGCATCCCGAAGGCGCTGTCCGTGCTCGGTGTCGGCCGCGACCGGCTGCGTACGGTGCCGGTGCTGCCCGGTGGCCGCGAGGCCGTCGACGTGGGGCGGCTGGCCGAGGCGCTCGAAGCGCTGGACGGGCGCCCGGCCGTCGTCGTGGCCAACGCGGGGACGGTGAACACGGTCGACTTCGACGACCTGCGGGCCATCGCGGACCTCAAGGAGCGCTACGGCTTCTGGCTGCACGTGGACGCCGCCTTCGGCGGTTTCGCCGCGCTGTCCCCCGAGCACGCGCACCTCACCGACGGCCTCGACGCCGCCGACTCGGTCTGCGTCGATCTGCACAAGTGGCTCAACGTCCCGTACGACGCGGCCGTGCAGTTCACCCGCCACCGGGATCTCCAGGTGCGGGTCTTCCACAACGCGTCGCCGTACCTCGGGCTGCCCACCGGCGACCCCGACTTCGTGCACCTCACGCCCGAGAACTCACGCCGGCTGCGGGCGCTGCCGGCCTGGTTCTCGCTCGCCGCGTACGGCCGCGAGGGGCACCGCGAGATCGTCGAGCGGAACGTGGCGCTGGCCCGGCGGCTCGGCGAGGGGATCGCGGGCCTGCCGGAACTGCGGCTGCTCGCGCCGGTCCGGCTGAACGTCGTCTGCTTCACGCTCGCCGGGTCACCGACCCGGGAACGGGTGCACGCGCTGGGCCGGGCGGTCGCGGACTCCGGCGAGGCGTTCCTGACGCCGACGTCCCACGAGGGGACGCACGCCCTGCGGGCCGCCTTCAGCAACTGGCGGACCTCCGAGGCGGACACGGACCGGGTGCTCGACGCGGTGGCGCGGGCGGCCGGGTCCCTGTTTCCGCCCGACGGTCCGTAGGAGCGCCGGCCGACGGCCCGCGGGCGCGCGGACTCTTCCCCCGTGCGGCCCCCTGTGCTTGTCTGGGGGCCGTTTTCGGTGGCCGAGGCGGGAGTTGCCGTATGAGCAAGCCGTGGATCGTCCGGGTACCGCAAGGCGTACTGGCAGGTGTACTGGCAGGACTGCTGCTGCTCACCGCGTGCGGGGATCCCTCGTCGGATCCCGGGCCCGTGTCCACGCCCTCGTCCCCCGCCACCGGGTCGACCACGCACCAGCGCCCGGCCGCCACCCCCGGAGAGGACACCGGAGCCGTCGAGGCCACTCGGCAACCGCCCCGCCCCACCGTCCTCTACCTCGGTGACTCCCTCGCCATGGAGAACCAGAAGGTCCTCGGCGGGCTCCTGCGGGACGGGACGGGAGCCCGCTACACCAGCGCCCCGTACTCCGGCACCACGCTGTGCGACTACCTGGAGGGCGGCGCCGAGGACTCCCTGGTCCCGCCGAAGGACAAGGCGGCCGCCCTGGTGCGCCGGCTGCGGCCGGACTACGTGGTGCTGCAGTTCTGGGGCAACGCATGGGGCTACACGCCCTGCATGGACGGCATCACGTACGACGAAGCGCGCGACAGGTACTTCGCGCGCTACACCGCCGACGCCGGGCGCCTGACCGACCAGATCGCGGGTGCCGCCGACGGGGTGAGGGTCGTCTGGGTCCTCCAGGGACCTGACCCGATCACCCCCGACCGGGTCAGGCGCGTCAACGCGGTCTACGAACGGCAGGCACGGGCCTCCGGCGATCTGCTCGCGGACGCCGGGAAGGCGGTCAGCCGGGCCGCCGACCGCTACACCTGGACGCAGTACCTGCCGTGCACCGCGTACGAACGCGGGCACGGACCGTACTGCACCCGACCGGGCAGTGACCGCACCGCCCTGCACCGCGACGACGATTACCTGCACTTCTGCCTGGCCCCGACCACGTCGACGCCCAGGCCCTGCCCGGTCCGCTCTCCCGGCATCCTGCGCATCGCCCGGGTGATCAGCCGGACCGTCGGCGAGGCAGTGGCCTCGGCGGCAGACCGACTCAGCGCCCGCCGGTCCCCAGCTCCGTCTCGACCAGCCGGTACATGTGCCGGCGCGCGTCCTGCGTGCTCAGCGGCGGCGCCTGGCGCAGCCGCTGCAGGGCCAGGCCGTCGGAGAGCGCGGCGAAGCGGACGGTGAACCCGGCCGGATCCGCGCACACGAACTCGCCCTCGGCCACGCCCCGTTCGACCAGGGAGCGGATCTGGCTGTGATAGTCCTCGTACCGTTTCGCCTGGCCGCCGGTGAAGGTCTGCTCGGGGTCCTGGTCGCGGTCTCCCGCGCTCCAGTAGTCGAACCACATCCGCCAGTGCCGGTCGGTGTCCTCGGTGAACAGGGCGTCGATCAGCAGCCGCAGCGCGTCGGCGCCGCCGGCCGCCTCCTGCGCGGCCTCGTCGAGTGCCGCGTAGTACCGCTCGATGTTCAGCACCATGGCCTCGGAGAGGATCTCCTGGACGCTGCCGAAGTGGTAGGTGACCGTGCCGACCGACACCCCTGCCGCGGCGGCGACGTCCCGTACGCCCACGGACGCGTAGCCGCGCTCGGCGATGAGCGGGACGGCCGCCTCCACGATGAGCCGGCGCCGGACCTCGGTGGGCTGGCGCGTGCGGTCGGCGGCGGCGACGGCACGACGGGTCGCCTTCACGGGCCGCACGGGCTCGGCGGGCTTCACCCGGACGTCCTCGGGGTGGTGCGGTGCCATGCGCGCTCGACCACTGTCTCTCCGTCCGCCCGTGCTTCCATCCGGCTGTCCATGATGAACTCCGCGGCCGTCGCCCGCAGTTCCGTACGCGTGATGATCTCAGCGTCCCAGTCGCCGCGCCGCAGCCGGATCGTCCACTCGGAGACCGCTTGCGCGGACAGCGGGTCGTCGGCGCGGATCCGGTACGTCTCGCGGGCGCTCTCCTCGTAGCGCAGCCCGTCCGGGTAGAGACGTGATCCGCCGTAGTTGGGGTCGACCTCCAGCGTCCACTCCCCCTTGGCGACGTCGTGCGTGACCAGGCGCTCAGGTGTCGGTTCGCCGGTCCGCCCGTACTCGACGGGCAGCGGCGGGGCCTGTTCGGGCTCCTCGAAGCGGATGGGCGCCCTGCCCTCGTCGGCCGCGGAATCCCGCACGGGCAGGAGCACGGCGCTCTCGGCGGGCAGCACGGTCAGCCCGCCGCGCTCGCCGTGCGGCCACACCCAGGGCCAGTACGTGTCGGAGAGGGCGACCCTGACGCGGTGTCCGGGCGGGAAGGCGTACCCGATGCCGTTGAGTTCGAACTCCACCGTCCCGTACGTGCCCGGGGTCCACTCCACCGCCCGGTCGCGCCCGTGCCGGCTGAGCAGGTTGAGGACACCGCGGGTCACGAGTGTGGACGAGCCGTCGGGGGCCACGTCGCAGATCCGGGCGATGACGTGGGCGCGGGGTGTCGCGCTGTCGAGGCGCAGCCGGACGCGCGGGCGGCCCAGGATCTCGACCCGCTCGTCCAGCGGCTGCGAGTCGAAGCAGACCGAGCGGCCGTCCTCCTCGCGCTGGTCGGGGGGCAGATCGCTCGCGTTGCCGAACGGGAAGAACCGGCCGGCGTCGAGGCCGGTGTGCTGCGGCGACCGTACGAGGACGGGCGCGGCGCCCCGCCCCAGCGGCCGCTCGTCCCAACTGACGTCGCCGGACGGCCAGTCCGGCTCACCCACCCAGCGGCCCGGCAGCACGTCGTGGGAAGTGGCGGGCGGCACCGGGTCGTTCAGCCACGCACGGAGCTTCGGCTCGCGCATGATGCCGGTGTCCTCGTCCTTCAGGTGCTGGTCCCACCAGCGCAGGGTCTCCTGGAGGAAGCCGATCGCCGGGCCGGGCGGCAGGCCCCGGTCCGGGTACTGGTGGGACCAGGGGCCGATGAGCCCCCGTACGCGGTCGCCTGGCAGGTGTTCCACGAGCCGCAGCACGGTGTCGCGGTAGGGGTCGTTCCAGCCGCCGACGGCGAGGACCGCCGCGTCGATGGCCGAGTAGTCCTCGCAGACGCTGCCGTGCCGCCAGTAGTCGTCGCGCTGCTGGTGCGCCAGCCAGGTGTGCAGGAACGGGTCGAGGGCTTCGAGGCGCTCGCGCCACATCGGCAGCCAACGGTCCTGGCCCACGCTCGTGGGGTCCGGCGGGCGGGAGGCGAACGCCAGCATCGTGCCGGCCCAGGCGAGCATGTCGACGCCGAGGACGGCTCCGCCCATGTAGTGCACGTCGTTGTCGTAGCGGTCGTCGGTCGAGCAGACGGTGACGATCGCCTTGAGCGGTTCGGGGGCGAGGGCGGCGATCTGGAGGGAGTTGAAGCCGCCCCAGGAGATGCCGAACATGCCGACCCGGCCGGTGCACCAGGGCTGTCGCGCAAGCCAGTTGACGACGTCCACGCCGTCCGCGAGTTCCTGGGCGTCGTACTCGTCGCCGGGGGTTCCCTCGCTGTCACCGTGGCCGCGGATGTCCACGCGGACGGAGGCGTAGCCGTGGCCGGCGTACCAGGGATGGCGCTGGGCGTCCCGGGGAGCCGTCCAGTCGGTCTTGCGGTAGGGGAGGTATTCGAGGAGGGCGGGCACGGGGGCCGTTCCGGCGTCCGCCGGGCGCCAGATGCGGGCGTGGAGGTGGGTGCGGCCGTCGCGGGTGGGGATCCAGACGTCCTCTCGTGCGACCTGCCGGTCGAAGTGCTCGCGGTATCTCAACTTCCTGGCTCCTTGTCGCTGGGGTGGGGGGTGTGGGTGCGGGACTTTTTCCCGCCCCCGCCGCCCCTTCCCGTCCCTGGGGGCTGCGCCCCCAGCCCCCCTGTCGCGCTCACGCGCTCGTCCTCAAACGCCGGACGGGCTGAAAGATCAAGCCAGGGCCGGCGAAACATCCAGCCCCTCCGGCGTTTGAGGAGCGGGGGTTCGGGGGCTGGCCCCCGGGACGGGAAGGGGCGGCGGGGCGAGAAGAGCCGCCAGTCACCCCGCCGCTCGCCACCGCCGCACGCGGTGCCCCCCGCCGGGGACACCCCCGTCAGAGGCGATCCACAGATCGCCCGCCTCCGCCGCGTCCACCCACTCCGGCACCGGCCCGACGACGAACCGCGCCTCGGGATCAGGATCGGGTTCGAGCACGGCAGCCATCAGCTGCCGCGTATAGGGGTGCCCCGGCGCCGAGAAGACCGCGTCCGTAGGCCCCTCCTCGACCACCACACCCCGCCACAGCACGACCACCCGGTCGGCGATCCCCCGCACCACGGCCAGGTCGTGGCTGATGAACAGACAGGCCAGCTCCCGCTCGCGCCGCAGGTCGTCGAGGAGGCGCAGGACGTCGGCCTGGACCGAGACGTCCAGCGCCGTGGTGATCTCGTCCGCGATCAGTACGTCCGGCTCACCGGCGAGGGCGCGCGCGATCCCGATCCGCTGCCGCTGCCCGCCGGAGAGCTGCGCGGGCAGCCGCTCGGCGAGGGCGGGGTCGAGGCGTACGTCGCAGATGAGCCGCCGGGCCCGTGCGGCGGTCTCGGCACGGGTGCCGGTCGTGCCGAAGAAGCGCAGCGGCCGCCGCACCGCGTCACCGACGGACCGGCGCGGGTTGAGGGAGGTGTCGGCGTTCTGGAAGACGAGCTGGACGCGGCGCCGCAGCGCCGACGGCCGCTTCCCGGCGGGTCGGGCGAGGTCGCCCGCCCCGGCATCCAGCTCCTGACCCGGCCCGTGCGTCATCGTGCCGCTGGACGGCGTGCGCAGTCCCGCCAGTGCCCAGGCGAGCGTCGACTTGCCGCTGCCCGACTCCCCGACGAGCGCGAGGACCTCGCCCCGCCGGACGTCGAAGGAGACGCCGTCCACCGCACGGCTGGTCCCGTAGTCGACGGTGACGTCCCGCGCGGCGACGGCGACCGGAGCCCCGTCGGGGATCACGGCCCGCGGCCGCACCTCCCGCTCCCCCGCCTCACCCACCCGCGCGAGCCCTTCGTCGTCGAGCCGCGGCACACTCGCCAGCAGGCGTCTGGTGTACGGATCTTGGGGCGCCGCGAAAAGCCTGCCGGTGGGCGCGGCCTCCACGACCCGCCCGGACCGCAGTACGGTCACCTCGTCGGCCATGTGCGCGACGACCCCGAGGTCGTGGCTCACCAGCACGGCGGACAGGCCGAGTTCGTCGCGCAGCGCGCCGATCAGGTCGAGGACTCCGCGCTGGGTGACGACGTCGAGCCCGGTCGTCGGCTCGTCGAGGACGAGGACCTTGGGACGGGCCGCGATGGCCATGGCGATGGCGACACGCTGCTGCTGGCCGCCGGAGAGCTCGTGCGGATAGCGGCGGGCGAGTTCGGCGGGCCGGGGCAGCCGGACCTGTTCGAGGAGGTCCACGACAGGTACGTCACCGCCTGCCTCCGCGACCTGGCGGCCAATGCGCATGGAGGGGGTCAGTGCCTGCCCGGCGTTCTGGGCGACCATGGCGACCGTGCCGCCGCGCAGCCGGCGCAGCTCCCGCGCGGACAGGGCGAACACGTCGGCCCCCGCGATTCGTACCGAGCCGCCCGTCACCCGCGACCCGTGCCGCAGGTGCCCCAGGAGCGTCGCGGCGACGGTCGACTTGCCGCTTCCCGACTCGCCGACCAGCGCCAGGGTCTGTCCCGGCAGCACCTCCAAGGACACCTCGCGCACCACGGGCACGTCGGCGCCGCCCGAACGGTAGGCCACGGACAGCGAGCGCACGGAAACGAGCGGTTCCGCTGACACGAGCGGGTTCACGGACACGTCGGCGGTCATCAGGACCCCTCCCTGATCCGGTCGACGCCCCATGCCTTGGACAGGCCGTCGGCCGCGAGGTTGAGCCCCACCACGAGTGTGGCCAGGGCGATGATCGGTGCGAGGCTCGCCATGGGTACGACGGTGATGGCGGTGCGGTTCTCCGCGACCATCAGGCCCCAGTCCGGTGTCGGCGGGTCGGCGCCGAAGCCGAGGAAGGACAGCGACGAGATCAGCAGGACGACCCACGAGGCCCGCATCGCGAACTCGACGCACACCACGTCGGTGATGTTCGGCAGGATCTCGCGCCGCAGGATCGCCCAGGTGCCCTCGCCCCGGGCCCGCGCCGCGGTCACGAAGTCGGCGGGCGCGACCGCCAGTGCGGCGCCGCGTACGACTCGTACGACCTGGGGCACATACACGACCGCGATCGCCAGGACGATGACCGACGGGCCCGTGCCCAGCGCCGTGACGACGACGAGCAGTGCGAGCACCGACGGGATGGAGAGCACCGCGTCGAGGACCCGTCCCAGCACGTCGTCGAACCAGCCGCCCCGCAGGGCGGCGGCGCACCCGACGACCGTGCCGATCAGCAGGGTCACCAGGGTCGCGGCGACGGAGACGCCGAGGGCGTACCGGCCGCCGTACAGGACGCGGGCCAGGACGTCGCGACCGTACTGGTCGGTGCCGGCCCAGTGCTGCGCGCTCGGGCCGAGGAGCGCCTGGCCGGCGTCGTTGGCGATCGGGTCGTACGAGGTGAGGACCGGGGCGAGCAGCGCGACGAGGACATGGACGGCGACGATCGCGAGGCCGATGCCGGCCGCCCGTGAGGAGCGCACGGTGCGCCAGGCGCGCGCCGCCGCCGACGGCGGGGCCGCGGGGGCCGCCGGCGCGGCCGGCGGGGTGTCGAGGGTGGTCATCGGGTCCTCCCACGCGTACGGAGCTTGGGGTTGAGGGCCATGGCGCCGAGGTCGGCGGCCAGGTTGCAGACGACGTACACGACCGCGCTGATCAGTGCGATGGCCTGGATGACGGGCAGGTCCCGGTTCTGGACGGAGGCGAGCATCAGCTTTCCGATGCCGGGGTAGTTGAAGACGTTCTCGACGACGGCGACCCCGCCCGCGAGCCAGGCGACGTTCAGGGCGATGACGTGCAGGGTCGGCAGCAGGGCACTCGGCAGGGCGTGCCGGGTGACGACCCGCCAGGTCGACAGACCCTTGAGGCGGGCGGTGGTGACGTACTCGCTCGCCATGACGTCGATGACGGACGTGCGGGCCATCCGGACGATGTACGCGGCCATCACGATCGCGAGTGCGAGGGCGGGCAGCCACACTGCGGGCATGAGCTGGCCGACGGTCGCCTCGGGGCCGTACAGGACGACCGCGGGGAACCAGGGCAGGGCCACCGAGAAGCAGAGCACAAGGACCGTGGCGACGACGAACTCGGGGACGCTCATGCCGACCAGGCTGACCGTGGAGATGAGGTGGTCGGGCCAGCGGTCGCGGTAGAGGCCGGCGAGGATGCCGAGGACGATCGAGCCGGTGACGGCGAACAGGACGGTCACCAGGGCGATGAGCGCGGAGTTGCCGAGGTACATGCCGACTTCGCCGCCGACCGCCTTGCCGGACACGAGGGAGGATCCGAAGTCGCCGTGCAGGGCGCCGCCGATCCAGTCGGCGTACCGCTCCCAGGCCGGCCGGCCGAGCCCCAGCTTCTCGCGGAGGGCGGCGACCGCGTCGGGGGTCGCGTCCTTGCCGAGGACCTGGGTGGCGACGTCGCCGGGCAGGGCCTGGACGGCGAGGAAGACCAGGACGGAGGAGAGGACGAGCGTGCCGGCGGCGGCGAGGACGCGGCGGGCGATGAACGAGAGCATGGTCAGGCTCCCTTAAGGCCGATGCCGAGGTAGTCGAACTCGAAGCCGTGCTCGGCGTATCCGCGTACCTTCCGCGAGATGCCGACGAGCCGGTCGGCGAACATCGGGGTCATCGCCCCGCCCTTCTCGACGACGAAGGTCTGCGCCTCGCCGTACAGTTCGCGCCGCCGTTCGTCGTCGGTCTCCTGCCTGGCCCGGTCGAGCAGCGCGTCGAACTCCTTGTCCGACCAGGCGGTCTCGTTGTAGGAGGAGCCGCTGCGGAAGACCTGCGTGAACAGCTGGTCGACGGGTCTGCCGGTGTACCAGTAGGTGGCCATGAGCGGCTTCTTCATCCAGATCTGCGTGTAGTACGAGTCCGCCGAGGCCGTCTTCACCCGGACGCGGATCCCGGCCCGCGCGGCCGAGTCCTGGTAGGCGAGGGCCATGGGCGTGAAGACCGGGTCGTACGAGGAGGTGTAGAGGTCGACCGTCAGACCCTCGTGGCCTGCCTTCTTCAGCAGGTGGCGGGCCTGGTCCGGGTCGTGCTCGGGGTGGGCGGCCAGGTGGGCCGGGTCGCTGGGCGGCACGGGGTTGTCCCAGCCGGCTGTGCCCGCGCCCTGCAGAGCGACCTTCACCACGTGCTCGGGGTCGTAGGCCAGTTTCATCGCCTGCCGCACGCGTACGTCGGTGAAGGGCTTCTCCGTGGTGAGCATCGGCAGGACGTACCACTGGGCGTTCTCGACGCGGGCGATCGTCGCGCGGTCGGAGGCGGCGACGACGCGGGCGGTCGCGAAGTCCAGGTTGGTCTGCGAGAGGAGGTCGACCTGCCCGGCGAGCAGGGCGTTGGAGCGGGCCGACATGTCGGCGACGGAGTAGAAGTCGATGGCGTCCAGGACCGGCCGGCCCGCCCAGTGGTCCTTGAACGCGGTGATCCGGCCGGGCCCGGCGGGCGCGAACGACTCCAGCTCGAACGGTCCGGTGCCGATGCCGGTACGGCCGATGCCGCGGGCGCTGCCGTCGGGGATGACATAGCAGTTGTAGTGCGTGAGGAGGCTCGGGAACTCCGCGTTGGGCGTTTTCAGCGGTACGACGAGGGTGTGCGCGTCGGGGGTCCGCAGCTTCGCCGGGTCGATGAGTGGGGCCAGGACGGCGGCCTGCGGGGACGCCGTCTTCTTGTCGAGGATGTGGCGCAGGGTGTACGCGGCGTCGGCGGAGGTGAGTTCGCGGCCGTCGTGGAAGGTCACGCCCTTGCGGATGCGGAAGGTCCAGGTGCGCGCCCTGGCGTCCGGTTCCCAGGACTCGGCGAGGTCGGGTGCGAGGTCGCCGTTCGCGCCGATGCGGACCAGCCGGTTGTAGAGGGCGCCGAGGTATTCGTACGCGGACAGGGAGCTCGCGGGGTCCAGGGTCTCGGCCTCGGAGGCGGGCGGCCGGGCGATGCGCAGGGTTCCGCCGCGGTCGGGCGTGCCCCCCTTGGCGCCCTTGGGCAGGGCGGGGGCGGCCGTGGCGCCCGTGCAGCCGGTGAGCAGCCAGGACGCACCGAGCGACGCGCCGCCCGCCGCTGCCGCGGCGAGGACGGAGCGCCGTCCCGGGTGATGGATGTCGGGCATGGGCCGACCGTCCCTCTCGCTATTCGTTCGCCATTCGTTCAGCGGAACGATTGAGTGAAGTGCGTGAACGATAACCAGCCGACGGTCCCTCGCCAACCCTCGGAGGGCGGGAATTTACGTCGGAAACCGAGCCGTTACGTGGCCGGAGGAGGGCCTGCATGACCTCGTGGGAGAAGCCGCTCGACCCCCGCTACCGCGGCGAGCACCCGGTCCGCACCCTCGTCTACCTGTTCCGCGCCGACCGGTGGCGGCTCGCCGCCGCCTTCCTCGTCAAGCACAGCCCGGTCTGGCGGTTGCCCCTGATCACCGCGACCATCATCGACACGGTCGTGCGGCACGGGCCGGTCGGTGACCTCTGGCTCAGTGCCGGGGTCGTCCTCGCCATCCTGGTGATCGACATGCCGCTGCACCTGCTGTACGTACGGCTGCTCCACGGCAGCGTGCGCCGCATGGGCACGGCCCTGCGGTCCGTGCTGTGCACACGCATGCAGCAGCTCTCCATCGGCTACCACTCGCGCGTCGGCGCGGGCGTCCTCCAAGTGAAGGTCGTCCGGGACGTGGAGACGGTCGAGCAGATGGTGCAGCAGACCGCCGAGACGGGGCTCGGCACGGTCACCGTCCTCACCGGCGGGCTCGTCATCATCGCCGTGCGCACGCCGGAGTTCGTCCCCGTCTTCCTGTGCGTGGTCCCGGTCGCCGCGCTGCTCGTGGCGCGGCTGCGGGGCCGACTGCGCGTCCACAACGAGGACTTCCGCCACGAGGTGGAGAACCTGTCCTCACGGGTGACGGAGATGACCCGGCTCATCCCCGTCACCCGGGCGCACGGTCTGGAGGGCAAGGCCCTGCGGCGCGAGGACGCCGATCGGCCCGCCGGCGGGACTTCAGTCTCGGCGTCACGCCGGGCGAGACGATCGCGCTCGTCGGCGCGTCGGGGGCCGGCAGGTCCACCGTGCTCGGTCTCGTCATCGGGTTCATCCGGCCGACGTCGGGCCGGCTGCTGCTCGACGGGGCCGACATGAGCACCCTGGACCTGCGGACCCACCGGCGGTTCGTGTCGGTCGTGCCGCAGGAGTCGATCCTGTTCGACGGCACCGTGCGGGAGATCGGGTCGCACGAGGAGCTGATGTCGAGGGCGGGGGCGTACACGGAACTGCACGGCGGACAGCTCGCCTGAGACACCGCCCCGGCCGCGTGCTGCCGCCGGGGCGGACCACCGGTGCGACGGGCCGGCAGCACGATGGACCGGCGGACGGGACTGCCGACGCCACCGACTGTCTGCGGGCCGGACTGCCGACGCGGCGGACCGTCTGCGCGGTGGGCTGTCGCCGGACCGGGTCGCTGCCAGGAGGGGCGAGTGGGGCGTGCCGGGGGGCGGGCGGGGGCGCTCGCCTCACTCCCCGGCGTAGGCCCTCTCCAGGGCCGCGATGTCGAGCTTGTGCATCGTCAGCATCGCGCCCATGGCGCGGCCCGCCCTCGCCCGGTCCGGATCGCTGATCATCTCGGTCAGCCTGGCCGGCACGACCTGCCAGGAGACGCCGAACCTGTCCTTCACCCAGCCGCAGGGGCCCTGCTCGCCGCCGCCCTCGACGAGCGCGCGCGAGTAGAAGTCCACCTCGGTCTGGTCCGCGCAGTCGATCTGGAAGGAGACGGCCTCGGTGAACGTGAACTCCGGTCCGCCGTTCAGTCCGACGAACTTCTGGCCGTTGGCCACGAAGTCGACGGTGACCACGGAACCGGCGGGCCCGGGCCCGGCCTCCGTGGCACGGACGGTCCTTCCCCGCTCGGAGTTCTCGAAGAGCGAGACGTAGAAGTCCGCGGCCTCCTCGGCCTGCCCGTCGAACCAGAGACACGTGGTGAATCCGTCGGTGCTCATGACTACCTCCTGGTGCGGGAACGCTGTCTCCCCTGTCGACCGGTCCGCGACCGGAAACTCATCGGTCGGGCGAGCACCTGGGGGCGCAAGCTCTGTGAGCACATGCCCGGCCTCCGCGGCAGAACTAGCATGACCTGCCATGACCTCCCCGTACGACGACCGTGTCCGGCCCTTCCGTATCGACGTCCCGCAGGCCGAGCTCGACGACCTGCACGCGCGCCTGGACCGCACGCGGTGGCCGGACAAACTGCCGGGCGTGGGCTGGGCCTACGGAATTCCACTCGCCTACCTGCGGGAGCTCGTGGAGTACTGGCGGCACTCCTACGACTGGCGCGCGGCGGAGGCCCGGCTCAACGCGTGGCCGCAGTTCACCACGGTGATCGACGGGGCGACCCTCCACTTCGCGCACATCCGCTCGCCGGAGCCCGACGCCACCCCGCTGGTCGTCACGCACGGCTGGCCCGGCTCGATCGCCGAGTTCCTGGAGGTGGCGGGCCCTCTGACCGATCCGCGCGCCCACGGCGGTGATCCCGCCGACGCCTTCCACCTGGTGCTGCCGAGCATTCCCGGGTTCGGCCTGTCGGGGCCCACCCGGGACACCGGCTGGGAGTTCCGCCGCGTGGCCGCCGCGTTCGCCGTGCTCATGGACCGGCTCGGCTACCGGCGGTTCGGGGCGCAGGGCGGCGACTGGGGCGCGGCGATCTCGCGCGAGCTGGGCCGTACCCACCCCGGCCGGGTGATCGGCGTGCATCTGAACCTCCTGCCGGGCGCCCACGCCACCACCGAGCCGACCCCCGGGGAACTGGCGCCGCTCAGCCGCCGGGAACGCGAGCGGACCCTCGCCTCGTTCCACCGCCACCAGGAGTGGACCCGCGAACGACAGGGATACGCGGATCTGCAGTCGACGCGGCCGCAGACCCTCGCGTACGGACTCACGGACTCACCCGTCGGGCAGCTGGCGTGGATCGCGGAGAAGTTCAAGGAGTGGACGGACTCGGACGAGCGCCCCGAGGACGCGGTCGACCGGGACCAGTTGCTGACCAATGTGATGCTGTACTGGCTCACCGGCACGGCCGGTTCGTCCGCGCGGATCTACTACGAGCGTGCGCACGCCGACGGCGGGGGCGCGCCGGCGCAGCCGTCGACGGCACCGACCGCGCTCGCCGTCTTCCCCCACGACAACTTCATCCCGCTGCGGCACCACGCGGACCGCACGGACACCATCGTGCGCTGGACGGAGTTCGACCGCGGCGGCCACTTCGCGGCCATGGAGGAACCGGACCTGCTCGTCGGGGACGTACGGGCGTTCTTCGCCCAGCTGCGGCAGGACGGCGGCGCCCCCTGACCGGCGCGGCAGCCCGAACGGCGAGAGGCCCGAGGGCCGTACAGCTGTACAGCCGTACAGGGGATCCGTCACCGGTTTTCCGGTGGGTCACCCGGCCGGCTCCGTCGTCGTGCCGGACCCGTCGTCGGGCGCAGGCGCGGAGGAGTTCTCCGACGGCTGTCCGGACGAGGGCGACCCGGTCTCCGCGGACGGCGACGAAGGCGACGCGGGGGTGTCCGACGAGGAGGCCGGAGGGCACGGGCCCGCCGAGCCGTCCGGTGCGGACGCGCAGGCGGACGGTGAGTCCGACGACGGCGCCGGACTCACCGACGGGGACGGCCGGCCGGCCGGAGGGTCGGTCCTGCGGTCCTCGTCCCCGGTGTCGCCCTTGTGCCGGGTGAACCAGTCGCCGCTGTCCGGATCGAAGATCACGAAGACGTCGACGACCTGGGCCGCGGGCGAGACGACCACGACGTCCGAAGGCCGGTAGGAGGGCCAGGAGTCACCGGTCGTCCTCGGCGTGGTCTTCAGGGCGACCGGCGGCAGCAGCGGATTGCCGCAGGCGCACCGCACCCTGGGCACACCGCGGTCGTCGACGAGGACCGCGGTACCGGCCTGCAGGACCGCCTGGTATCCGGCCGGCCTCCCGTCGCGGTAGCCGTGGTTGGTGACGCGGGTGTCCATCCGCAGCTGTACGGGGGTGAGCGCGCGCAGGTACGCGGGCACCGAGGAGGGCCCGAGGTCCAGCGCCGAGGCGAACGCCCGGTTCTTGTCCGGAGCCCGCCGCAGTGCCGCGATCTGCTTCTCGACGTCGCAGGCGGCCACCTTCCGTGTCCCGCCGTAGAGGCCGGGTGCCGAACCGTCCACGCCCCGCGTCACCTGACCCGATCCGGAGGTGTCCGCGGGCGAGGGCGTCACGGGCGCCGCGGAGCCGTCCCGCGCCGTCGACCCGGTGAACGGGTCGGGGCCCGCCTCGCCCGCCGGCTGCAGGAAGACCTCACCGTCCGAGGTGGTGGCGGAGGAGGAGTCGTCGGAGGAGCGGTCGGGACGGGTGAGGACGACCGCCAGGACCACGGCGACGACGACCGCGGCGGCGATGACGGCGACGCGCGGCGCCGACCTCCACCAGGGCCGGCCCGGACCCCTGCCGCCACCGCCCGCACCACCCTGGCTGGACCCACCGGGTCCACCGGGCTCGCCGGGTCCGCCCGCACCCCCGGCTCCCGGTCCGCCGGAGTCTGCAGGGGCGGAACTCGACGGGCCCGGGGAACCGGCCGGTCCCGACAAGGGGCCGGAAGGCGGTCCTGTGGGGCGGCCGGACGACGGCGGTTCGACGCTCACGTGGTTCTCTTCCCGGCGCAGGGGCACCGCGGCACTTCACATACTTCATACCGCTTCGATGCGTGATGAGCCCATTGTGTGCTCCGGTCCGGTGCCGTCCGCAAGCGGACGCGGTCGGCCCTCCCGGCGGGCGCGCTGCCGACGCTCTGCCTAGCGTGGCAGCGTGAACCTCCGGACAGCGTCTGACCAGGCAGTCGCCCGCCACGGCTGGGCCCGGGCCCTGGCGACGGTCCTCGCCGGGGTGATCGCCATGTGCGCGGTCGCCGCGCTCGGGCTGTGGGCGGCCGGGGCCACCGACCTGCCCGGCGGGGCGTTCCCCCGGGTCGTCGTCGCGACGCTGGTGGTGGCGGTCGGCGGCTCCGTGCGGTTCACGGGGGACGCCGGGGCGATCGCCGAGACCCGGGCGGCCCTCACCGTCGTCCCCCTTTCGGTGACGCTGACCGGAGCCCTGGTCGTCGCCGCCGGCTTCCTGCGGCCCCTGCGCCGCCGGGCCGTCGCCGGTGCGCCCGAACTGGCGGGCTGGGCCGGCCGGATCGCCGTCCTGTGGCTGCTCGCCCTGACGGCCCTCGCGTCGGCGGCCCGCCGGACCTTCGCGGTCCCGCTGGGCGAAGGCACGCTCGCCGACCTCGGTGACCTGTTCGGTGCCTCGGCGCCGCGGGTCGGCTTCGAGGCCGACATGCCGGTGACACTGGGCTTCGGTCTGCTGTGGCTGCTCGGAGTGTTCGTCCTCGCGCTGCTCGTCCCGCCCGGGGCGCCGCTCCCGCCCCGCCTCCTGCGGTTCCAGGAATCGGTGCGGCCGGCCGCGTACGCCATGGCCGTGCTGCTGCTCGCGTACGTCGTCCTGGGTGTGGTGATCGCCCTGGTGGTGGCCGTCACCCGGGGTCATGCCGCGCAGACGCTCGCCGTCGTCCTCCTCGGACTGCCGAACCTCGTCTGGCCCGTCTTCACGATCGGTCTGGGCGCGACCTGGGAAGGCCGTGTCGAGGGGCCCTTCGGGCTGCCGATGCCGCAGGTGCTGGACCGTGTGCTGCGTACGCCCGACCTCTCGGCCCTGAACCTGCGCACGCTCGCCGAGCAGGACGGGAGGGTGTGGTGGCTGGTGGTCGTGAACGCGGTCCTGCTGCTCGCCGTCGCGTTCCTGATGGCGTCCCGCTCACCGGCCCGGACGCGGGCCCGGCAGCACGCCCTGCACATGGCGGTCGCGCTCGCGCTCACCGTGCTCGCCGTCTGTCTCCTCGGCCGGATCGACGCGCACTACGGTCTGTCGCTGTTCGGCATCGGGGACGCCGGCGGGGGTCTGTCCGGCGACCTCTTCCTGCGCCCGCGGCTGTGGGGCGCCCTCGGCCTCGCCCTGCTCTGGGGCCTGGTCGCCGGCTTCCTGGGCGCGCTCCTGGCCGCCCGGACGCGTCATCACGGCGAGTCGGGGAAACCCGGGGCCTGAGGCCCGGGACCCGTACTACGGTACGCACCCATGATCGAACCGGACTTCCTGCGCATCACCCGAACGGCCTACGACTCCCTGGCCGCCCGCTACGCCGAGCTCTTCGCGAACGGGCTGACGGACTTCCCCCTGGACCGGGCGATGCTCGGTGCGTTCGCCGACTTCGTACGGGCGGACGGCGGCGGTCCGGTCGCCGACCTGGGCTGCGGTCCGGGCCATGTGACCTCGTTGCTGCACTCACTGGGCCTGGACGCGTCCGGCGTGGACCTGTCGGAGGAGATGATCGCGATCGCCCGCGCGGCACGTCCCGACCTGCGGTTCAAGGTGGGCTCGATGACCGCGCTGGACATCGGGGACGGCAGTCTCGGCGGGGTGCTGGCCCGCTACTCGATCATCCACACTCCCCCGGAGCGGCTGCCGGAGGTGTTCGCGGAGTTCCACCGTGTACTGGCGCCCGGCGGTCATCTGCTGCTCGCGTTCCAGGCCCACGACGACCCCGCGGAGCCGGCCGAGTCCTTCGACCACAAGGTGGCCCTGGCCTACCGCTGGAACACCGACCATGTGGCCACGCTGCTGACCGGCCTGGGCTTCGCCGAGAAGGCCCGCCTGGTGCGGGCCCCGCTGGAGTCCGAACGCCCCTTCCCGCACGCCCATGTGCTCCTGGCCAAGGCGCCGCCCGCGTAGGCGCCCGGCGGGGCGCGGAGAACCGCGCGCCCGGCCACGACGAACCGGCACTCGGCAGCCGGCCCGTACGGCTCCTCATCCCACCGCTCCGGGAAACACGGGCCGAGCCCATCCCGGCGGTCCGGGCGGGGGCGCCGGCGGCCCGGACCCACCCGTCACAGCCGCCCGCAGGGCACCCACGAACGCGAGACAGGACCCGTAGCGGTCGTCAGGACGCTTGGCGAGGGCCTTCGCCAGGACGGCATCGACGGCGCCGCCGGGACCGCCCCGCTCCCCGCCGATCGCCGGCGGCACGTCGTACTGGTGCGCCCACAGCAACGCCATGTCGTCGTCCCGTAGGAACGGCGGCCGGCCGGTCAGGGTCTCGTACACGACGCAGGCGAGGCTGTAGACGTCGCAGCGGCCGTCCACCGGACGCCCGGAGATCTGCTCGGGCGCCACGTAGTCGAGCGTGCCGACGAACTGGCCGACGGTCGTGAACCCGGTCAGGGACAGCGACTTCTTGGTCAGCCCGAAGTCGGTGAGGTAGACGTGCTCGGGGTGGTCGCTGTCGGTGCCCGCCGCGACCAGGATGTTGCCGGGTTTGACGTCCCGGTGGACCAGCCCGTGGTCATGGGCGGCGTCCAGCGCGGAGGCCACCTGGACGGCGATGCGGACGGCCGCCGTGACGGTCGGTGGCCCCTCCCGGTCCAGCAGGTGGCGCAGGTCGCGCCCGGCGACGTACCGCATGGCGATGTAGAGCACACCGTCCGCCTCGCCCGCCTCGAAGACCGGCACGATGTGCGGGTGGTCGATCGCGGCGGCCACCCGTGACTCGTAGGTGAACCGTCTGCGGAACGTGTCGTTGCGGGCGAGTTCCGGGGCGAGCAGTTTCAGGGCGACGGTGCGGTCGAGGCGCAGGTCCTTGGCCCGGTAGACGACGGCCATGCCCCCGCGGCCCACCTCGGCCTCGATCCGGTAGCCGGCGACCTGGCCGCCGACGAGATCGGAGGGCCGCCCCGGGTGCGGGCCCGCGTCGCCCGCCGTCACCCGTCACCGCCGACGATCCGGGTGGGTGCGTGCCCGGTCTCCTCCCCGGCCCGGGGTGTCTTCGCCGCCGGGGCGGGGACGGCCTCGGTGAACCCGGGCCCCGCGGCCGGCACGGTCCTCGTCGGTTCCGGCGCCGCGCCCGGCACGACCCGCGTGGGCGCGTGCCCCGCCGTGCCGGGCGGTTCGAAGCCAGAGGTGCTGGGGGTGCTGGGGGCGTCGGAGGTGCTGGGGATGCTGGGGGCGCTGGGGGCGTCGGACGGTTCCGGTGCCGCGTATGTGCACAGACGTGTCCCGTCGCAGTACACCCACCGCTCGTGCTCGGCCTCGTAGAGCCACATGGCCTCCCCCTCGACGACGATCCCGGCCCGCAGGTCCCGCGTCCGGGCGTGGAACTGCGCGCCGTCGAGGTGTCCGGCCGCGAGGTCCTCCACGGCCCGCCGGTAGCGGCCCAGCGCCTCCTCGGCCCGGGCGAGCAGCGGACGCGGGTCGGCGGTACGGGCGAGCGGCTGCCCGGCGGCGGGCGGTTCCCGCGGTACGGCCACCAGCAGCCGGCCGTCGACCCACGCGGACCAGCCGTTGGCGCACAGGACGTGCCCCCAGTCGCCGTGCCGCTCGACGAGCCGGACCGGCAGGAACGGATCGAGCGGCGTGACGGGCCGGACCGGGTCGGGGGCGTCGCGGGCGGGCATGCCGTCCGGCGGGACCACATGGGTGGGGCGGAAGCCGGGAGTCGTCATCGCGCCGGTCCCCTACTTCCGCATGACGTCGGGTTCGTGCCGTCTGAGCAGCCGGGCCACCGCCCAGCCGAAGACGGCCGAGAGGACGACGAGCATGCCCATGTTGAGCAGCCACACACCGGGCGAGTGCCGGAACAGCGGGTCCGCCGTCAGGTCGCCCGGCACGAGCCGGGCCAGCCCGACCGTGCCGGCCATCGCGCCGAGCGCCCACCGCGACGGCACCAGCCAGGACAGCTGCCCGACGCCGGGAACGCCGTCAAGTTTCAGCAGCGCGCCGCAGAACACCACCTGGACGATGGCGAGGAGGACGAGCAGCGGCATCGTGACCTCCTCCTTGCGTACCAGCGCGGAGACGAGCAGCCCCAGCATCATCGCGGTGAAGGCGAGCAGCGCGACGGCCGCCGTGATCTCGGCGAGTGGCGGCATGACGGCTCCCTCCCCGCCGGGCGCGTTCAGGTCGACGCCGAGCAGCGCCACGAGGGTCAGCACGACGGCCTGGAGCACGGTGACCGTACCGAGGACGACGACCTTGGACATCAGGTACGCCGATCCGGACAGGCCGACGGCCCGCTCGCGCCGGTAGATCACGCGTTCCTTGACGAGTTCGCGCACGGCGTTGGCCGCGCCGGTCAGGACCGCGCCGACGCAGAGGATGAGCAGCGCGTTCATCGCCGTCTCCCGCGTGAGTGCGCCGCCCGCCAGCGCGCGGGCCATCGCGCCCATCACGAAGGGCAGGGCGACCATGATGGCGAGGAACGTCCGGTCGGCGCCGAGCACGGCCGCGTACCGGCGCACGAGTGTGCCGAGCTGCGAGCTGCGGCTCTGCGGCTCGGGAGGCCGCGCCACCGCGCCGGGACCGGGGTCGCCCCCGGCCCGGGGCAGGCGCGGCTGGGCGGAGGAGTCGACGATGTACCGCCGGTGCTGGGGCGAGGCGCGGTAGTCGCCGGCCCAGTCCCGGTCGCGGTCCCGTTCGAACGCCTCGAACGCCTCCGGCCACTCCTCGTGGCCGAAGAAGGCGAGCGCCTCCCCGGGCGGCCCGTAGTAGGCGACCCTGCCGCCGGCCGCGAGCACCAGCAGCCGGTCGCAGACATCGAGGCTGAGCACGCTGTGCGTGACCACGACGACGGTCCGCCCGTCGTCGGCCAGGTCGCGCAGCATGTGCATCACGGACCGGTCCATGCCGGGGTCGAGTCCGGAGGTCGGCTCGTCGAGGAAGAGCAGCGAGGGCTTGGTGAGCAGTTCGAGGGCCACGCTGACGCGTTTACGCTGGCCGCCGGAGAGGCTGTGGATGGACTGGTTGGCGCGCTGTTCGAGGCCCAGCTCGCGGATGACCTCGTCGACGCGGGCCGTGCGCTCGGCCTTCGCGGTGTCCTGCGGGAAGCGCAGCTCGGCGGCGTAGGCGAGGGCGCGCCGCACGGTGAGCTGGGCGTGCAGGATGTCGTCCTGCGGTACGAGGCCGATGCGGTGCCGCAGTTCGGCGTAGTCGCGGTACAGGTCGCGGCCGTCGTAGAGGACCGTGCCGTGATCGGCGGGGCGCTGCCCGGTGAGGGCGTTGAGCAGGGTGGACTTCCCGGCGCCGCTGGGTCCGACGACGGCCAGCAGGCACTTCTCGCCGACCGGAAAGGAGACGCGGTCGAGGAGTGTCCTGCGGCCCTTGTCGACGGTGACGACGAGGTCCTGCACGTCGAGGGAGACCTCGCCGGTGTCGACGTACTCCTGGAGCTGGTCGCCCACCAGGCAGAACGCCGAGTGGCCGATGCCGACGATGTCGCCGCCGTCGATGCGCGCGCGGGTGACGGGCCGGCCGTTGAGATAGGTGCCGTTGTGGCTGCCGAGGTCGGCGATCTCGTACGTCCCGTCCGGCAGCGCGCGCAGCTCCGCGTGGAGCCGGGAGACGCTCAGGTCGTCGACGACGAGGTCGTTGTCGTCGCCGCGGCCGATGCGCACGGTGCGGCCGGGCAGCGGGCGCACGCTGGTGGGCTGCCGGAAGGTGCCGGTCGCAGCCGGTACGGAAACCGCCGAGGGCCGCTCGGGAGCGGGCGGGGGCCGGTCGGCGAGAACGGCGTACGGGCCGTCGGCGGGGGCGCCGAAGCGGATGACGCTGCCGGGTCCGACGTCCCACGCGTGGACGCGGCGGCCGTCGGCGTACGTGCCGTTCGTGCTGCTGTCGTCCTCCAGCGTCCAGTGGTCGGGACCCGGCCGCAGGACCGCGTGGTGCCAGGAGACCCGGGCGTCCTCGATGACGATGTCGCAGAGCGGGTCCCGGCCGACGAGATAGGTGTGGTCGGGGGTCATCAGCGTGCTGCCCGTCCCCGTGTCGAGGACGAGTTCGGGCGCCGCGGACCGCTCTCCCATGCCTGAATTCTAGCGATTCGTCCACATGTGCGCCTGTCGCGCGTACGGGCCGGCGGCGGCACCCGTACCGACCGGGATCCGGGGGGTCAGGCGGCCGGGACGGACCGGAGGGGCAGGGTCCGCTGCATCCGCAGGGCGTCGACCGACTCCGCAAGCAGTTCGTACTCGGTGGTCTCGTCTCCGGTGACCAGGCGCAGCAGGTGCCCGGCGGCCAGCTCCTCGGCGGCCGACTCCTGTTGCGCGAGGTCGCCGCACCAGGTGCGCAGCACGACGGGCACGTCGGGGGAGGTGCCGGCGACGGGGGCCATCGAGTTCGGCGGGAAGTACGGGGCGCCGGGGTCCGGATCCAGGCGTTCGGCGATCCAGGACGCCCGGTCGCGCAGCCACCACATGGCCAGGGCCAGCGTGGGCGCCCGATAGGTGCCGAGCGGTACACCGACCCACATTCCGCCGCAGACTCCGTACGCGGTGACGTGGCACAGGAATTCGTCGTGCACGATCGCTCCCCCTCGCATGTGCTGTCCGCCTGTCGGCCTCTCTCTCCCGCGGCTCGTTCTGCCGTGCGTGTGGCGCTGTTCCGCTGTCCCTCTGCGATGGGTCCTGACCTTCGAGTATCACCACTCCTGACACAGTGTCACCATGTGTTTCCGGCCAGTCTCTTGGCATATGCGCAGCCCCTTGCCGCTGGGTGATCGACGGCCCCGGCGGCGCGCGGCAGGGGTGCGGTACCGGATCGGCGAGAGGTTCCGATCCGGCCCCCGACCCGTACGTACGACCTCGACGGAGGCTGATCTCCCCTGTCCGCGGGCACGAGGCGATCGCGGCCGTGATCACCGCGGCCCGATGGCCACCCGGGCCGGGGCGCCGGCCGGGCCCACCGCCCTGGCCGCCGCGGTCGCCACCGAGCTGCTGTCCCTGCCCGGACCGCTGCGCCGCTTCCTGCTGCGGCACCTGCTCGAACGGCTCATCCCGGACGCCAACCGCTATTTCTTCACCGGAGCGAAGGAGGCGATCCGGGAGCGGTTGCGCACCGCGCTCGACTCCGTCGGCGGGCCCGTGGTGGTGATCGGCCACAGCCTCGGCACGGTGGTCGCGTACGACGTGCTGAGCGAGCCGCGTTTCACGGGGAGGCCGGTCCCGCTGTTCGTCACGCTGGACACCACGCTCGCCGATGACTTCCGGGCGCCGACCAGGGTGATCGCCGGCGTCCCGGTCGGCAACCGCTCACCGAACAACCACGCGTCCTACGGATATCTGCGCGCCGGCCGGGTGCGCAGCGCGGTGAGGGCGGCGGGCTGAGGGCGGCGGGGTGAGACCGGTCCGTCCGCACCGGACACGCGCGCAGGCCTCGCCCGGTGTCACACCGGGCGGGGCCTGCGCCGAGCTCGTACGGGCCTCGCCGGGCCGGAGCGCCCTAGGCGGCCGAGCCCTTCACGATCTCGTCGATCCGGGTCAGCTCGTCCTGGGAGAACTCCAGGTTGTCCTTGGCCGCCACGCTGTCCTCCAGCTGCTGCGGGCTGCTCGCGCCGATCAGCGCGGAGGTGACCCGGCCGCCGCGCAGCACCCAGGCCAGGGCCATCTGGGCCAGCGACTGGCCGCGGGAGCCCGCGAGGTCGTTCAGGGCGCGCAGGTCGGCGACGAGTTCCTCGGTCACCTTGTCCCTGCTGAGGAAGGGGCTGTCGCTCGCGGCCCGCGAACCCTCCGGGATCCCGTCCAGGTAGCGGCCCGTGAGCAGGCCCTGCTCCAGCGGCGAGTAGGCGATGGACCCGATCTTCAGCTCGTCGAGCGCGTCCAGGAGCCCCTCCTCCTCGGGGCGCCGGTCGAGCATCGAGTAGCGCGGCTGGTGGATGAGGAGCGGGGTGCCCAGCTCGCCCAGGATCCGGGCGGCCTCACGGGTCTGCTCGGGCGAGTAGTTGGAGACACCGACGTACAGCGCCTTGCCCTGCTGGACAGCCGAGTGCAGGGCGCCCATCGTCTCCTCCAGGGGAGTCTCCGGGTCGGGGCGGTGCGAGTAGAAGATGTCGACGTAGTCGAGGCCCATACGGTTCAGGCTCTGGTCGAGCGACGACAGCACGTACTTGCGGGAGCCCCATTCCCCGTACGGGCCCGGCCACATCAGGTAACCCGCCTTGGTGGAGATCACCAGCTCGTCGCGGTACGGGGCGAAGTCCGCCTTCAGCGCCTCACCGAGGGCCGACTCGGCGGCGCCGGGCGGGGGCCCGTAGTTGTTGGCCAGGTCGAAGTGGGTGACGCCCAGGTCGAACGCGCGCCGCAGGATCGCCCGCTGGGTGTCCACCGGCCGGTCGGGGCCGAAGTTGTGCCACAGGCCCAGGGAGAAGGCGGGCAGCTTCAGACCGCTGCGTCCGGTGCGCCGGTAGGGCATGTCCGCGTAACGGTCGGTGTGTGCGGTGTACAACGCGTTCTCCAGAGGGGTCGGTACGGAGTGAACCGGTGTCCACTCTCGCCTGCCCGGTGGACAGCGGTCCAACAGGAGAATCGGATGGGATTCAGCGGATACGCTTCTCAATCATGGAATTGCGCCACCTCCAGCACTTCGTCGCGGTCGCCGAGGACCAGCACTTCACCCGGGCGGCGGAACGCCTGATGGTGTCGCAGTCCGGTCTGTCGGCCTCCATCCGGGCGCTGGAGCGCGAACTGCGCGCCCCGCTCTTCGTCCGCACCACCCGCCGGGTCACGCTCACCGAGGCGGGGCGGGCCCTGCTGACCGAGGCGGAGCGGATCCTGGCGCAGGTCCGGGCGGCCCACGACGCGGTGGCCGCCGTGCAGGGCGTGCTGCGCGGCACGCTCTCGCTGGGCACCGAACAGTGCATCGCCGGCGTGCACGTGGCCCCGCTGCTCGCCGGATTCCGCCGGCAGCACCCGGACGTGGAGATCCGGCTGCGGCAGGCCGGTTCGGGCGCACTCGCCGAGGACGTCGCCGCGGGCCGCCTGGACCTGGCGTTCGCGGTGACGACCCGCGCCGACACGGAGCAGCTGCGCTGCCTGCCCCTGACCCGCGAGCCGATGACCGTCCTGTGCCATCCCTCGCACCGGCTGGCGGGCGGCGGCCCCGTCACGCCGTACGAGCTGGGCGGCGAGGCCTTCGTCGACTTCCACCCCGACTGGGGACCGCGCCGCACCACCGACGCGGCCTTCGCGGCGGCGGGGGTGCACCGCACGGTCGCGCTGGAGGTGAACGACGTGCACAGCCTCCTCGACCTCGTCGAGGAAGGCCTCGGCATCGCCGTCGTACCGCGCCACTTCGCCCGGAAACGGCCGGCCCTGCCCGCCTTCCCGCTCAAGGCCGACACCGAGACGCCGTACGAGACCGTCGCGATGCTCCCGGCCCCGGAGGCGACGAGTCCGGCGGCGCGGGCCTTCATGTCCCTGCTCGAGACGCAGGAGCTGGACGGCGGCGCGCGTCCGGATCCGAGCGCGTCCGCTCAGGACGCGTAACCCGGCAGGACCACGTCCCTGATCAGGGCGTTGCGCTCGTCGAAGGGGAGGAACGCGCTCTTCAGCGCGTTGACCGTGACCGTGCGCAGGTCGTCGAGGGTCCAGCCCGCCTCGTCGACCAGCAGGGACATCTCGCGGGTCATCGTCGTGCCGGAGACGAGGCGGTTGTCGGTGTTGAGGGTGACGCGGAAGCCCAGCTCGCGCAGGCGGGTGATGGGGTGTTCGGCGATCGACGTGGCCGCGCCCGTCTGGAGGTTGGAGGTGGGACACATCTCCAGCGCGATCCGCCGGTCGCGTACCCACTCGGCGAGGCGGCCGAGCTTGCCGTCCACGATGTCGTCGGTGATCCGGACGCCGTGGCCGATGCGCTGGGCGCCGCAGACCTGGAGGGCCTGGTGGATGCTGGGCAGGCCGTGGGCCTCGCCAGCGTGGATGGTGAACGGGACGTTCTCCACGCGCAGGTGCTCGAAGGCGGCGAGGTGGTCGGCGGGCGGGAAGCCGTCCTCGGCGCCGGCTATGTCGAAGCCGACGACACCCGCGTCCCGGAACGCCACGACCAGGTCGGCGATCTCACGGCCGCGGTCGAACATCCGCATCCCGCACAGCAGCGTGCCGACCCGGACGGGCGTGCCGGCCGCGGCGGCCTTCGCCATGCCGGCGGCCAGGCCCTCCTGCACGGTCTCGACGACCTCGGGCAGGGTGAGCCCGCCGTTCAGCATCAGCTCGGGGGCGTAGCGGACCTCGCCGTAGACGACGCCGTCCGCGGCGAGGTCGAGGACGTACTCCTCGGCGGTCCGCAGCAGGCCCTCGCGGGTCTGCATGACGGCGAGGGTGTGCTCGAAGGTGGCGATGTAGCGGACCAGGTCGCCGGAGTTGGCCGCCTCGTAGTACCAGGCGGCGAGCGCGTCCGGGTCGGTGGCGGGGAGGGTGTGGCCGATCCCGCCGGCGAGCTCGACGAGCGTGGCGGGACGCAGACCGCCGTCGAGGTGGTCGTGCAGGACGGCCTTGGGGAGCCGGCGGATGGTGTCGGTGTCGATACGGGACGCGGTCATGCGGTGTTCCTCGGCAGATCGGCTGGGCTGTGGATCGGGCGGGTGGGGAGCGGTGGGCTACCGGGGCCTGTCGGCGGCGGGGTCGACGGCGGGCTGCAGCAGGTCCCATCTGTTCCCGTACAGGTCCTGGAAGACGGCGACCGAGCCGTACGTCTCGTGCCGCGGCTCCTCCAGGAAGGTCACGCCCGCCGCGCTCATCCGGGCGTGGTCGCGGGCGAAGTCGTCGGTGTGCAGGAAGAAGCCGACCCGGCCGCCCGTCTGGTCGCCGACCCGGCCGCGCTGCGCCTCGTCCTTGGCACGGGCCAGCAGGAGCCCGGTGCCGTGTCCACCGGCGTCCGGCTCCACGACGACCCAGCGGGAGCCGTCGGGGCGCGGGGTGTCCTCGACGAGCCGGAATCCGAGTGCCCCGGTGTAGAAGCGGACGGCGTCGTCGTAGTCGTCGACGACGAGGGTGACCAGGGCTACGCGTCGCATCGGGGCCTCTCCCAGCGTTCGTGGTGCGCGGCGGTACGGGTTATACGTAACACGCGAGGATACGGCATCCCTGCGCGGGAATCGGCCGGAACCGGGGCCGCCCGCCCCCGCCGCGTCCGGTTCCGGCATGCTGGAGGCAAGATCGAGCGACAGGAGAGACCCACCATGTCCGAGACGCCCAGGTCGACCGGGGCACCCGCCCACCAGAACGTCACCTTCCCGAGCGGCGGCACCACCGCGCACGGTTACCTGGCCCTGCCACCGGCCGGGCGAGGGCCCGGCGTCATCGTGATCCAGGAGTGGTGGGGGCTGACCGACCACATCGCGGACGTCACCGAGCGCCTGGCGAAGGAGGGCTTCGTCGCGCTGGCCCCGGACCTCTACGGCGGCAACGTCGCCCACGAGAGCTCCGAGGCGCTGCGGATGATGCAGGAGCTGCCCGTGGCCCGCGGGGTGGAGCTGCTGTCCGGCGCCGTCGACCACCTGCTGGCGATGCCCGAGGTCACGTCCGGGTCCGTCGGCTCGGTCGGCTTCTGCATGGGCGGCGGCTTCGTCCTCCACCAGGCGGCCACCGACCCGCGCGTGCGCGCCGCCGTCCCGTTCTACGGGGTCATCCAGGGCGAGGCCCCCGACTTCACCGGCCTGAAGGCCCAGATCCTCGGCCACTACGGCGAGCGGGACGAGTCCATCCCCGTCGACTCCCTCGCCCCGCTCGGCGAGACCATCCGCGAGCAGTCCGGCATCACCCCGGACTTCCGTGTCTACCCGGCCGACCACGCCTTCTTCAACGACGGCCGTCCGGAGGTCCACGACCCCGAGTCGTCGGCCCGGGCCTGGCAGAGCACGGTCGCATTCCTGCACGCGCAGCTGGGCTGAGCGCACCCCCCTCGCACAGTCCGTGTGCGGCTGCCCCCGGCCGCGCCGGGGGCAGCCGCACGCTTCAGTACGTGTACGTGTTGAGCGTCGCCACCGCCGAGGCCGGGTTCCCCAGGTCGTAGTGGTCCACCGCGAGGAAGTTGGGCTTCTTGCGGGCCGCGGGCTGGCAGAACCGCTGGGCCCGGTCGGCGAGTTTGGTGTTGTCGGTGCCGGCGGTCGAGGTGATCGCCGCGTCACGGAAGTGGTTCATCACGAAGAGCGGGCGCAACGGCGGCGCCGTCGTGGTGAGGGGGACGTTGGTGCCGGCGTCGTACCAGCGGCTGTAGCAGGACCAGTCGGAGCCGCCGACGCCCGAGCCCATGGACCAGTAGTTCTCCACGGTCCACTCGCGCTGGTACATGACGCCGAAGCTGTCCCGCGTGAGCCCGGCGGACTGGTCGGCGGAGCGGCTGTGGTCGCTGAAGAGGAGCAGGCGGTCGTCGGCCGCGATCAGGTCCGCCATCCTCGGCCAGCCGTTGGTGCGCACACCGGCCTGGTCGGGGCGGTAGAGGACGTCGGACAGGCCGTTCACCCGGGCCAGTTCAGCGCGCAGGACAGCCGGATCGACGTAGTCCTCCAGGAACACGGTGACGAACTCGTCCGGGTTCCGCCGCAGGAAGTCGACCATGCGCCGGAGGTCCACGTTCAGGGCCACCGGTCTGCTGACGAGGGTGCAGCTGTTGTGGCAGAGGATCGCGCCGTCCGAGGTCTGGTGGATGTCCAGCATGAAGCCGCGTACGCCGTCGGCGAGCTGCTGGTCGATGCCGCGGCTCTGGTTCGGGACGAGGTTCACGAAGGGCGGTGCGAAACCGCCGTCGACACCGTTCGCGTAGGCGTTGTGCGAGGTGAGGAACGTGACCTGGTCCAGCGTGCGCCGGTCTGCGGACGGCATCGGGGAGGTCGGGGAGGCCACCGGGGTCAGGTACCAGGCCGCGGCGTCGCCCGCCGCGCCCACGGCCAGCTGCGCGGGGTAGTTGGCGCCGGACGCCTTCGCGCCGAGGGTCAGGTACTGCTCGGCGCCGGGCGCCTTGAGCCGGTAGCGGTCGGTGCCCGTCGGCGTGATCTCCCAGGCGGCGTCGGCGGCCGTACAGGCCGCGGTCCTCGCCTGGGCGCCCGACCGGCCCAGGCAGCTGCCCGCCGTGTCGGTGCTCTCCAGGACGTACGACGTGCCGGTGGCCCGGAGCCTCCACTGCTGGCGGTCCTCGTTGCCCCTGGGGTTGCGCTGCAGGACCGCTCCCCCGCTGTCGGCGGCGTTCAGACCGGTGACGGCGCTCTGTACGTAGAAGACTCCCTCGGCCGGCACCCCGGCGGCACGGGCGGGAGCGGCCAGGGCGGTGGTCAGTGCCGCTCCGGCGGCGGTGAGGGCGAGTAGGGAGCGGTGTCCTCGCATGGGTCGGGGTCCCTTCGGCAGCGCGGCGGCGCCGTACTCGGCGCCGTGGAAGTGGGGGGTCTGCGCGGGACACTCAATCGGGTTGGTATGTACCGGTCAATAGCGCGAGCCGACCGGTGGCCGTCGCGGGGGTTGCACCTGGTGGGCGGCGGCCGGTTTTCCGGCCGTCCCGGTGGCCCGTGGCCCGGGTCACCGGCCGCTCCGGTGTTTCACGGGCCGGATGCCGGGCACCGCGGTACTTCTACGGGGCGCACGAGAACGATCACCGCCAGGAGGCTGAACATGACCGACGAGAGCAGCATGGCGGACGACGCCTACCAGCCCACCGGGACCAACGAGGAGCAGGAGGACGCCTCCCCGCTGGATCTCCAGGACGCGGTGGACGAACGGACGTACGACGACATGCTCGACGAGGGCTACTCGCCGCCCGAGAAGCCGCTCGGCGTCGACAAGACCGGTGTCACGGCGGCCGAGCAGCACGAGGGCGAGAGCCTCGACGAACGGCTGGGCCAGGAGGTCCCCGACGTGGAGGTGCCCGCCGGCGACGGCATCGGCGACCTGCCCGGCGGCGAGGGCGAACCGCTCGACCCCGAGGCCGGTGACGAGCGCGCGGGCCGCCTGGTGGCGCCGGACGAGGGCGCGCACGCGGACACGACGAAGGAGGCCGTCGCGTCGGACATCGGCATCGACGGCGGAGCGGCGGGCGCGGAAGAGGCCGCGATCCATGTCGTACCCGAGGAGGAGCTGCCCCCGCGGCCGTAGCACGGGAACTCATGGAGATCGCCGCAGGCCGTCCTCGTACCTCGGAGGACGGCCTGCGGGTGCCGAAAGGCGGCGGTCAGTGCTGGAACGCGGCGGCCCGCACGTTCTTCATGACGTGGCTCGACACCCGGTAACGGCCGTTGGGGACCTCACGGGACTTGGTGACGTGCACCGCGAGCGGGCCGGCCCAGGCGTAGCCCATGTTCTCGCCGTGGCGCAGGAGCCGGTCGGTGAGGATCTGGTCGATCCGCTGGCCGTTGCGCTCGAGTTCCTCGTGGGCGAACTCGGCCAGTTCGACGTCGTACGCGTTGGGGACGACCGTCAGGTTCTCGCTGCACACCACGATGTTGTCGTCGCACTCCTTGCGCAGGGCCTCGACCAGTTCGACCGGTTCCTTGCGGCGGACGTGCGCGAGCAGTGACGCTCCGAACCGCTCCATCGCCCGTTCCAAACCGGTGAGCGCGCTCACGACAGCACCTCCGCCCGCTCCTGCCGCCGCCGCGGCATCCGGTCGGTGGTCCCGGCCCTGTGATGGTGTTCGGAAACGGTCATGACGGGCAGCTCCTCGCTCGCGCGTTCCTGTCGTGGTGTTCCGCTCTTCACAGCGTGTTCCCGGGAGTCTCGGATCGACGCGTCCCGGGCGGCCCCGGGCCCTGCCGTCCCCTTCCGCGGCAGGGCCCGGGACGGCCTACAGAAGGTCCCGCGGCACCTTCTCGTTCCAGGTGCGGGAGAAGACCCGGCGCCCGCCCTCGTAACCGTCCAGGGTGGCGTCGACGCGGAAGTCCCGCTCGTCGCAGCTCAGCCGGGTGCTCGTCTCCACGCGGACGTCCCAGTCGTCGCGCCGGAAGCGCATGGTCCAGGCCGACTCGCCGGTGACCGAGGTGAAGTCGTCGGCGACGGCGGTGTAGCGCTCGTAGGCGCGGCGCCCGACGTCGAGGCCGATCTCGTCGAAGCGGACGAGCCCTTGGTCCTTCACGATCTCCAGCTGGGCGCGGTAGTCGACCATGTCGCGCTTCACCTCCCAGCGCTGCTCGGGAGCGGTGAGCCGGGTGGTGCCCACCGGGGGCGTGCCCTCGGGCTCCTCGAACGGGTCCGCCGCGATCTCGTCCGGCGCGTCCGTCGGGCGGACGGGGAGCGTGAGGGTGCTGGTGCCCTCGTACACGCTCAGCAGGGCCGGTTCCGGGGGCGGCCAGGCGAGCGGCCAGTACGACGTGGACAGGGAGAGGCGGACCCGGTGCCCGGGCGGGAACGCCTGGGCCACGCCGTTGAGCCGGACGGTCGCGCGGTAGCGCGTGCCCGGCTCCAGCGGCTCGGGGTCCTCGGTGCTCTCCCGCCGGGTGAGGTTGAGCAGGCCGTAGGTGACGCGGGTGGCCGCGCCGTCCGGGCTCACGTCGGACAGGCGCGCGGCCACCATGGCGACCGGCCGGTCGGCCGAGAGGTCGAGCTCCACGGTCGGCGAGCCGAGGATCTCCAGGCGCTCGGTCAGCGGCCCGGTCTCGAAGACGAGGGAGCCGCCGTCCTCCTCGCGCTGGTCGTACGGCAGGTCCGGGGGCGCGTTGTAGGAGGCCCACTTGCCGGCGAACTGGCCGACGGACAGGGGTGAACGGACCGTCATGGCGGCGCCCGGGCCGGCCGCCCCGGCTTCGGCGCCCTGCGTTCCGGCACCGGTCCGCTCGACCGGGGCGCCGATGCGGTGCCGGGTCAGCGGGTGGGTGACGGGACGGATGTGCGGGGACGGCCAGGTGGGTTCCGCGACCCAGCGGCCGGGGCGTTCCTCGTACGAGGTGGAGGGGGGCACGCTGTCCTGCATCCAGGTACGCAGCATGGGGCCGTCCATGACGCCGTTGTCGACGCCCTTGAGCCAGTGGTCCCACCACCGCACCACTTCCTGGAGGTAGCCGATGGCGGGGCCGGGCTCCCCCAGGTGGGGGAACTTGTGCGACCAGGGCCCGATCAGTCCCTTGCGGGGCACGTCCAGGTGGCCGAGCAGCCGGGTCACGGCGTTGGAGTAGCCGTCCGCCCAGCCGCTGGAGGCGAGGACGGGGCACTTCACGGCCGTGTAGTCCTCGGAGACGGAGGCGTGCCGCCAGTAGTCGTCGCGACGCTGGTGGCGCAGCCAGGGAAGGACCCAGGGCCCGGTGTTCTCCAGGCGTTCGTGCCACATCTCGCGCCAGCGGTCGCCGACCACGGCCGGGTCGGGCGGGCAGGTGGCGTAGGCGAACATGGTGCCCGCCTCGGCGAGGTTGTCGGACAGCATGGCGCCGCCCATGTAGTGCATGTCGTCGGCGTGCCGGTCGTCGGTGAAGGAGGCGATGACGACGGCGCGCAGGCTCGGCGGCTGCCGCGCGGCCACCTGGAGGGCGGCGAAGGCCCCCCAGGACAGGCCCATCATCCCGGTGTTGCCGTCGCACCAGGGCTGGTCGGCCAGCCAGGCGAGGACCGCTTCCGCGTCGGCCTGTTCCTGTTCCAGGTACTCGTCCCGCAGCACGCCCTCCGAGTCGCCGGTGCCGCGCAGGTCGACGCGCACGCAGGCGTAGCCGTGGCCGGCGATGTAGGGGTGGTGCACGGAGTCGCGCACCGAGGTGAGGTCGCGTTTGCGGTAGGGGATGTACTCCAGCACCGCGGGCACGGGTTCGTTCTCCGAGGAGGTGGGGCGCCACACGCGGGCCGACAGCTGGATGCCGTCGGGCATCGGGACACGGACGTCCTCCTCCTCCCTGGTCGCGTACGGCAGGTTGCTCACGTGACGCATGGGCGGACTTGCTCCTTGGTCGTACGGTCTCGGATCGTACGGTCGCGTTACCGGTCGTACGGTCGCGTCACCGGGGGCTGTCGTCGAAGGCGAGGCCCAGTGCGGCCACGCAGCGGTCGTACTTCGCGCGCAGCTCGTCCTCGCTGTTCCCGCCGGTGAAGATGTGCGCCAGCTCGTAGCTGTAGCTGTCCTGCTGGGACAGGTCGGAGAGGACCTGCCCCTCCTCGGTGGTGACGTCCACCCGCACGCCGTCGGTCTCCCGTTCGATGCGGGCGAGGTCGTCGGGCGAGGGCACGTCGCGCACCACCCCGTCGGTGAACCAGCGGTAGTACCACTTCGCGGCCAGCGCGTACGGGCCCTTGCGCCGCGGCATGGCCGGATCGTCACCGAGGGCGAGGCCGAGCATGGCGTGGTGGTTGGGCACGCCGTCGACGTACTCGAAGAGTTCGGCGTGGGACTGGGAGTGCCGGGGGTTGATCTCCAGCAGGCTGATCTCCTGGGTCTTCGGGTCGTAGAAGTACTCCACGCTGAAGGTGGCGGAGTCGAAGCCGATCCGCCGCATGACGCGCCCGGTGACGTCGTGCAGCTGGGCGATCACCTGCGGCGGCAGCGTCGAGGGGTACTGGTGGCGCTGGAAGCTGGCGGTGCCGGGGTAGTTGATGGAGTCCAGGACGCCGTAGACGGTCACCTCGCCCTGCTGGACGTATCCCTCCACGGCGACCTGCAGGCCCGTCATGGCCTCTTCGGCGAGGCAGACCTGGGCGCCGACCCCGTCCATCTCGGGCGGCAGTTCGAGCTGGTCGAGGATGTACTCGAAGGGCCGGCCGACCCGGGAGAGCCCGGCGCGTATCTGCCGGACGGCGTCACGGAACTCGTCCATGTCCTTGACCCCGAAGGCGAGTTCGGAGGAGTACGAGAGGGCCGGCTTGAGCCACATCGGGAACGACACGTCCTCGGGCGGCTGCGGATCGTCGGCGTCCAGGTCGACCCGGCCGAACCGCGGATGCCGGTCGGTGACCTTCTGCTGCTCCAGCCGGCTCCAGTACTTGTGCTCGCACTTGACCACCGACTCCAGGCTGGTGCTCCGGGTCCCGTAGCGCTCGGCGAGGATCGGCACGAGCGTGCTCACGGGGAAGTCCCAGTAGCCGACGATCGCGTCGATGCTTCCGTCGAAGGCGTCCAGCACGCCTCGCGCCCTGTCGACGAGGTCCGGGACGGACACCTCTCCGCTCTGCAGTTCCCCGATGGTCAACAAGCGGTGGTACTTCAGCGACCTGGCCTGCGCCGCCGCGTCCAGCGTCGGCAGGTTGGCGTCGTCGAGTCCCAGCACGAAGACGTTCCGCACTTCCGTCGTGTTCTCCTGCGGCACCGGTCACCTTCCCGTTCGTTCGGACGACCGCTCGTTCCGGTCGTCGTGGATCACCTTGTCGCGGATCACCGCGCAAGCTCGTGGGGGTACCCCTGAGCTGCGGCGCCAATCTCCTGCCGGCGATCCGGGTGTTCGCAGGTGTGATCCCGGTCCTGGGGGACACCCGTGTGCGCATGTTCTTGCAACGGTGTTCGAACGCGTTGCCCAGGACCCCTTTGCCCATGTCTTCGCGCGAACGGGAGCGGACGTGCTCATCCTCGTCGTGGCCTTCCTCCTGCTGGCCGTCCTCATCGGATCGGCCGCCTATCTCCCCTGGCCCGTGGTTCTCGTGGCCGGCGCGGCCATCGCCGCGTGGCTGACCGTGTTCGCCGTCCGCGAGCGCCGCAGGCACGGCCGACCCCGAAAGGCGTGACGTGATGCGACTGACAGAGTCCTCCTCGCGAGAGACCGGCAGGCGGCAGACCGGCCGGCGGGACACCGAGGGGATGGCGGTCGCCTCCTTCGTCCTCGGCCTCGTCGGACTCCTCGTCCTCAACTTCGTCCTCGGCCCCGTCGCCATCGTCCTGGCCACCATGGCCCTGCGCCGGAACACGCCCCGCCGCTTCAGGGCGCTGCTCGGGCTGTGGCTCGGCATCGCGGACATCGTGCTGCTGGTGGTCCTCATGGCGGTGAACGGCACCACCTCGTGGAGCATCCTCGGCTGAACCACGGCCGCCATTCCGCGATCAATGGGCATATGCGGTCACACAGGGGCATACCTTGCTAGAAATTCTCGTACGACACCAAGGGAGTGGAGAACCGTGACGGACGTGTCGAGCATGGGCCCCGAACCGGGCGACGACCGGGAAGTACTCACCAACCGGCAGGGCCATCCGGTCTACGACAACCAGAACCAGCGCACCGTGGGGGCCCGGGGCCCCGCCACGCTGGAGAACTACCAGTTCCTCGAGAAGATCAGCCATTTCGACCGCGAGCGCATCCCGGAGCGCGTCGTGCACGCCCGCGGGGTGACCGCGTACGGCTATTTCGAGGCGTACGGGGCCTGGGGCGACGAGCCGATCGCCCGCTACACCCGGGCCAAGCTGTTCGCCGAGCGCGGCAAGCGCACCGACCTCGCCGTCCGCTTCTCCACGGTGATCGGCGGCCGGGACTCCTCCGAGGCGGCGCGCGACCCGCGCGGCTTCGCGGTGAAGTTCTACACCGAGAACGGCAACTGGGACATGGTCGGCAACAACCTGGGTGTGTTCTTCATCCGGGACGCGATCAAGTTCCCGGACGTGATCCACGCGCTGAAGCCCGACCCGGTCACCTTCGAGCAGCAGCCGCGCCGCATCTTCGACTTCATGTCGCAGACGCCGGAGTCCATGCACATGCTGGTGAACCTCTTCAGCCCGCGCGGGATCCCGGCCGACTACCGCCACATGCAGGGCTTCGGCGTCAACACGTACAAGTGGGTCAACCAGGAGGGCGTGACGCACCTGGTCAAGTTCCACTGGATGCCCAAGCAGGGCGTGCGCAGCATGACCGAGGAGGACGCGGCGAACGTCCAGGCCCAGGGGCTGGGCCACGCCACCAAGGACCTCTACGAGGCGGTGGAGCGCGGCGAGTACCCGGAGTGGGAACTGCTGGTCCAGGTGATGGACGACCACGACCACCCCGAGCTGGACTTCGACCCGCTGGACGACACGAAGACCTGGCCCGAGCAGGACTTCCCGCCGAAGCCGGTCGGCAGGATGGTGCTGAACCGGATGCCGGAGAACTACTTCGCGGAGAACGAGCAGATCTCGTTCGGCACCGGTGTGCTGGTCGACGGCCTGGACTTCTCCGACGACAAGATGCTGGTCGGCCGGACCTTCTCCTACAGCGACACACAGCGCTACCGGGTCGGCCCGAACTACCTCCAGCTCCCGGTGAACCAGGCCAAGAACGCGAACGTCCGTACGAACCAGCGTGACGGCCAGATGGCCTACCACCAGGACGGCGGCGGCGAGAACCCGATCGTCAACTACGAGCCGTCGATCACCGGCGGCCTGCGGGAGGCCGAGTACCCCACGCACGACGAGCAGGGCCCGGAGATCCACGGCCGGCTCACCCGCAAGCGCATCCCCCGCACCAACGACTACATGCAGGCGGGCCAGCGCTATCTGCTGATGGAGGAGTGGGAGCAGGAGGACCTGGTGAAGAACTTCACCGACCTGCTGTCCCAGTGCGACCGGCCGGTGCAGGAGCGGATGGTCTGGCACTTCCTGCTGGTCGAGAACGAGCTCGGCCTGAAGGTCGGCGAGGGGCTCGGCATCACGCCCGAGGACGTCGCCGGTCTGAAGCCGCTGGCCAGTCAGGACCTGACCGAGGAGGACCGCGAGCGGCTCGCGAACCTGGGGAAGAACCCGCCCCGGGACGTCGCCGGGCTGACCATGACCCACTGTGTGCCCGACACCCGGCACACGGTCACGCGCTGAGCGTCCGGGGACGAGCGGTGCCGCGGCTCCGCGGCCGGCACGCGTGCCGGCCGCGGAGCCGTGTCCGGGAGGACGTCAGCAGTAGAGGTTGTTGCCGGCCGTCGTGCCGAGGATCTGCACGAACCGCTGGTAGCTGTCCACGCGGCTCTGCACCTGGGCCGGGTTCTTGCCGTCGCACTCCAGCGAACCGTTGATGGAGCGGATCGTCTGGCCGAAGCCCGCGCCGTTGACCATCGCGTTGTGGCCGGTCATGGAACCGGGGCCGGACTGCGTGTTCCAGTACCAAAGACCCGTCTTCCAGGCCACGGCGGAGTCGTTCTGCACGAGCCAGGGGTTGTTCAGGAGGTCGATGCCGAGCGCGTCGCCGGCCGCCTTGTAGTTGAAGTTCCAGCTGAGCTGGATCGGCCCGCGGCCGTAGTACGCGGACTGGCCGGCCGGGCAGCCGTAGGGCTGGCCCCAGTCGCAGTAGTGCGGGTAGTTCGCGGTGTTCTGCTCGACGATGTGGACCAGGCCGCCGGTCTCGTGGTTGACGTTGGCGAGGAAGGCCGCCGCCTCCTGCTTCTTCACCGTGTCGCTGCCGGTGTTCGCGAAGGCCGGGTAGGCACTCATCGCGGCCTTGAGGCCGCTGTAGCTGTAGAACGAGTTCCGGCCCGGGAACATCTGGTTGAACTGCGCCTCGCTGACGACGAACCCGGAGGGGTTGGCCGGCCCGTTGTCACAGGCGTACGGCTCCCAGAACCAGGTGCTGATGGTGGGGTCGTAGCCCGGGTTGTCGTGCTCGGCGATGTAGGCCTTGCCATCGGTGTACCGGACGATGTTCCCGGTCACGTAGGACTTGCCGGCCACCCAGCTCGGGTAGCTCGAACAGGTCGCGGCGGACGCGCCCGAGGCCGGCAGGAGCACCGGCGCGGCGGTTCCGAGGACGATCGCGGCGACGAACGCGGAGAGACGGCGTCTCGACACGGGACCAACTCCTTCACGGAGCACGGCCGCGCCCGTACTCGGGCAGCGCTGAGCCGGCCTTGTACGCACGTGCCGGTGGCACCGGCCGCGGCGTACGGGGCGGCCGTGGTGGGGGGTGTGGAGCCACACTCCACCACCTTGGTCTGGACCAGTCAAGGGTGTAGACCAGTCAACCCGCCCCGCGGCCGCGCCACTTCGGCCGGTCTCAGCCCAGCGGCTTCTCCAGCACCGCCTTGCGGTGGCTGAACGTCTCGATCGAGTAGCGGCCGTGGTAGCTGCCCATGCCGCTCTCCCCCACCCCGCCGAAGGGCAGGTCGGAGACGGTGAGGTGGGCGAGCGGCAGGCCGAGGCCCAGGCCGCCGGACGAGGTCTCGGCGGCGAGCCTCTCCCGGGTGGTGTCCGACCCGGTGAACGCGTAGAGGGCGAGGGGCTTGTCGCGGTCGTTGATGAACTCGATGGCCTCGTCGAGACCGGGGACGGTCACGATCGGCAGGACCGGGCCGAAGATCTCCTCGCGCATGACGGGCGCGTCCGGGTCGACGTCGGCCAGGACGGTGGGCGCGATGTACTTCGTGGCGCGGTCGGTGGCGCCGCCGACGACGACACGGCCGGAGCCGAGCAGGCCGCTGAGCCGGTCGAAGTGCCGCTCGTTGACGATCCGGCCGTACTCGCCGGAGGTCGACGCGTCGGCCCCGTACAGGGTCTCGACGGCCTCGGCCAGCGCGGGCTCCAGGGCGCGGGCGGTCTGCGGGTCGGTCAGGACGTAGTCGGGCGCGACACAGGTCTGCCCGGCGTTGAGGAACTTGCCGCGCGCCAGCCGGCCGGCGACGACGGACAGGTCGGCGCCCCGGTCGACGAAGGCCGGGGACTTGCCGCCGAGCTCCAGGGTGACCGGGGTGAGGTGCTTCGCCGCGGCGGTCATCACGATGCGCCCGACCGTCCCGTTGCCGGTGTAGAAGATGTGGTCGAAACGCTCGGCGAGCAGGGCCGTGGTCTCGGGGACACCGCCCTCGACGACGGCGACGGCCCCGGTGTCGAGGTACCGGGGCAGCAGGGCGGCCAGCGCCGCGGAAGTGGCCGGGGCCAGCTCGCTGGGCTTGACGACCACCGCGTTGCCCGCGGCGAGCGCGCCGAGCATCGGGGCCAGCAGGAGCTGCGCCGGATAGTTCCAGGGGGCGATGACCAGGACGACACCGAGGGGGTCGTACCGCGTCCACCCGGTCGCGTCGGCGCCGAGGTGCGCAGGGACGGGGGCGGGCTCGGGGCGCAGCCACTCGTCGAGGTGTTCGAGGGTGTGGTCGATCTCCCGGACGACGAAGTCGATCTCCGTGCGGTAGGCCTCCGTGGAGCTCTTGCCCAGGTCGGCGTGGAGGGCCGCGGCGAGTTCCGCGCCGTCGGTGGTGAGCATCTCGCGCAGGCGGCCCAGCTGGCCGGTGCGCCACTCGACGGGCCTGGTACGGCCGGAACGGAAGGCGGCACGCAGGCGGGCCACGGTGTCGGCGGGCTGCTCGGGGGTGGGCTGGTTCACGGTGCCTCGCTGGTCGGGGCGGGCCGGGGCCCGCGCTCGGTGGGTCGAGCGACTGGCTCGATGTATATACCAACCATATGTACGGCACGCCGCATTCCGCACGGGCCGGAGCCACCGTCCGTGAGCACCGGATCACACGGAGGGCTCAGCCGGAGGAGACGGCGGGAGAAGCGGTAAGGGGCGTGCAGTGGTGGGCGCGGACCCGGCGCAGCCATGCTTCGACGGGAGCCTCGTCGGGGTGTTCCGGCAGGGCGCTGCGGGTCTCGTCGAAGGCCGTCTCGTAGTGCTTGAGCAGGGGCAGCGCGGCCATGGCGTCGGCCGCCACCCGTTCGCCGAAGCGGTGGTACTCGTCCGGGTCCTCGACGCGGATGTTCAGCCGGCCGGTGGCGTACAGCTCGAAGCCCTGGTGGCACAGGCGCCGCAGGTGCCGGGCGTGCTTCGCGGTCCGCCGGCGGGTGTCCGCGGAGTCCGCCGCGTCCGCGGACGAAGGGCCGGCCACGCGGTCGTGGAGGCGCTTGAACTGCTGGGAGGCATAGCCGAGGTAGGCGTCGCGGACCCGTCTCGCGCAGAGCAGGGTCGTGCGGATGCCGATCAGCTCGTCGCCGAGCGGGGTGCGGACCTCGTACAACTCGTCGGGCAGCCAGACCAGTTCGACCACGGTCGGATTGCCGCGCAGGGCGAGCCTGCACCACTTGGCCGCCTCGTGGAGCGTGCTGTCGGGCTTGGTCGTGACGTACGACTCCTTCGGGCCGTGCAGACCGTGGAAGTCCTCGGTGGGCGCGGCGAACATGCCGAGCCGGTCCACGTCCGAACCCGCGCGGGCCAGGCCGTACGCGGTCGACCCGACGATGCCGGACAGCAGGATGTTCTCGGTGGTCACGGCGGTCCCCTCCCCCGCCGCCCCGCTGCCCCGTGCGAGCCGGGCGGCCCGCACAAGGTCATCATCCGGGGGACGGCCGCGTACAGCGGTTTTCCGCAGGCACGGGACATCGGGTACGCGGAGAGGGGTCCGGGACACGGGAGTACGGGCGGCTCCTGCGGGTCAGCTCGCGAACGGGACCTGCGCCGCGGCGGCGGGCCGGGCGGCGAACGGGTGCCGCCACAGGCCCTGCGCGGCGAGCCGGGGCAGGACGCCCTCGCCGAACCAGTACGCCTCCTCCAGGTGCGGGTAGCCGGAGAGCACGAACTCGTCGATGCCGAGGCGGTGGTACTCGGCGACGCGCTCGGCGACCTCGTCGTGGCTGCCGACCAGAGCGGTGCCCGCGCCACCGCGCACCAGGCCGATGCCGGCCCAGAGGTTCGGGTGGATCTCCAGTCCGTCGCTGTTGCCGCCGCCGTGCAGGGCGAGCATGCGCCGCTGGCCCTCGGACTCGCTGCGGGCGAGCCCGGCCTGGACGGACCTGACGGTCTGCGGGTCGAAGCCGGCCAGCAGCCGCCGTGCCTCCGTCCAGGCCTGCTCGGAGGTGTCGCGGGTGATGACGTGCAGCCGGATGCCGAACCGGACGGTGCGGCCCTCCTTCTCCGCGAGCCCACGCACCCACGCGATCTTCTCGGCCACCTGCGCGGGTGGCTCGCCCCAGGTGAGGTAGGCGTCCACGTGCTTCGCGGCGATCTCCCCGGCGATGGGCGAGGACCCGCCGAAGTACACCTCGGGAACCGGATCGGGCACCCGGGCCAGCCTGGCGTCCTCGACCTTGAGGAACTCGCCGTCCAGGTCGACGGTTCCGCCCTGCCACAGGCCCCGGACGATCTCCAGGAACTCGCCGGTACGGCGGTAGCGGGCGTCCTTGTCGAGGAAGTCGCCGTACGCGCGCTGCTCGTGGCTCTCGCCGCCGGTGACGACGTTGAGGAGGAGCCGGCCGCCGGACTGGCGCTGGAAGGTGGACGCCATCTGCGCGGCGAGCGTCGGTGAGACGAACCCGGGCCGGAAGGCGACCAGGAACTTCAGCCGCTCGGTGTTCTGGCTGATCATCGCGGTGGTCAGCCAGGCGTCCTCGCACCAGGCGCCGGTGGGCGTCAGCGCGCCGACGAAGCCGAGGTCCTCGGCCGCGCGGGCGATCTGGCTCAGGTAGGCGACCGTCGGCGGCCGGTCCCGGCCGGACACCGTGACCGCGGTGCCGTGGCCTCCCCCGACGACGTCACGGCTGTCACCGTTGGTGGGCAGGAACCAGTGGAAGGTCAGGGACACGGTTGTGTTCTCCGATCGGGGCGCGGGGGCGTACGGGGTGGTTCCGGGGGTGCGGTCAGCCCGCCGCGGCGAGGATCGGCCGGCGGCCCAGCGCCTCGGAGAACTGGTCGAGCACCTGGGCCAGCGCCTCGCCGGCCGCGGGGGCCACGGTGAGGCGGCCGTCCTCGCCGACCGTGAGGTCCTGGTCGAGGGTGAACCAGCCCTGGACGATGTGCCGGGCGCCCATGGAGCTGAGGACCGGGCGCAGCGCGTAGTCGATGGCCAGCACGTGGGCCGTGCTCCCGCCGGTGGCCAGGGGCAGCACGGTCTTGCCGGTGAGGGCGTACTGCGGGAGCAGGTCGAGCAGCGCCTTGAGGACACCGGAGTACGCCGCCTTGTAGACGGGTGTGCCGACGACGACACCGTCGGCCCGTGCGAAGAGGTCGGTGGCCTCGACGATCGCGGGGTGCCGGAAGTCGGCGCCGAGCAGGGCCTCGGCGGGGATCGTGCGGACGTCGAGCGGGACCACCTCGTGGCCCTGTGCGGTGAGCCGCTTGTCGAGGTGGCGCAGCAGGCGGTTGGTACGGGAGGAGGCGGAGGGGCTGCCGGAGACGGACAGGACGGTGGCCATGGGACCTCTTTCGGGACGGGGGCGCCTCCTCGCGGACGGCGTGCCGGGGTGTGCGGCGGGGCGTGGACCGTCATGGGTCCGGCTGCGCTGTCCGGGAGATCTGCTTCCGGTTCACGTGCGAGGGGCGGCACGCGGCGGCCGAAGTGATCGGCCCCGGGGTGGTGCGGGAAGCCGGGCGGATGCGGGCGCTCGTGCGTGTGTGGTCGGGTGGTCCGCATGCGCGAGGGGCGATGAATCGCCGAATTCAGGGCAGCGGAACGCTTCTCACAGCGGCCTCGATCGCACGGGGAGGGCGGTGGGACGCCGGCGGATCCGGAGGATCAGGCCGTGGGGCGACAGACGGCACTGGAGACGCGCGCGAGGTCGACATGGCGTCGCCGCGTGAGGTCCAGTCGCATCATCATGTTCCCGATCGTGACAGTCGCCGGTCGGGACCGTCAAGGAGAACCCGACCGGTCTCGTATCCCGGACCGGCGGATCCTGCGAAGGTGCGGCAGGGCAGCCCTTGAACAGGCCGGCGCCGGCCGGGCGTTGCGAGGGGCCGGGCGCGACGGTGGTGCCCGCAGGACGGACCCGGTGCCGCGGGCCGCGCACGGCCTGCCCGAGGCCTTCGTGCGCCGGGCCGCGGCACCGGGGAGGGGCGGTCAGTCGTCGTCGCGCCCCGGAACCACCACGAGGAAGGCGTCCGACTCCAGATCCATCACGACCGCCGCCGGTTCGCCCTCGGCACGACGACGCGCCGCGTACTCCTCCGCGGGCCACGACCCACGCGGAGCTCCCGCGGGAAACTGCTCCAGTACCTTCGCACCCATGACGGTGACCTCCCGTTCCGACCGGTGACTCTCCAGAGGTCCGTCTGCCCCCGATCGGCAGGCGCATGTACGGGTGTCCCGTCTCTCCGTCGCCTCGGTCCGGTCCCGGTTGACCCATGTGGCCCATACGCCGCATCCGTCCCGCTCCCCCGCGGGGAAGGGACCACACGCAGGACGCCGAACGGGACCGAACAGGAGGGCCGGGACATCATGAGCGGTGACGACGCCGGAGCCGGGCTGCGCTGCCTGGTGACGGGTGCGACGGGGTACATCGGAGGCCGTCTGGTCCCGGAACTCCTCGCCGGGGGACACCGCGTGCGCTGCCTGGCGCGCTCCCCGGGCGCACTCCGGGACCATCCGTGGGCGGGCGACGCCGAGGTGGTGCGCGGTGACGTGACGGACGCCGGGTCGGTCGCCCCGGCGATGCGGGACATCGACGTCGCGTACTACCTGGTGCACGCGCTCGGCACGGGCAAGGGCTTCGAGGAGACCGACCGCAGGGCGGCGCGGATCTTCGGGGAGCAGGCCCGCGCGGCGGGCGTACGCCGGATCGTCTACCTGGGCGGGCTCACACCCGCCGGAGTACCCGACAGGGAACTCTCCCCGCACCTGCGGTCGCGGGCCGAGGTGGGCCGCATCCTGCTGGACTCCGGTGTCCCGACGACCGTGCTGCGGGCGGCCGTCATCATCGGTTCGGGTTCGGCCTCCTTCGAGATGCTGCGCTACCTCACCGAGCGGCTGCCCGTGATGGTCACCCCCAACTGGGTGAACACGCGCGTCCAGCCGATCGCGGTGCGGGACGTCCTGCGCACCCTCGTGTGCAGCGCGCGGATGCCGGACGACGTCAACAGGACCTTCGACATCGGCGGTCCCGACATCCTGACGTACCGGCAGATGATGATGCGGTACGCGGCCGTGGCCGGGCTGCCCCGGCGGCTCATCGTGCCCGTGCCCGTCCTGACGCCGACGCTCTCCAGCCACTGGGTCGGCCTGATCACGCCCGTACCGCAGTCCATCGCCCGCCCGCTGACCGAGTCGCTGCGCCACGAGGTCGTCTGCCACGAGCACGACATCGTCCGGTACGTGCCCGACCGGCAGGGCAGGCCGATCGCCTTCGACGAGTCGGTACGCCTCGCCCTGCAACGCGTCCGGGAGGCCCAGGTCACCACCCGGTGGTCGTCCGCCTCGCTGCCGGGCGCCCCCAGCGACCCGCTGCCCACGGACCCCGACTGGGCCGGCGGCAGTCTCTACACGGACCGGCGCGAACGTACGGTCGACGCCTCGCCCGAGGCACTGTGGCGGGTGATCGAGGGGATCGGCGGCGAGAACGGCTGGTACTCCTTCCCCCTCGCCTGGGCCGCGCGCGGCGTCCTGGACCGGCTGATGGGCGGCGTGGGCCTGCGCCGGGGGCGCCGGGACGCCGCGCGGCTGAGGGTCGGCGACTCGCTCGACTTCTGGCGCGTCGAGGAGATCGAGCCGGGCCGGCTGCTGCGGCTGCGGGCCGAGATGCGGGTGCCGGGCCTCGCGTGGCTGGAGATGTGCGTCGACACCGGTGACGACGGCAGTGTCCGCTACCGGCAGCGGGCCCTCTTCCACCCGCACGGTCTGCTCGGCCACGCCTACTGGTGGAGCGTGTCGCCGTTCCACGCCGTCGTCTTCGGCGGCATGGCCCGTAACATCGCGCTCACCGCCGCCAGGACCGGTCCCCCCGCGGTACCGCGGGGCACACCGGCCGGCTGACGTCCCGTCACCGCCCCGCGGGCGGCGGGGAACGCCTCCGGGCGCATCCACCGGGCGGCGCCGCGCGGAAGTACCGCATGACCGGCGGCACCGCGGAGCCCTTCCCGCGTGCCTTCGTCCGTCGCCTCCGCCGCTCGCGTCCGTTCCGCCGTTGCCCTCCCCGGAGTTCCGGAGTCCCGCCATGAACGTCTCGGTCGTCCTGTTCACGTCCGATCTGCGCCTGCACGACCATCCGCCGCTGTGTGCCGCGCTCGACGGCTCCCGCACGGTGGTCCCCCTCTTCGTGCGCGACCGCGCCGTCGACCGGGCCGGCTTCGCCGCTCCGAACCGGCTGGCGTTCCTCGCCGACTGCCTGCGGGACCTGGACACGGGTCTGCGTGAGCGCGGCGGACGGCTCGTGTACCGCGCGGGTGACCTCGTCGACGAGGTGTGCGGGGTGGTCACCGAGACGGACGCCGACGAGGTGCACATGGCCGCCGGGGTCAGCGCGTACGCCCACCGCCGCGAGGAACGGCTGCGGGCCGCGCTGGAGGCCGACGGACGCCGGCTGCACGTCCACGACGAGGTCGTCACCGTGCTGGCGCCTGGCGCGGTCGCACCGGCCGCGTCGGACCACTTCTCCGTCTTCACGCCGTACTTCCGGCACTGGGAGCGCCACCGCCCGCGTCCCGTGCTGGGCGCGCCCCGGACCGTACGCGTGCCCGAGGGCGTCGGTTCGCAGCGGCTGCCCCAACGCGCGGAACTGTCCGGCCTGTCCGAAGGGCTCGCCACGGGCGGTGAGCGGGAGGGCAGGAAGCGGCTCGCGGCCTGGCTCCGGAGCGGCATCGGCGCGTACGAGGAGCGCCACGACGATCTGGCCGGGGACGCCACCTCGCGGTTCTCCCCGTACATCCACTTCGGCGCGCTGTCCGTCGTCGAGCTCGTCCACCGGGCGCGCAGGGCGGGCGGTCCCGGCGGCGAGGCCTTCGTACGGCAGCTGGCGTGGCGGGACTTCCACCACCAGGTGCTGGCGGCGCGGCCCGCCTCCTCGGCACGGGACTACCGCACCCGCAACGACCTGTGGCGCTCGGAGGATTCGGCGGCGCGGGAGATCGAGGCGTGGAAGGCGGGGCTGACCGGTTATCCCCTCGTCGACGCGGCCATGCGGCAGTTGCGGCACGAGGGGTGGATGCACAACCGGGGCCGCCTGCTGACCGCGAGCTTCCTCACGAAGACGCTGTACGTCGACTGGCGCGTGGGTGCCCGTCACTTCCTGGACCTGCTGGTCGACGGCGACATCGCCAACAACCAGCTCAACTGGCAGTGGGCGGCGGGAACGGGCACCGACACCCGGCCCAACCGGGTCCTCAACCCGGTCGCGCAGGGCAAGCGGTTCGACGCCGACGGCGCGTACGTACGGCGCTGGGTGCCCGAGCTCGCGGGCCTCGCCCGTGCTCACGTGCACGAGCCGTGGAGACTGCGGGGAGCCGAGCGCGCCGCCTACGACTATCCCGGTCCCGTCGTCGAACTCGCCGACCGGCTGGAGCGGTTCAAGCACGCGCGCAGCCTCGGCTGAGGTGTGCGTCGGGCCGGCCCGGGGGCCTGACCGCCACCGACCCGGTCCGCTACCGGCCCGGCACGGCCTGCTCGTAGTGGGCGGTGAGGACGGACAGCGCCTCGTCGAGACTCGGGGGCCGCAGCATGCCCTGGGCCGAACGGCCCGTCCAGCCGGGGCCGCCGAGCACCACCGCCGGCTGTCTGCGGGCGCCCCGCACCCCCCACCGGGTGGCGGCGACGTGCCGGGCCAGCGGGAGGCTCGCCGTGGACCGGGCCTGTGCCCACAGCACGACGGCCACGGGTCCCAGGCGGCGCACCGCCGCGGTGAGCGCCTCCGCCGGGACCGCCGCGCCCAGCATCCTGGCGGGCAGGGAGCGTTCCGCGAGTCCGGCGTTGAGCGCCTCCAGGGGCAGGGTGTGCTGCTCGCCCGGGACGCAGGCCAGGACCACGGGTCCCTGCGCGGTGTCCGGCGGGCCGGCGGGGGACATCGGCGTGACCCGGCGCAGCGCGGTGGATATGTGCCAGGACAACAGGTGTTCGACCTCGACGTAACGGTCGCCGGACGAGGCCCACTTGCGCCCGACGGCGTGCAGGGTCGGCATCATCACCTCCTGCCAGGCGACGGTGAGGCCGTACCGCTCGACGGCGGCGGCCAGCTGGCCGTCCAGGGCCGGGGCGTCGAGCCGGACGGCCGCCCTGGCCAGTCCGCGGCACTCCTGACGCACGTCGCCCAGCGGCAGGGTGCCCGCCGCCCGCGAGCGCCCGCCGCTGCCGGGCGGCCCCTCGTCCGCGGTGGGCCCGGTGCCGGACGGCCGGTCCGGCACTCCGGGCGCGCGGTGTCCGGTCGCGGGTCCTCCCTGGCCCGGGACAGGCTTTTCATGGTCCCCCGCGGGCGGTCCGTGGCCTGCCGGCCGTCCCGGGGCGGCCCGGAGGGACCCGCCGGAGGCGGACCGCTCCCGCGTGCCCGCGTCACCGGCCTTGGCGGCGCGGGCCGCCTCGCCGGGAGGGATCCCGGCCGAGGTGAGCCGGCACATCGCCTCCAGCACCGCCACGTCCTGGGGCGTCCAGCGCCGGTGCCGTCCGTCGGCGCGGACCGCGGGGCCCAGTCCGTACCGGCGGTCCCACGAGCGCAGTGTGGTCGGCGACACCCCCAGCCGCCGGGCCAGGCCCCCGGTGGTCATCCCCGTACCGACCGCCGCGGCCTCGTTCGTGTCGGGCTCCGGGTGACCACCCGGCTCGCCCGTCGGCTCGTCCATGAGCCGACTATACGACGCAGAATCGACGCGGTTTGATGCCTCGGCCTTTCCGCTCCCACGATGGCGTCACCCGGGCGCTGTACGGGAGTTGCCCCGGGCCGGCGTCCCCGGACCGCACCGCCGTGGTCCGACGGGTGCCGCACCCGGCCGTCCCCCGCGCGGCCGGGACGCAGCCGTGCGAGGCGAGGAGCCGTGAGCCATGACCCGACGACCGATGGCCGGGCACCCGCCCGCGCCGGGGTCCGCACAGATGTCCGTACACCCGCCCGTACGGCCGCTCGTACGGCGGCCCGTGGAGCGGTCCGTGGAGCGCGGGACGGCGCCGGCCGCGTCCGCGCGGGCCAGGCCGGAGGATGCGCTCAGCGACGAGGAGCTGGCCCGTGGCCTCGTCGGCGGGGACGAGGCCTGTCTGGCCGCCGCCCACACGAGGTGGTCGCCGCTGGTGTACACGCTCGCCCGGCGCGCGCTGGGCGACGAACGGGAGGCCGAGGACGTCACCCAGCTGGTGTTCCTCGGCATGTGGCGCGGCCGTCACGGCTACCGGCCCGAGCGCGGCGCGATCGCCGGATGGATCATCGGCATCGCCAAACGCAAGATCGCCGACGCCCTGGCGGCCCGGACCCGGCGTGCCGAGCTGGTCGCCTCGGCCGGGGCCGTCCTGCTGCTCGCCGATCCCGCGAGCGGGCGGCCCGAGGCCGCCCTCGACCGGGTGCTCGTGGGACACGAGATGTCCAAGCTGCCCGCCGGCCAGCAGCAGGTCCTGCGGCTCACCTTCTACGAGGACCTCACCCAGACCCAGATCGCCCGGCGCACCGGCCTGCCGCTGGGGACGGTCAAGAGTCACGCCCGTCGCGGACTGCACCAGCTGCGGCACGGCCTGCGCCACGCGGTGAACGGCTGAAGCGGGCGGCCCGGGCGAACGGACACACCGGGCTCGCGCGTCAGTTCGATGCGGAAGCGATGCGCCGCCGTCTCCCCTCCAACCGCCGACGCCGGTGGCGGTGGCGGTGGCGGTGGCGGTGACACGGACGGGACCGGCGGCGCTCCGGTGCATCCGGGCGGCGCGTCCTGCCGGAAGTACGGAGGAGAAAGGGCTCAGGGGCCCGGAATTCCGGACCGCGGACCCGCAGAGCCGTGCGGGCACCTTTCGAACCCCCCTCCCGGGGCAGTCGGCTGTTTCGGGAGGGGCGCCGGTCCGGCGTTCGGCCCCCCGGACCGGCAGGGCGGTCCGGGGCCCCGTCCTGGACCACCGACGGCGCCCCGGACTCGCCCTCCGCGCGGTGCCTTCGCGCGCGAAGGCGCAGGAGAGATCCGCCCGTGACCAATCCGCCTGCCTCCCGGCAACGGATTCCAGCCGTACGAAGCCCGCCCCCGGAGGACCCCCTCGTGAAAGAAGCCGTGCACATCGGCAGGAACCCCTCGGCCGAACCGGACCTGCAGGACCTGATGGGCGGTGTCGCCCTCGGGGACCAGCAGGCCTTCGCCCGGCTGTACGACGCCGTGGTGGGTCCCGTCCTGGGTGTCGTGCGCAGCGTGCTGCGCGACCGGGCCCAGTCGGAGGAGGTGACCCAGGAAGTACTGGTCGAGGTGTGGCGGTCCGCCGCCCGCTACCGGAACGACCGCGGCTCGGTGATCAACTGGGTGCTCACCCTCGCCCACCAGCGCGCCGTCGACCGGGTCCGCTCGGTCGAGGCCTCGGCCGCACGTGAGCACAGGGCGGCGCTGCTCGACCACGCCCCCGAGTACGACGAGGTGACGGAACAGGTGGAAGCCCGGTTGGAACGCGAACAAGTCCGACGCTGTCTGCGCACGCTCACCGAGCTGCAGCGCCAGTCCGTCACGCTGGCGTACTACCGCGGTCTGACCTACCGGGAGGTGGCCGAGTCGCTGGCCCTGCCGCTCGGCACGGTCAAGACGCGGCTGCGCGACGGTCTCATCCGCCTGCGTGACTGCCTGGGGGCCGCCGTATGAGCACCGTCGACCTGCACACCCTGACGGGCGCGTACGCACTGCACGCACTCTCCGAGGACGAACGGGTCGAGTTCGAACGCCATGCGGCCGACTGCGAGGCCTGCGCCCAGGAGGCCCTCGAGCTGAGCGAGACCGCGGCCCGGCTCGGGCTCGCGGTGTCCGCGACCCCGTCCGCCGCGCTCAAGGACCAGGTCATGCAGCGGATCGCGACGGTCCGCCAGGAGAGCCCGCGCGGCACGTCCCCGGTGCGGTCCCCGCTGCGGTCCCCGGGCCGCGGCAGCCGCGCGCGCCGGCTGTCGCGGTGGGCGCTCGCCGCCTGCCTGGCCGGGGTGGCCGCGTTCGGCGGCACGGCGGTGTGGCAGTACGACCGGGCCGAGGACGCCCAGGAGCAGGCGCGGCAGTCCGAGCGGCGCACGGACGCGATCGCGGCGGTGCTGGCCGCCCCGGACGCCAGGACCCGCACCGCCGGACTGGCGGACGGGGCCCGCGGCACGGTCGTCGTCTCGAAGAGCCGCGACAGGGCGGTCTTCATCGCCTCCGGCATGGCGAGCCCGCCGAACGGCAAGGTCTACCAGCTGTGGTTCGACGACGGGGGCACCATGCGGTCCGCCGGGCTGATGGATCCCGGCCGGACGACCGGGCCCGTCCTCCTGGAGGGGACGGTGGACAAGGCGTCCGGTATGGGCATCACCGTCGAGCCGGCGGGCGGTTCCGCGCGGCCGACCTCGTCGCCGCTGGCCCTGATGACGTTCCCGGCCTGACCGTGCCGCCCCCCGCGGACAGCTGCTTCCGTCCCCGGCCGCCGTCACACCCGAAGGACAACCGTCCTGGTCGACGCGGCCCTTCCGGTGCCCGTCCGTTTCCGTCCGTTGCCGCTCCCTGAAACTCCCACGCCCCACGAGTGCACATAAAGGGAAAATAAGCGCAGAATGGACACAGGTATCGGACGCCGTACACCGCACCGTCACGGTCGGGTCTGCGGAGACAGCGGAGACAGCGGAGACAAAAAAGGAGTCACATCATGGCCAACGTCTCGAACACCAGAGGGGACATCGCCACCCACCCCGATGTACCGGAGATGCGGGACCGCTACGCCCGCATGCTCGGGGGTCGCGATGTGGCGCTCGTGGACGGACCGGTGTTCCTGCTCGGTCTGTACTGCGCCGCCTCCCCATGGATCCTGCACTACACGTCGAGCCAGTCGGCCCTCATGACGCACAACCTCATCGTGGGCATCGCGATCTGCGTGCTGGCTCTCGGCTTCACCACCAACCCGGCGCGGATGTACGGCCTGAGCGGCGCCATGTGCGCGATGGGCGTCTGGATGATCATCGCGCCGTGGATCGTGGGCAGCAGCCCCGACACGGGCGTCGTGATCAACAACATCATCATCGGCGCCCTGACCCTGATGCTCGGGTTCGTGTGTCTGACCGCCTCGGCGAAGAACACGTCGAAGAGGTAGCGCGGCACCCGCACGGATGAGCCGCGGGCCGGCCCGTAGCGCCACGGGCCGGCTCGCACACGCGTCGGTGAGGGCGTCCCGGACCTTCTTCCGTCCCGGCGTCCGGGGCTCGGGTCCCGGCGATATCCACTGGCCGTACGCCGTCCGCCGCGCCCACACTGTCGCGGTGAGCCGTACTTTCAGCGCGTGGGTGACATCGGGCGAGGACCTCCTCGGCGTCGCCGGCCCCTTCCCCGTCGACGTACCGCGGTGGGCCGAGGTCGAGCCGGTCGTCCTGCGGCTGCGGAAGGTCCTGGGCGTGGAGGTGCTGGTGCTGCGCCTGCTGTCCGTGGAGGGCGGCGGGGACGGACGCGACGGTCATGTGACCTACCACGTCCAGGCGTTGGAGCGTCCGCGCGTACCGCTCCGGCTTCCGGCGGATCCGGGGGCGTTGAGCGGGGACGAGCCGCTGCGGGCACGGTGGGCGGACGCCGACGGCCTGCACGGGCTGCTCGACGGGGCGACGCGCACCCTGGCCGCGGCGGGGCGGCCGGTGACCGGACCGGTGGAGCAGCGCCGTACCTGGAACCTGGCCGGGCTCTTCCGGCTGCCCACCGGCCGGGGACCGGTCTGGCTCAAGGCCACCCCGCACTTCGCCGCCGACGAGGCGGAGGTCATCGCCGCGTTCGCCCGGATCGACCCGGGTCTGGTGCCCACCGTCCTCGGTTCCGCCGACGGGTACGTCCTGATGGAGCACGTTCCGGGCGAGGACTGCTGGCGCGCGTCGGCCCGGACCGCCGCCTCGGGTGCCCGGCGGTTCGCCGCCGCGCAGGCGGCCCTCGCCGAGCGGCCGGGCGAACGGCCCGCCTCCGTGCCGGACCGCCGGACGGCCGTCCTCGCCGAACGCGTGGCGGAACTCCTCGACGGTCCCGTCCGCGCCGAACTCACCGCCCGGGAACTGGACCTCGCACGGGCGCTGGCCGACCGCTGGCGGTCGCTCGAGGAGTGCGGACTGCCGGACACGGTCGTGCACGGCGACTTCCACCCGGGCAACTGGCGTGCCGACGGCGGCCCGCCGGTGGTCGTCGACTTCGCCGACGCACACTGGGGCAACCCGGTCCTCGACGGTCTGCGCCTCGGCTCCTTCCTCCCTGCGGCGGTGCGCGCGAGCACCGCCCGCGCCTGGGCCGACGCGTGGCGGGCACGGGTCCCGGGCAGCGATCCCGCCCGCGCCCTGGTCGTCGCCGAACCGCTCGCGCCCCTCGCGTCCGCGGTGCGTTACCAGGAGTTCCTGGACGGCATCGAACCGTCCGAACGGGTCTATCACCAGGGTGATCCCGCGTCGGCGGTCCGCGAGGCGGTGCGCCGCGCGGCCGCTCCCGACCCGTGCCTGGCCGTCCCGGGGCGCGCCCCGGCGCGGTGAGCGGGACCACGCGCCCTTGGCCGCACGTCCGCGCGCGGTGCAGGATCACCCCATGGACAGTCCGCCGACGCTCATCCCGCCCACGCACCTGCGCCTCGAAGGAGAGGGAGTTCACCTGCGCGAATGGTCCGAGGGCGACCTGGACTCGCTGATCGCCCTGTACGAGGACCCCGAGATGGCCCGCTGGACCCCGGTGGCCTCGCCGTTCGACAGGCCGGCGGCCCTCGCCTACCTCGCCGACGCCCGGGAGGCGCGGGCCCAGGGGCGCAGGGCTCAGTTCGCGATCACCACGGACGCGGTGCTGCCCCGGGGCGAGGTGCTGCTGTTCCGCAGCGGGACCGACGAGCGAGACGTCGAGATCGCGTACGGCGTCGGCGCCGCCCACCGCGGCCGGGGTCTCGCCTCCCGTGCGGTCCGGCTGCTCGCCGCCTACGCCGTGCGTCACGCGGACGCCCGGCGGGTGGTGCTGCGCATCGAGGAGGCCAATACGGCCAGTGCCGGCGTCGCCCGGGCCGCCGGCTTCGCCCTCACCGACGACGAGCCCGTGCACCGGACGTCACGGAACCGGGAGGCCACGTTACGGACCTGGAGCCTCAGCGGCACCCCGCACACGCCCTGATCCGCCGGCGCCCCGCGTGTACCGCCGGCCCCGGTCCCGTCCGGCCCGGCCGGCAACCGGTCGGTGTACTGCCGTAGTTGCCCGGCGCCGGGTCCTGATCATCAGCGTACGTAATGGTGTTGCGGGGTGTTCTCCGGCGCGGCTAGCGTCTGCGGCTTCCCCGAAGTCCACACCGACCGTGACGGAGACCTCTTGCCCCACCGCATCACCGCGCTCACCGATCCCGCACCCACCGCCTCGGGCACCCGGTCGGCCTGGCTCGCGTCCGACGACGAGGGGATACCGGCGGGATCCGCCTTCCTGCGGCTGTTCACCGGCCGGGGGCAGAGGCATCTCGCCGAACTCGAGCTCGGCGTGCACCGTTGTGAACGACGGCAGGGCGTCGGCAGCCGGCTGCTGGCGGCGGCGGTCTCGGCGGCGCGTGACGACGGCCGCCGCTCGCTCCTGGCGCAGGCCGAGGACGGCTCGTCCGGCGACCGTTTCCTGGCGGCCCGCGGTTTCCGCCGGGTCCTCGCGCTGACCTACGCCAGGCTGCCGCTGGCCGACGCCGACCTGCGACGGATGGACGACATCGTCCGGCAGCCGCACGAGGGATACCGGTTGGTCCGGTGGGAGGGCACGGTGCCGCCCGAACTGGCCCTGTCCTTCGCCGCGTCGCGGCGGGCCATGGACGACATGCCGATGGAGGGGACCGACTACGGCACGGTCGTCTGGGACGTGGACCGGGTGCGCGCCGCCGCCGACGCCGTCGCCGCGCGCGGTGAACTGCTGCACACCGTCGCCGTGGTGCGCACGGCGGACGAGTCGGTCGTCGGTTTCTCCGAACTGGTCGTACCGGGCGACGGCCGGGGCGACGGCCGGCACTACGGGACCGGCGTGCTGCCCGAGCACCGGGGGCACGGGCTGGGTCTGTGGATGAAGGCGGAGTCCGTGCGCCGGGCCCGCGAGCGCCACCCGGAGCTCGGGGGCCTGCTCACCGACACGGCCGACAGCAACACCCGCATGCGCGGCATCAACGACGCGCTCGGCTACCTGCCCACGCACCAGGCGGTGGAGTACCAGCTCGACCTGTGAGGCCGCGTCCGTACCGCGGTGCGGAGCACGGGGGTGGGACGCGGGGGCGGGAAGTACGTTTTCGGGCCCGCCGACACGTCTCCCCCCGGGGCGTCGGCGGGCCCGCGGCCTCGACCGTGCCCACGGCGCGGGAGAGACGTGGCGTCACGGGAGGCCGATCCCGGGACGACGTGACCCAACACCTGGAGCATGCCACGGACGCGTTGCCGCTACGCGGGGCCAACCGGCCCTCGGCGGCGGCCCGTTCGGCCCGCATTCGGCCCGTGTTCACCGGAGGACCGACCGTGCGGCCGGGACGGGCCGGCCTCCGAGTTCCCGCCACCGGGCCCCGGCGCCCGGCCCCGGCGTCCGGCTACGGTGCCGGGCGGACGTACGGCGTCGTCGTGGTGAGCGGTGCGAAACCGAGCCGCTGGAGGATGGGCCGGCTCTGGTCGGAGGCGTCCACCTGGAGGTAGCGGTAGCCGCGCTCGGCGGCGACACGGGCGCGGTGGGCGACCAGGGCGCGGTAGATGCCGCGGCCGCGCCAGGCCTCGACGGTGCCGCCGCCCCACAGGCCGGCGAACCGGGTGCCGGGGACGAGCTCCATCCGGGCAGAGCTGACCGGGGCACCGTCGGCGAGGGCCACGACCACGACCACGGTGTCCGGGTGCTCGTCCAGTTGGGCGAGCAGTTGGCTGCGCAGCCGGGTGCCGGACGTGCCGAAGGCCTGTTCGTGCACGTCGACCACGAGGTCGACGCCCGCCGCGTCGGTGACGGACCGCAGCCCGACGCCCCGCGGAGGCTCCGCGTCCAGGCTCAGCGCGCCGGTCTCGGCGATCATCAGGGTCTCCGTCGGCCCGGGTGCGAACCCGGCGGCCCGCAGCCGCTCTCCGAGGTCGGCCGGCCGGTCGTGCCCGTACAGCTTCCACTCGAACTCGTGGCCCGACCGGGCGAAGTGGCGCGCCTGTTCGGCGATGACCTCGTCCGCGTCGGACTCCGTCAGGTCCGACCACAGGACGCCGTTCCAGCCGTGCTCGGGTCCGACGTGCCGGACCACCCCGCCGACCCGCTCCACGACGGAATCGGGACCGTAGGGCTGCGCGCCCTCACGCATCTCCCGGTCGAACAGGGCCAGCACCGCTTCGTGATCCATGGGGTCACTCCAGCATCCGCGGGCCGCCCCGGCAACGGAGTTTCGGATCACCCCGGGACCGGCACCCCGGAGCCGTCGCCCCGGGGCCGTCGCCTGGGTTCGCAGGAGGACCGGCCGCGGGGAACCGCCGGCGGCGGCGAACGCGGGGCACGACTGAGCCGTACAGGACGGGGCAGGCGGAGGGGATCACCCACCGCCGCCGAGGCCAGGAGATGTGGTGTCGCACGATCTGTCAGCCCCCGCGCATCCGCCGCCCCCGGCGCCCCGGGAACGCCCGGCGGTCCCGGCGCTCCCGGCGGTCCCGGTACCGCGGGGCGGCAGCCCGTCGGCCGGCGGACGGGACCCGTACTTCGACAACGCGAAATACCTCACCATCGTGCTGGTGGCCTGTGGTCACGCCTGGGAACCGCTGACCCAAGGGAGCCGGTTCGCCACCGCCGCGTACCTGACCGTGTACGCCTTCCACATGCCCGCGTTCGCCCTCGTCTCCGGCTACTTCTCGCGGAGCTTCGACATGGCGCCGGGCCGGGTGCGGCGGCTCCTGACGAGCGTCGTCGTGCCGTACCTGGTCTTCGAGACCGCGTACACGCTGTTCTACCGGTGGGCGCGGGACGATCCCGGCTACCCGCTGAGCCTGCTGGATCCCTGGTACGTGATGTGGTTCCTGGTCGCCCTCTTCATCTGGCGGCTGACCACACCGATCTGGCTGACGCTGCGCCACCCGGTGCCGGTCGCCATGGGGTTCGCGGTGCTGGCCGCCGTCTCTCCGGATCTGGGCGGGGACATCTCGATCCAGCGGGTCCTGGGCTTCCTGCCGTTCTTCGTGCTCGGACTGACGCTGCGCGCCGAGCACTTCGAACGGCTGCGGACCTGGCGCGTACGGCTGCTCGCGCTGCCGGTGGCCGCGGCGGCCCTGGTCACGGCGTACGCGGTGGCGCCCTGGTTCGGCGCCGGCTGGCTCTACCACCGGGGCAGCGTCACGGGCCAGGGTGCACCGGCCTGGGCGGGGCTGTTCACCACCCCGGCGCTGTTCTGCCTCGCGCTGGTCCTGACGGCCTGCTTCCTGTCCTGGGTGCCCGGACGGCACCTGTGGTGCACGACGCTGGGTACGGGGACGATGTACGGCTATCTGCTGCACGGCTTCGTGATCAAGTCGTCCCGTTTCTGGAACTGGTACGACCATCCCTGGCTGCACACCGCGTTCGGGCTGTTCGTCGTCACCGTGGCCGCCGTGGGGCTCGTCACCGTGCTGTGTTCCGGCCCGGTCCGCTCGGTGTTCCGGTTCGTCGTAGAGCCGCGCATGGAGTGGATGTTCGTCCGTCCCGAGGCTCCCGCGCAGGCCGGCGGCGGGCCGGAGGGGGAAGGTGCTCGTGCACGGAGGCCCCACCGGTCGTCGTGACCGGTGGGGCCTTCCGTCCTCGGAGGTGTCGCTCGGCTGGGAACCGATGCGGCGCTCACACGTCGCGCCGGTTCAGCGCACCACGGAGGACGACGGTCCGCACACCGCCCGTTGCCACGGTCCGCGCAGGACCACGGCCCGGTCCGGTGCGCGTCCGCGGATCCGGGTCAGTGTCCGTCCCGGCGGACGGACCCCTGTACGGCGGCGGGCCGGAAGCGGCGGTACAGCGCGACTCCGCCCAGCATCAGCGCGGCACTCGCGGCGGCCGCCGGGGCCATCAGGTCCGTACCGGTCCGGGCGAGGGCGGCCTTGGGGACGCCCTGGGGCACGATCCGCGATCCCTCGGCCTCCACCGGGTCGGCGGGCTCGGCCCGGTCGGCGGGCCGCTGCGACGGCTGGGCCGGCTTCGGGCCGGACGGCGTGTCCGGGAGCCGCGGCCCGTCCGCCGAGGTGTTCGTGGACTCGTTGCCGACCGAGGGGTTGCCGATGCCGACGACACTCACCGAGTTGCCGGTGACGTTCACCGGCAGCTGTACCGGCAGGTGCACACCGTTGCCGGAGACCAGGCCCGGTGACTCCTTCTCGACACCGTCGGCGACCGCGCCCGCGGAGCCGTGGTGGCCGCCTGCTCCGCCGTCGCCGCCCTCGTCGGCGCAGCCGTTGCCCGCGGCGGGGTTGAGGAGCCCGACCACGTTCACGGTGTTCCCGCACGCGTTGACCGGAACGTGCACCGGGAGCTGAATGGTGTTGCCGGAGATCACCCCGGGCGACCTGGCCGTGACACCGTCGGCCGCGGAGTCCGCGTGCGCCGGCATCGTCACGCCCACGGCGCCGGAGGCGGCGGCCGCGATGATCAAACCACTTCGGGCAACCCGTTTCATGGGTCCCTGCCTTCCAGACGGTGTCACGGGCAGGCGCCCGCACCGTTTAAACGCGGCCGCACCAGGCAGGTTATGGCCCGCCCGCCATTCCCCCCCTTCGGGGGGACGCGGGCCTGGGTGCCGAACGGGTGGCCGGGTGGGCCGCCCGAGGGCTGCCCGAGGGCCGGGCGTACCGGACGGGCGTACGGACAGGCGCACGGACGGGCCGCGCAGGATAAGGCCCGCGCCGCCGTTCCGCCCGCCGGGAGGCGTGGGCGGAAAGCCCCGCTTATCGTGATCGAGGGGGAATCCCCGGCCGCGGGCCGGGGCGTCCCGGGAGGCCTGTGATGCTGTCGACGCACCAACGCCGCGCCCTCATCTGCGCCGTGACGCTGGCCCTGCTCGGTGCGGGGCTGCCGTCGGTGGCCGCGGCCGCCGACGAAGGACCCGACCTGTCCCGCTTCCACGACCAGCGGATCAGGTGGACGGCCTGTCCGGGCGACGACCTGCCCGAGGGCCTGCAGTGCGGGAAGGTGACCGTCCCCCTCGACTACGCGCGCCCCGCCGACGGCACGCTCGAACTGGCCATGGCGAGGTTCACGGCGACGGGCAGGTCGAGAGGTTCGGTGCTGCTGAACTTCGGCGGCCCCGGCGGCCCGGGAGTCAGCGAGCTCGCGGGCGGCGGAGCCGACTTCATGGGGCTCACGAACGGCTACGACGTGGTCGCCTTCGACCCGCGCGGCGTCGGCCGCAGTTCCCCGGTCAGCTGCGGCGACGGCATGGACTCCACGGCCCCCGACGCCGACCCGGACTCCGACGCGGACCCGGGCACGGGCGCGGACGGCGGGACGGAGGCGGAGGCGGCGCCGGAGGAGAGCGAGGATCCGCGGGCCGCTCTGGACGTGCTGCGGAAGGTCGCCGCGGAGTGCGCCGAGCACTCCGGGCCGGTGATGGAGCACATCGGCACGGTCGACGCCGCGCGCGACCTCGACGTGATGCGCGCGGCCCTCGGCGACAGGAAGCTCAACTACCTGGGCTTCTCCTACGGGACACGGCTGGGCGCGGTGTACGCGGCCCAGTTCCCCGGGAGGACGGGGCGTATGGTCCTCGACGGCGTGGACACCCTCACCGAACCGCTCGCCGAGCAGGGCGTCACCGGCGCGCAGGGCCAGCAGACCGCCCTGGAGGACTTCCTCGACTGGTGCACGCAGGACATCAACTGCGCGTTCGGCCAGGACCCGCGCTCGGCCCGCGAGGAGGTGCTCCGGCTGATCGGCTCGCTGGACGCGGACCCGGTGCCGGCGGACTTCGGCATACCGTTCTCGGGCCAGGACCTGGTCGGCGCCATAGGGCAGGCCCTCTACAGCAAGGAGCTGTGGCCCGCCCTCTCGCAGGCGCTCACCTCGCTCGTCCAGGACGGGGACACCCGCGGCATCATGCGCTTCTTCGTCGGCGGCGGCACGTTCCCCGGTGGCGGCGCCGCCACCGGGAACGGCGACGGCGACGGACACGGGAACGGGAACGGAACCCTCGTCGACGAGGGCGAGATCCCCTTCGACAACCTCCCCGCCGCGCTGATGGCCATCAACTGCGCCGACGACCCCGACCGGCCCAGCGCCGACCGGATCGTCCAGGACCTCGGCAGGCTGCGTGCCGCGTACGAGCGGGCGTCACCGGTCTTCGGCCGGTACCGGCTCGCCCAGGCGCTGATGTGTTACGGCCGCCCCAGGGGCACCTCGTACATCCGTGAGGAGGTACGGGACGTCGGCACACCGAAGATGCTGCTCGTCGGCACCCGCGGCGACCCGGCGACCCCGTACCGCTGGACCACGGAGACCGCGGACCGGCTCGGTTCGTCGGCCGTCGTCCTCGACAACAAGGGCGAGGGCCACACCGGCTACTCCTCCTCGAAGTGCGTGCACCGGAAGATCGACGACTTCCTGCTGTACGGGCGGCTGCCGGCGGACGGCAGTTCGTGCGGCGCGGAGGAGTGAGCCGCGCACGATCGGGCACGTCATGCGGTGCCCGCCACGGGCGGGGCCGATACGCGTACGAGACGCTCGTACACACACACGCACGAACGTATGCGTGAGCGGTTCCTCCAAAGTGGTCGGCGCGTCGGCAACTCGCCTGGGAGCGTTACGATTTGAAGGCGGGGCCGGGTGCCGGTCCCGTCCCGGCGGAGGCGGGCCCGAGGACTGCGGCACATGCCAGGGGCACCGCTCCGTCGTGTGTTGCCAAAGCCCTTACAGGTCCTCGCGGGCTGTGCGACAGTCGTAACGGTCCCTCCCGTTGTCCTGGCCGTAGCGTGCCTGTATCGGAGTACGTCATGCCGTCCCATCTCTCGGCGGACCACCCTGCCGCCCAGCCGCCCCCGCGCGGCTCGGTCGACGCGCTCATCTCGCAGGCGCGACAGTTGCGGGGCGACATGGACGCCGTACGGCGGGACGCTCCGGTGGACGGCACGGACCCGGAGGGACGCTGGCAGCGCGCGCTGTGCGACCTCGCGATGCACCAGCTCAACGACCTCGACGCGCACCTGGCCCAGTTACGGGACGGTCCGCCGCCCGCGCCCGCCGAGTGCATGGCCGCACCCCCCGCCGCGACCGCCACGACCGGTTCGCTGCTCAGCCGGGTCGGCAGCGCCGAATGGAACCTGCTGACGGACGAGGCGAGCTGGTCCGGTGAGCTCTACCGGATCCTCGGCCGGGACCCCGCCGCTCCCCCGCTCACCCTCGACGAGCTGCCCTCCGTCGTCCTCGACGAGGACCGTCCGAAGCTGACCTCGATGGTCACGGACTGTCTCATCGACGCCAAGCCGATCGACGGGGAGTTCCGGGTGCTGCGGCCCGACGGCGGCGTACGGACCGTGCACGTCATGGGCGAGCCCGTGCTCGGCGCGGACGGCAGCACCGCCTCGATGTGGGCCGTCCTGCGCGATGTCAGCGAACTGCGGCGCAGCCAGCGGGCCGTCGGCGAGACCCGTGACTCCCTGCAGCGCCGACGGCACGCCGCACAGACCGAGCACCGCCTGGCGGTCGAACTGCAGGAGGCTGTCCTGCCTCCTTGGCGCGGACCCCTGCTGCTCCCGGAACGGGGTCCGGGAACGCTGGAGCTGGCCGCCCGCCACCTCCCCTCCGCGACCGGCGCGCTCATCGGCGGCGACTGGTACGACGCACTGGAACTGCCCGACGGCGACACGCTGTTGAGCGTGGGCGACCTCACCGGACACGGGGTCGCCGTCACCTCGGGCATGGCGATGCTGCTCGGCGCGCTGCGCGGCATGGCGATGGCGGGCACCGAGCCCGGCCGGCTCATGGCGTGGCTCAACCAGCTGCTCGACGCCTCGGTCCAGCCGGCCCTGGGCAGCGCGGTGTGCTGCCGCTACCGCCCCGGGAGCCGGACCCTCGCCTGGGCGCAGGCGGACCATCCCGCCCCCCTGCTGTTCCGCAACGGGACGGGACGCATGCTGACCCCGCCGGCCGGCGTCCTGCTCGGCGCCACCCCGGGTGCCGTCTACGGGCAGGCCGAGGAGCCGCTCGAACCGGGCGACCTGCTGCTCCTGCACACCGACGGACTGGTCCCCGCGCGGCCGGCCGGGCACGGCGCGGGCACCGCGGACGTGAGCCGTCTCCTCGACCTGGCCCCGCGTCTGCGCGGAGCCCGTACCGCACAGGACTGCGTACGGACGGTGGTGGAGGAGTTCGGCGGGACGGAGCGCGAGGACGACGCCTGCGTGCTCGTCGCCCGGGTCGCCGTCTGAGACACCCGGGTCACGTCCGCATGGCGTCACGTCCGCATGCCGTCATGCGCGGATGCCGTCATGCGCGGATGCCGTCATGCGCGGGCGCTGTTGTCGCCCTTGGGCTTCAACGAGCCCTTCGGCAGCGACAGCTTGATCTCCTCCCGCAGATCGTGGATCTTCGGATAGCTGGAGTACTGCCCCGTCAGCCGGTACATCTCACGGAGCCGGTCCCAGGTGCGGTGGGACGAGTTCGTCCCCATCGACGTCAGGGCCAGCCGTGCGTACCGGTCGGCCTGCTCGGGGTCGTCGGCGATGAAGCACGCCGAGGCGAGCGAGAGGTGGTCGAAGATCTTCGACCGGTCCCGGCCCTTCTCCCGCAGCGCCAGCGCCTCCTTGGCATGGCGCTGCGCGACGGCGGCCGCGGACGGGTCGTGCTCCGCGAGCGTCCGGTAGGCCAGCGCCTGCATCCCGTGCATGTCCGCCTCGTCGAACAGCTGCATCCAGCTCGGCGGCGGCACGTCGCCCTTGTCCGAGGCGAAGAGGTCCTCCGCCTCGCCCAGCGTGCGCCGCATGGCCTGGGCCTTGCCCATCGACGCCTGCGCCCAGGCCTCGATGGTGCAGAGCATGGCCCTCGTCCGGGGCAGGACCTCGTCGCCGGAACCCGACTTGGCGAGCTTCATGAGGTCGAGCGCGTCGTCGGGCCGGCCCAGGTGCACCATCTGACGGGCCGCCCGGGAGAGCGCCTCGCCGGCACGGGGCCGGTCGCCGCCCTCCCTGGCCGCGTGCGTGGCGATGACGAAGTACTTCTGCGCCGTGGGCTCCAGGCCGACGTCGTGCGACATCCAGCCCGCGAGGACGGCGAGGTTGGCGGCGACGCCCCACAGGCGCCGCTGCAGATGGTCGGGGTGGCGGTAGGAGAGCATGCCCCCCACCTCGTTGAGCTGTCCCACGACAGCCTTGCGTTGCAGACCGCCACCGCGGGCCGCGTCCCAGGCCCGGAACACCTCGACCGAACGCTCCAGTTCCTCGATCTCCTGCGACCCGATGGGGGCGGCCTCGTAGCGGTCGAACCCAGCGGGGTCGGCGTGCAGGGGATGGTCGGTTCCGGGGGCGTCCGCCGCGAGGGCCGGATCGGTGTGCAGCCACTCGTGCATGGAACTGCTGAGTGTGGATCCTGCGGCGAGCGCGGCGCCCGCGCCCACCAAGCCGCGTCGGTTGAGCATGAGGTCCATTCCCGTGAATTCGGTGAGGACCGCAGCCGTCCGCTCGGGCGCCCACGGCAGACCGTCGGGGTGTTGCACACTCCCGCCGCCCTGCCGTTTCCCCGTGCGCCCGTGCCGGACCAGACCGAGGTCCTCGATGGTCACGACACGGCCGAGACGCTCGGTGAACAGTGCTGCCAGCACCCGCGGCACCGGATCGCGTGGGACCTCTCCCATGTCGATCCACCGCCGTACCCGTGAGGTGTCGGTCGCCAGCTGGGGGTGGCCCATGGCCGCCGCCTGCCGGTTGACCATTCTCGCGAGTTCGCCCTTGGACCAGCCGGCCAGGCCGAACAGGTCCGACAGTCGGGTGTTGGGTTGTCCGCTCACGTCAAGCCCCCAGGTTCTCGGCTGAGTTGACAGTAACCGCCTGTCAGTTGCTGGGCGACTATTCGCCAGGGTTCGCCAGGGCACGCCAGATGGTGTGCCACTGGGCCAAAGGTGTCAGGTAGGAACGCGCCACCCCGACCCGGTCGCCGAGGGACATTCCCCAGGATGTAACAGGGCGACCGGGGCGGGTGGCGCCGTAATTCGCCGGCACACGAAGGGATCTGTTCTTCCCATGTACACAGCATCGTCCTCCGTGTCCGTCCCACCCCGGTCGTCGCACACCCGCCCGGTCGGCGGCGGCCCCTATCTCGACCCGGCCCGCCCGACGGCGGCTCCCGTGCTCGGTGCCGGCCGGTCACGGCGTATGCCGGGGCTCGGTACGCAACCGCTCAGCGGGAGACTCGACTTGTCCGGCCCCCAGGGCGCCCAGCTGCGTACGGCGATCGCGTCGGTGCACCGGATCTGTCCGGAGTTCGCTCCGGTCCAGGTGCTGCGCCGCAGCGGACGCTCCGTGCTCCTCGTCGGCACGACGGGACGCAGCACCGCCGTAGCCAAGTGTTTACTGGACCACTCCCCCGTGTGGGCCGAGCGGATCCGGCACGAGATAGCGGCATACCGCTCCTTCGTGCGGCACCGGCCGCCGGTGCGGGTGCCCCGGCTGATCGCGGCGGACCCGGACAACTGCACGCTGGTGATCGAGCGGATGCCGGGACGGGTGGCGGCACTGCACCGGCATCCCGCCGAGGCCCCGCCGCGCGCGGACATCAGGGCGGCACTCGGCGCGGTCTGCCGGCTCAACGCGTGGCGGCCGCCGGCGGGCACGTTCGACGCACCGCTGGACTACGCGGCGCGGATCTCCCGGTTCCACGAGCTGGGACTGCTCACCGACCGGGACATGGGAGACCTGCAGAAGCTCGTGCACGGCATCGCGCACTCGGCCGGCCGCCAGGGCATGGGCCAGTTCTGCCACGGCGACGCCCTGCTGTCCAACATGCTCCTCTCACCGGCCGGTCCGGTGCTGGTGGACTGGGAGCACGCGGGCTGGTACCTGCCGGGGTACGACCTGGCGACGCTGTGGGCGGTCCTCGGGGACGCGCCCGCCGCCCGCCGCCAGATCAGCCAGCTCGCCCAGTCGGCGGGACCGGCGGCCCGTGACGCGTTCCTGGTGAACCTGATGCTCGTCCTCACCAGGGAGATCCGTACGTACGAGACGGCCGTGCAGCGTTCGATGCACGAGACGACCCCGGCGGCACCGGGAACGGCCCACCCGGGCGCCGCGCCGTCCGGCGAGGAACAGCGGCTGCTGCTGAGGCGGCTGCACGACGACTGCCAGATGGCCCGCAAGGCCGTGCGCGCGGCGGTCGGTACTCGCTGACGGGGACGAAGGTCCGCGGTGCGCCAGGGACAGCGCGCACCGCGGGCCTTCGTCGTGTCCGGGGCCCGCTGCTCACCTGCGCCCCCGCCGGCGGGCACCGTTCACCCGGACGGGCCAGAGGTCTACTCCACTGACGCCCCGCAGGCCGGATCACCACCGCGCCGCAACCGGTGAACCCCCGCCGCTGACGTGGGCAATCGCAGGTTTCTGGGAATGATTGACGGATCGTCGGAGAGTCGGTACCACTGACCCACACCCGCCCCCGTACGCCCTGTCACGCCCGTTCGTCCCAGGAGGCAGCCTTGCCAGCATCCCGCACCGACCCCAGCCCCTCCGCCCGGCGCAGACGTGCCCGCCGGACCGCGGGCGCCGTCGCCTCGGCCGCGCTCCTGCTGCCCCTGCTCGGCGCCGCCCCGTACGACGACGGCGGACGGGCGACCGCTCCCTCCGCACAGCTGCAGAAAGCTTTCACTGACGCGGCGGCCGAGTACCACGTGCCGCAGAGCGTGCTCCTCGCCGTCTCCTACCTGCAGTCCCGCTGGGACGCGCACGGCGGGGCGCCCAGTGTCACGGGCGGCTACGGCCCGATGCACCTGACCGACGCCCGCACGGCGATCGCCCGCTCCGCGGTGCCGCACCACAGCGACGGCACGGAGGACGCGCGCGGCGACGACTCACGCGGCGCGCTCCCGGCCGGGGCGAAGGTCCCGGAGAACACCCGGCTGCCGGCCCGCTTCAAGACCCTGACGAAGGCCGCCGAGCTCAGCGGCATCCCCGCCGAGCGACTGCGCACGGACACGGCGGCGAACGTGGCGGGCGGTGCCGCGCTGCTGGCCGCCGCCCAGAAGCAGCTCGGCGAACCGCTCGGCGGCGACGCGGCCGACTGGTACGGGGCGGTGGCCCGTTACTCGGGCGCCGACGACACGGCGACGGCGGCCGCCTACGCCGACGACGTCTTCGACGTGATCCGGCGGGGCGAGAAGCGCACGACGGACGCGGGGCAGCAGGTCGCGCTCGCCGCGCAGCCGCGGCTGCGCCCGGTGACGGCACAGGTGAGGAGTGCGGGGCTGCGGGCTCCCGCCGCCGGTGCCACCGAGTGCCCGGCGACCGTGTCCTGCGAGTGGATCCCGGCCCCGTACGAGGAGTTCGGGGACGGCGACTACGGCAACCACGACCTGGGCGACCGGCCGAAGTCACAGAGCATCAAGTACATCGTCGTCCACGACACCGAGGGCACCTGGGAAGGTGTCCTCAACATGGTGCAGGACCCGACCTACGTGTCGTGGCAGTACACCCTGCGCTCCACCGACGGGCACATCGCCCAGCACGTGAAGGCCAAGGACGTGGCCTGGCACGCGGGGAACTGGTACATCAACGCCACGTCGATCGGCCTGGAGCACGAGGGCTTCCTCACCGCGCCCGACACCTGGTACACCGAGGCGATGTACCGGTCGTCGGCACGCCTGGTGAAGTACCTGTCCAAGAAGTACGGCATTCCGCTGGACCGGCAGCACATCCTCGGCCACGACACCGTGCCCGGCACCACGACGGCGACCATTCCGGGGATGCACACGGACCCGGGCCCCTACTGGGACTGGCAGCACTACTTCGCACTGCTGGGCAGGCCGCTGCACGCCACGGCCGGGCCGAAGGGCGGCCTGGTGACCGTGGCGCCGCGGTTCGCCACCAACAAGCCGCTGTTCACCGGCTGCGTCACGGCCGGTGAACCCTGCGAGACGCACGGGTCCAGCGCCGTACGCCTGTACACGGAACCCGATGAGAACGCGCCGCTCGTCAAGGACATCGGCCTGCGGCCCTCGGGCGCGGACTCCACGACCGGCGTGAACGACCTCGGTTCGCGCGTCTCCACCGGCCAGCAGTACGCGGTCGCCGGACGCGACGGCGACTGGACCGCGATCTGGTACCTCGGCCAGAAGGCCTGGTTCAGGAACCCGAAGAAGCAGCCGACGGCGGTGAACGCGTCCGGTGCCGTCGTCACCCCGAAGGACGGACTGGCCGAGATCCCCGTGTACGGGCGCGCGTACCCGGAGAAGGAGGCCTACCCGGCGGGTGTGCCCGTCCAGGCGGTGTCGCCGCTGCCGTACAAGCTCCTCGCGGGGCAGGAGTACGTGGTCGGTGACAAGGTGCCGGGCGAGTACTTCTACGCGCCGACCTTCGACACGACGCCCCACCGGGTGGTGCGGGGTGCGGACCTGTACTACGAGATCCAGTTCGGGCACCGGGTGGCGTTCGTACGGGCCGCGGACGTGCGGGTGACGCCGTCCGCGTAGACGGCCGGTGACGGAGGCGGCCGGCGGCCCGGGTGGCCCGCCGGCCGCCTCCGTCAGGATTCGAGGCGGCGCAGCCGTTCGGTGTCGCAGGTGCGCGGGCAGGTGGCGCACGCCTCGGCGGGGCGGATCGTGTAGTAGAGGCAGCAGCCCATGCGGGTGCGGGTGGGGTGCTGCCGGCCGTCGGCGCCGGTGAGGTGGCGGAAGTCCGCGCCGCCGGGGAAGGGCGCGACGGCGGAGGGCAGCAGCGCGGAGGCGGCCCGTACGGCGTCGTCCTCCCGGCCGAGCATGCGGCCGAGGTACCAGATCCCGGAGACCAGGTCGTCGGTGACCAGGCCCCACAGCGCGCGCGGACCGCGCCGGACGTGCGGGCCGATCGCGGTGAGCAGCGGTTCCATGTGGTCGGCGACGGCGACCCGCAGCTCCGCGCGCAGCGCCTCCTCGTGGGGCACGGTCAGCACCCCGGGGAGCGCGGCGGCCGGGTCCCCCGGGAGACAGGCGAGGCCGGACCCCGGGCTGATCGCGAACTCCCCGGACGCCAGGTCGAGTCGTACGTCCTCGGGGCGGATCCGCGGCACCCGGCCCGTGAGGTACCAGACGCCGCTCGTCAGCAGGCCGACCGACCACGCGTAGTCGTGCAAGGCGCGGGAGGCGGCGACGTCGCGGCGCGGGACGTGGTCGTGACGTGACCGGATACGGGAGTCCTCGGCGACGAGGAAGGCCTCCATCGCCTGCTGGTCCTTCGTCAGCTCCGCGCCGGACACGCCCTTTCGGGTGAACCGCGGCGCCGGTCCCTCCACGCGGACCGTCAACGCCTCGCAGATGTCCGCCAGTTGCCGATACGTGTCACGCAGCAGGCCGGACACGGTCGGGGCCGCACGGGTCCACGGAGTCTCCACGGCCACGGTCATCGGTACTCCTGCACAGGGGGCAACACCAGGTAAGGCTTACCTTAGTATAGAGATCACCAACGGCAGCGCGTGACCGCACCCGGCGTCCGCCGCAACCGCCCGCACCCGAGCAGAAGTTGTCCCGTCGCATGCGTATGTACGTGCTCGCCCTCAACCCGACCGACTCCGTCACGGAAGGGTTCCTGCCGGCCGCGGCACGGCTCGGCCTCCGGGTGACGGTTCTCACGGATCAGCCGGACGCACACCGGCGCGCGTATCGGAGCGGGCACCCGGGGACCGACGGGTTCGAGGTCCTGGAGTGCGACGTCCGCGACTTCCGTTCCGTGGTCACCCGGATCTCGACGCTGGGCCGTCCCGACGCGGTCTTCACCAACAGCGACCACCTGCAGACCCAGGCCGCCCTGGCCGCCTCCTACTTCGGCCTGCCGGGCAAGGACTGGCGGGTCGCCCTGCGCACCAAGGACAAGGCGGAAATGCGGCGCCGGCTCGCCGCCGCCGGCGCCGACACGGTGTGGTCGGCCGAGGTCACCGACCGGACGGACGTGGCCGCCCTCGACCCGCCGTTCCCGTGTGTCCTCAAGCCGCGCGAGGGCGTGGCCAGCGAGGACGTCGTGCTCGTCGAGGGCCCCGAGGACCTGGTGGCACGCTGCGCCGAGATCCGCGGCCGCCGCCCCGGGGCCGCGCTGGTCGTGGAGGAGTACCTGCCCGGGGAGCTCTGCACGCTGGAGACGCTCGGCGACGGGCAGGTGCGTCACGTCCTGGGCGGCTTCCGCACCGTGGTGTCCCCGCCGCCGTACTTCATCGAGGAACGGCTCACCTTCGTCGCGGCCCATCCCGAACCGGTCGTCGCCCAGGTGCTGGCCCAGCTCGACGCGCTCGGGGTCGGATTCGGCGTCTGCCACACCGAGTTCGTGGTGCACGAGGGCAGGGCGCGGATCATCGAGGTCAACTACCGCGCCATAGGCGACCAGTGCGATCTGCTGCTGGCGCGACTGCTGGACGTTCCGCTCTTCGAGCACATCCTCCGTACGCACCTGGGCGAACCCCTGCCCGCGGACCTGGGAGCACGGCGGGACGGGGCGGCACGCCTGGACTATCCGTGCGCCGAGCGTCCGGGGACGCTGACCGCCGCTCCCCCGGCCACCGAACTGACCTCGGACGGGGTGCGGTTGACCTATCGGCCGCTACGGGAAATCGGTGAGCGGCACGAGGTGTACGGCACCAATCGCGACTTCCTCGGTGTGGTGCGGGCCACCGGGACCGATCAGGAGGCCGTGGACAGGGCGGTGACCGACTTCCTGGCCGGGCAGCGCTGGGAGATCCGGCCGTGACGGCGCGGCCGGTGACGGCCGGCACCTCCTGCGGCAGCGCGTCCGGCAGCGCGCCCGTGGAGACCGACGCGGTCCAGCGCGAGCTGGTGGTGCGGGTGCTCGGCGCGCTGTTGCGTGAGGACGTGGTCGGTCTGCGGTCGGCCGGCCGGCTCGTGCACCGGGCGGACGGCGCCTGGTGGCAACGGCCCTGCGGCGACACGGCGTCCCTGCTGCTGCCCGTCGCCGAGGACGGGTTCCAGTGCGAGTACGCGGCCCGGCTGCCCCTGCTCGTGCGGGAGTCCGACGGGTTCGCGCCCGTCCGTCACGAGACGTGCGACGCGATCCTCGCCACCCTGCGGGAGCTCGCCGACCCCCGCGACCGGAAAGGCTTCGACGCCTTCGCCGAGGAGTGCCGGCAGACACTGGCCACCGTGCGGCTGCACACGGCGGTCCGTGACGAGGTGCTCCAGCGGCTGACGGACCGTCACGGGCGTTCTCCGGACGCCTGGTCGGGGCTGACGGGCGGGCTGGCGTACGACACCCTCGCCGCCCATCTCGACCATCCCGTCTACCCGACCGCGCGCGGACGCGCCGGACTGGACGAGGCACACCTGCGCGCGTACGCGCCGGAGGTGCATCCGCGCTTCGCGCTGCGCTGGCTCGCCCTGCCGCGGGACGCGGTGACCGGGGCGTTCCCGGACGGCTGGCCCACGCCCGCGGTGCTCGGGCTCCCGGGACTCGACCGTACGCATGTGGCGCTGCCGGTGCACCCGCTGGTCGTCGGCGCCCCGCTGGAGGACGCCCTGCGTGCCACCGGTCTGGCCGACCGGGCGGTGCTCGCCGGCCGCTCCCGCCTCGAAGTCGTACCCACCCTCTCCATGCGTACCGTGGCTCTGTCCGAGGATCCGTCGCTGCACGTCAAACTCCCCCTGAACACCGCCTCGCTGGGGCTGCGCAACCGGCGCACCGTCAAACCCGGCACCCTGGTCGACGGGGCCGCCGGGCAGCGTCTGATCGAGCGGGTCATCGCCCGCGAACCGCGCTTCGGGAGCACGATCCTGCACGCCGACGAGAGCCTGTACGCGCATGCCGGGCACGAACTGCTCGCCGCGCTGTTCCGGCGTCTGCCCGACGGCCTCGAGGACTGCGTCGTCGTGCCCATGGCCGCGCTGCTGGCCGAGGCACCCGGCGGACGGCTGGTCGTCGAGGACCTGGCCGACCGCTTTCACGGGGGTGACCTGCTCGCCCTGCTGGACGCCCTCCTGACCCTGCTCTTCGACTGGCAGACCACGCTCTTCGGGTACGGGATCGCGCTGGAGTCGCACCAGCAGAACATCTCGCTGGTCCTCGACCGGAGGGACGACGGCCGTACGCGGCTGCGGCTGCTGTTGAAGGACAACGACGGGCCGCGCATCAACCGCGTGCGGCTGGGCGAACGGCTGGGGGACGAGGCGCCGGGCCCCGCGGACTTCGACGACGCCCGCACCTTCGTCGCGGACGACCGGCCGGTCGCCGACCTGTTCACCACCATCACGGTCCACCTGTGCGCGGGCGCCTACGCCTTCGGGCTGGCCCGGCACGGCCGTGCGCCGCTGCCGGTGCTGCTGGAGCTCGTGCGCGACCGGCTCAGCGAGGCGGTCGAGCGGCTCGGCACGGCGGCCGGCGAGCCCGGCGCCGTGCTGCGGGCCCGGGTGCTGGAGGCACCGCGGCTGCCGGTCAAGGCGATGGTCACGGCGGGGACGCTGCTCAGCAAGGAGCGCTCCGGCGCGGCGGACATCAACAAGCACTACATCACCGGCCCCAACTACCTCCTGCGTACGGGAACTCCCGCGTGAGGGTCGAGGCCCGGCAGCGCGGCCGGCCCCCTCCCCGGTCCTGATCCGCACGGCGGCCGCCCTGCCCGCCGCCGTGCGGATCCCGCCCGCCCGCCGCCGCGCGGACCGCCGTGAGCGCGACCGTCCTTCGCTTCTTCCCGCACCTGCCGGAGCCGCACATGCCCCCGCTGACCGAGTCGCCCGGTAGCACCCCCCTCTCATCGGCGGACACCGAACTCCCCTCCCCGGACCTCGCCGTGGCGCACACGCTCCTCAACTGCCTGCTGCGCGAGGTGTCGGCGCCCGAGCACCAGACCGCCCTCACCGGCCGCCACCTGCTGCTGCGGCTGCCCCGGCGCGGTGTGCTGCTCCGGGTCGCGCTGCGTCGTACGTCGATGCTCGGCGCCCACCGCTTCACCGGCCCGGTGAGTGAGCGGACGGCGGACGGTGACTGGTGCGAGATCGGCTGGCGGCGGTTGGCCCGGTACACGCAGGACGAGCTGTTCCTGCGGACCGGTGTGCGCAACGAGGAGTTCCTGGAGCAGATCGGCTCCAGCCACCGCGCGATCGCCTCGTCCCTCGCCGTACGGACGGCGGACCGGACCGTGCCGGCGGACACACCCGTCGCCGCCTACCTCGCCTCCGAGCGGTCGCTGCTCTTCGGGCACCGTTTCCACCCGACGCCCAAGGCGCGCACCGGGGACGCGGGCGCCTGGCCGGCCTACGCGCCGGAGACGGCCGCGGTCTTCCCCCTGCGGCACCTCGCCGTACGCGAGCACCTGATCGCGCAGGAGTCCGCGGAGCCCGGTGCCACGGACGCGCTCGACCGGCTGGGCCGGCGGGGCGTTGCGAGCGTCCCCGAGGGCTACCGGCTGCTGCCCGCGCACCCCTGGCAGTACGCGATGCTGCGCGAGCACCCGGTGCTGCGCGCGGCCCTCGGACGCGGGGACGTCCTCGACCTGGGCCCCGGCGGCACGCCCTTCGCGGCCACCGCGTCCGTGCGGACCCTGTACGACGGCGAGTCGTTCCTGAAGTTCAGCCTGAACATCCGCATCACCAACTGCTGGCGCAAGAACGCGTGGTACGAGCTGTCCGGCGCCGTGGCCCTCACCCGTGTGCTCGGTCCGGTGCTCGCCGGCCTGTCCGACCGGTTCCCCGGCAGCGCGGTGCTGCGCGAGCCCGCGTACCGCAGTCTCGCGCTGCCCGGCCCCGACGGGGCACCCGACCGCGAGATGCTCGAAGGGTTCGGGGTCATCGTCCGCGAGGGTTTGGGCCGGCGTCTCCTGCCGGGCACCACCCCGCTGCTCGCGGCGGCCGTGGCGGACGAGTACCCCACCGGTCCCGCGCACGTCTCCCGCCTCCTCGACGGGGCCGGCCCGCGGGCCGCGCTCGACTGGTGGGCGGCCTACCTCAGGCTGCTGGTGCCGCCGGTGCTCGCCGCCTACTTCGACCACGGGCTGGTGCTCGAACCCCATCTGCAGAACGTGCTGATCTGCGTCGACGGCGACGGCATGCCCGCCCAGGTCCTCTTCCGGGACCTGGAGGGCACCAAGCTCGTGCCCGAGCACCACGCCGACACCCTCGCCTCGCTGCCGCCCGAGGTCGCGGGCCCGCTCACCTACGACGCGCAGCGCGGCTGGGACCGGGTCGTCTACTGCCTGCTCGTGAACCACGTCGCCGAGCTGCTCGCCGCACTCGCGGATCTGCATCCGCACACCGAGGCCGCCTTGTGGGCGGAGGTCCGCGCCGCCCTGCGCGCGTACGCCGACCGGTACGGCTGCCCGCCGCCGCTGGCCGCGCTGCTGGCGGGAGTGCCGCTGCCCGCGAAGGCGAACCTCCTCACCCGCTGGGCGCGCAAGGCCGACCGTGAGGCCGGTTACGTCCGTCTGCCCTCGCCTCTCGGCGAGGGCGTCCCGCACCGTCCGACCGGGAGCACCCGATGACCGTACCCACCGACGCCGTACGAGACCTCACCCTCTCGCTGCCCCGCGCCGAACTGCCCGCCTACGTGTACGACCTGGCGGCGCTGCGGGCCCATGCGGCGGCCGTGCGGGCCGCACTGCCCGGGCGCGTCGAGCTCCACTACGCGGCGAAGGCCAATCCGGAGCCGGGGATCCTGGACGCGCTCGGCCCGTACGTGGACGGCTACGAGGTCGCCTCGGGCGGCGAACTCGACCACGTGGCCAAGGCGGTGCCGGGCCGCCCGCTGGCCTTCGGCGGCCCCGGGAAGACCCCTGCCGAGATCGTGGCCGCGCTGGAGCTGGGCGTGGCGCGCTTCCACGTGGAGAGCGAGCACGAGCTGCACATGCTGGCCGAGCTGGCCCGGCAGGTGGTGCCGGACGCCCGGGTGGCGGTCCTGCCGCGTTTCAACCTGCCGGTGGCGGCGGGCTCGCTGGCGGACAGCTCTCTCGCGATGGGCGGGCGCCCCACGCCCTTCGGCCTCGACCCGTCCCGGGCGGACACGGTGGTGCGGCTGCTCACCGACGGCACCTACCCGCACCTCGAACTGCGCGGCGTGCACGCCCACCTGGCGAGCGGGCTCCGCGCGCCGCAGCAGCTCGCGGTGGCCGGTTCCGTCGTGGACTGGGCCGTCCGGCTGGCCGGGCGGCACGGGGTGCGGCTCGCCGAGGTGAACGTCGGCGGGGGCATGGGCGTCGACTACACGGCGCCCGGGGACCGGTTCGACTGGGCCGCGTACGGGGCGGGGCTCGCCCGGCTCGGCGACCGGTACCCGGAGCTGCTCCTGCGGATCGAACCCGGGCGCGCGCTGACGGCGTACTGCGGCTGGTACGTGACCGAGGTGCTGGACGTGAAGCACAGCCACGGGGAGGAGTTCGCCGTGGTGCGCGGCGGTACGCACCACCTGCGCACCCCGGCGACCAAGGGGCACGACCAGCCCTGCACCCTGTTCGCGGTGGAGGAGTGGCCGCATCCGTGGCCCCGGCCGGCGGCGCACGGCGAACTCGTCACGCTGACGGGCCAGTTGTGCACACCGAAGGACGTCCTGGCGCGACGCGTGCCGGCGCCGGGGCTGCGGGCGGGCGACCGGGTGGCGTTCGGGCTCGCGGGTGCCTACGCGTGGAACATCTCGCACCACGACTTCCTCATGCACCCGCGGCCCGGTTTCCACTTCCTGGGGTCATGACGAGGACATGGCTCAGCCCTGCTGGAACAGCTCCGCGGGCAGGGGCTTGAGCAGCGCGTACAGGTCGTCGGTGATGGGGCGGTCCCAGGCGGCGATCGTCACCAGGACCTTGTCGCTGCGGTCGAACTGCACACAGGAGATGCGCGTCTCGGAGAGCTTGAGGCGGCGCACGATGAGCAGGTTGTCGCCCTGCATCACCGGCATGTCCTCGGCGCCGGTGACGGTCACCTCTTCGTCGTTCTCCAGCGCCAGCAGCAGCTGGGCCACCTCGAACGGGACCTCTCCCTCGGCTACCTCGCGGGCCGGGGAGCCCTCGGGCAGGTTCCCGATGATCATCGCGGGGCCGCGGCCGCCGAAGAGGTCGTAGCGCAGGAACACACCCTGGCAGCTGCCGTCGGGTGCGGGCAGCAGGCCGGCGCCGAGATTGCCCGGCCAGTCGCCCGGGTCCATGGCCAGCACGTCGAAGTCTGGTCCGGCGGGGGTGGCGCTGCGGCGGCGGAGGAAGGACATGCCGCAATGGTACGTGCACCGGGGGGTCGCCCGCCCTGGGGGCGACCGGCGCCGGGCCCCGCCCCGTGCCCGCCCCGCCTCCGGTGTGCCGGTGGTCAGCCGCCGGGCCCCGGGCCGTCGCCGCGCGCCGTCCGCAGCGCCGTCCCCGGCCCCGTCAGGTCCGATCCCGCCTTGCGGCACACCGCCGACAGCAGTCGCACCACCGTCGTCTCCCGTGTGTGGAGCTCCTGCGCGATCGCCGTCGTCGTGAGTCCTCGTACGGCCGGCTCGGCGGCCGCGCGCTCGTACGCGGTGAGTGCGTCCGTCTCGGTGCCGTGGAGGGGGCGGGACCGCGACCCGATCGCCGCCAGTTCGGCGCGGGCGGTCCCGGCCAGGCCGGAAGTCCTCCGTCTCGGCGAGCCGGCCGCGCCGGTGGCGGACGTACGCGAGGAGGGTGCAGCCGAAGGCAGCTCGCCGCCGCCCACCGGTGATCCGTACCGCCCCGCAGCGGCCCGGCGTCCTGCGGGCGAAGGCCCGTGGGACCGGCAGGGGGCCCGTCTGCGGCCGCGCCCGGTCCGAAGATGCCCGTACCGCGCCCGGACGGGCTCGCGCGCAGTCCGGTCACATCGGCCAACGCCTCGTCCACGGCGGCGAGTTCCATCTCGCGTTCGAAGAGCGTCCTGCCGTACCGCCCCATGACGGACCCCCTGCCGCGGTGGTACGGCCGACATGGGGGGACGGTGCGCACCGTGGCCTGCAGGCACCTCGGCGTACGCCGCCGGGTGCGAGCGTCGCGGGCCCGTCCGCCGTCACCGCGGCGGGCGTCGGTCGCGGTCCCTCGCGGTTCCCACCGGGCCGGACCCCGCACCCGGTGCGCACCGGGTCTCCCCGAGTCTCCTCAGGTGAGGTCGAACTCCCCTTCCCGCGCCCCCGACACGAACGCGCCCCACTCCGCCGGTGTGAAGATCAGGGAGGGGCTTTCCGGGCGGCCGCTGTTGCGCATCGCGATGAACCCCTCGACAAAGGCGATCTGTACATCCCCCCGCCCACGGCTGCTCGAATGCCAGTCGGCGCTGCTGAGGTCAAGCTCCGGCTTGTCCCAGCCCGCGAACGGATGCTGCTGGATGGTGCTCTCGGCCACGTCCGTGCTCCTCCCGGTTCGTCGTCCGCGGCCAGCCTAGCTTTCGGTCACTGCCACGCACAGGCCACGCGAGGGGGACAGTTCAGGAGGCCGGCGGCTCGGCTCCGACCAGCCACATCGAGAAGAACTGGGAGCCGCCGCCGTAGGCGTGCCCCAGGACCCGGCGGGCACCGTCGACCTGGTGCTCCCCGGCCTGTCCGCGCACCTGCAGCGCGGCTTCGGCGAAGCGGATCATCCCGGACGCCCCGATGGGGTTGGTGGACAGCACTCCGCCCGACATGTTCACCGGAAGGTCCCCGTCCAGTTCCGTGACCCCGGACTCGGTGAGTTTCCAGCCCTCGCCCTCGGCGGCGAAGCCCAGGTTCTCCAGCCACATGGGCTCGTACCAGGAGAACGGAACGTACATCTCGACGGCGTCGATGTCGCGGCGGGGGTCCGCGACGCCCGCCTGCCGGTAGACGTCGGCGGCGCAGTCCTTGCCCGCCTGCGGGGAGACGAAGTCCTTGCCCGCGAAGAGGGTCGGTTCGCTGCGCATCGCGCCGCCGTGCATCCAGGCGGCCGGCCGGGGCGAACGGGCCGCCCCCGCACGGTCGGTGAGGACCATCGCGCAGGCGCCGTCGGAGGACGGGCAGGTCTCCGAGTAGCGGATCGGGTCCCAGAGCATGGGCGAGGCCTGGACCTTCTCCAGCGTGATGTCGTGCTCGTGCAGGTGGGCGTACGGGTTCTTGAGCGCGTTGCGGCGGTCCTTGTACGCGACGAGGGAACCGACGCCGTCGGGGGCGCCGCTGCGCCGCATGTAGGCCCGTACGTGCGGGGCGAAGAAGCCGCCCGCGCCGGCGAGCAGGGGCTGCTGGAAGGGGATCGGCAGGGACAGGCCCCACATGGCGTTCGACTCGGACTGCTTCTCGTAGGCGAGGGTCAGTACGGTGCCGTGGACGCGGCCCGCGACCAGGTTCGCGGCGACCAGCGCGGTGGAGCCGCCGACGGAGCCCGCGGTGTGCACGCGCAGCATCGGTTTGCCGACCGCGCCGAGGGCGTCGGCGAGGTACAGCTCGGGCATCATGACGCCCTCGAAGAAGTCGGGGGCCTTGCCGATGACGACGGCGTCGATGTCCGCCCAGCTCAGCTCGGCGTCGTCGAGGGCGCGCCGGGCGGCCTCCCTGACCAGTCCCGCGATCGACACGTCCCGCCGGGCCGCGACGTGCTTGGTCTGGCCGATCCCGACGACGGCCACGGGCTCCTTGCTCATCGCGGGTCTCCTTCCAGTACGGCGACCAGGTTCTGCTGCAGGCAGGGGCCCGAGGTGGCGTGTGCCAGCGCCCGGTCCGATTCCCCGCGGCGGATCCGGTCGGCCGCCTCGCCGATGCGGACGAGACCGGCGGCCATGACGGGGTTGGCGGCCAGCGCTCCCCCGGACGGGTTGACGGTGACGCCGTCGTCCAGCCGCAGGGCTTTGCGCAGCACCACCTCCTGGGAGCTGAAGGGGGCGTGCAGTTCGGCGGTGTCCACCGGCCGTTCGAAGACCCCGGCCCGCTCCGCCGCCAGCCGCGTGGACGGCGAGTCGGTGAGGTCCCGTACACCCAGGCCGTGCGCCTCGATGCGGTGGTCGATGCCCCGTATCCAGGCGGGCCGCTCGCACAGTTCCCGGGCCCGCTCCCCCGCGGCGAGGATCACGGCGGCGGCTCCGTCCCCGACGGGCGGGCAGTCGCCGGTGCGCAGGGGGCGTACGGCGTAGCCGCCCCGCGGCACCGGACCGCGCAGCTGGGCATGGGGGTTGCCGGCGGCCGAGGCGCGGCTGCGGGACGCGACGGCGGCCAGCGCCGGCTCGTCCGTGTGCCCCGCGTCGATGAGCGCCTGCGCCTGGAGGGCGGCCAGGGCCACGGAGTCGGGCCACAGGGGCGCGAGGTAGTACGGGTCGAGCTGCCGGGTCAGCACGTCGCGCACGGAGCCGGGGGACGACTTGCCGTACGCGTACACGAGCGCGGTGTCCGCGTCGCCGGTGAGGAGCTTCGTCCAGGCCTCGTACAGCGCCCACGCGCCGTCCATCTCCACGTGCGACTCGGAGATCGGCGGCCAGGCCCCCACCCCGTCGAGCGCCATCGTGAAGGAGAACGCCCGGCCCGCGAGGTAGTCCGTGGAACCGGAGCAGGTGAAGCCGACCTCGCCGGTTTTCAGTCCGGTCTGCGCCAGGACCTCGTGGAGGACCGGCATGAGCATCTCCACCTCGGAGAGCTCGTCGCTGGTACGCCGGTGGTCGGTCTGCGCGAACGCGACGACGGCGATGTCCCTGAGCGGCCTCGGTGCGGGCATCTACAACAGCTCCTTGTACGTCTCGTAGTCCGCGTCGGGTTCGCCGGTGGGCCGGTAGTGGTCGGGGTGGCCGCCTCCGTCCGGCCACACCGGCTCGACCCGCAGGCCCATGCGGACCCTGTCGTACGGGATGCCGCCGATCCGGCCGTGCAGGGCGAGGTCGGCGCCGTCGAGGGCGATGTGCGCGTAGACGTAGGGCACCTCGATGTCGAGGTTCTTCGCTTTGATGTTGACGATGCAGTAGGTCGTGACGGTCCCGCGCGGCCCCACGTCGACCCGTTCCGAGGTGGCCACGCCGCAGGTGGGGCAGGCCCCTCTCGGCGGGACGTACACCTTGCGGCACGACGGGCAGCGCTCCCCGACGACCCGCCGTTCGGTGAGTGCGTGGAGGTAGGCGGACTGGGCCCGACCGGGTGAGTAGGTGTAGTCGAGCCGGGCGGGCGCGACGATGCCGGTCACGGGGTTCTCGAACCGCCCGTCGTGGGCGGCCGGTTCGTCCGCCCCACCGGGTTCGTGCGCTTCGTGCGGTTCGAAGCAGGCGATGTCCGTGATGGCGCCGGAGCGCTCCCGGGCCCAGCGGACGCGCACCCGCATACCGGTGCGCACGGAGTCGGGCCCGCCCGGCGCGTCGAGGGCGTGCAGCAGTGCGGTGTCCGCCCCGTCCAGCCGCACCAGCACCCAGGCGAACGCCCGGTCGAGCGGCTGCCCCCGCCGGGGTTCATGGTTCCAGGCCCAGGTGGTGACGGTCCCGGTGGCCGCGACCTCGACGAGTTCGCCCACCTCCTCGGAGGTGACGGGGTCGTACTCGACGGGCGGGACGAGGATCCGGCCGTCCCCGGTCCGCACCCCCAGCACGACCCGCTCCCGCAGCCCGGTGAGAAACGCGCTCTGCACAGGCCCGAGGGACCGGGTGAAGGGGAATTCGACGACGAGGGGCGCCTTGAGGACTTCGGGCACGGGGATCTCCTCACACACAGTGGGCCTGAAGCCCCGGTCAGGGACGGCGCCCCGGCAGGGGCGCGGGGAACTGCGCGGCCGGCCACGACGGACCCGCGGCAGCGAACGATCCGGTCGCGGAGCGAGACGTCACCCCGGCGGCGCCGGACGTCACTCCCGCCGGAACACGGCCGGGCGTCGCTCGGCGAAAGCCCGGGCCCCTTCCTCCGCGTCGGCCGTGTCGAAGATCGGCCACCCCCGCTTCAGCTCGGCGGCGAGAGCGTCCGGCTCGCTCATCCCGGCGGTCTCGTACACGGAGGCCTTGACCGCCTCGACGGCGAGCGGCCCGCAGCCGTTGACCTGCTCGGCGATGGCCAGGGCCTTCTCCAGAGCGGTCCCGTCGGGCACGACATGCCCGATCAGCCCGATACCGGCGGCCTCCCGCGCCGAGTAGGGCCGCCCGGTGAGCAGCATCTCCAGCGCGTGCGTGCGCGCGATCTGCCGCGGGAGCCGCACCGTCGAGCCCCCGATCGGGAACAGTCCGCGCCGCACCTCGAAGAGTCCGAAGGTGGCGGACTCCCCCGCGACCCGGATGTCGGTCCCCTGCAGGATCTCGGTGCCGCCGGCCACACAGTGGCCTTCCACCGCGGCGATCACGGGTTTGCGCGGCCGGTGGTGGCGGAGCATCGCCTTCCAGTGCAGATCGGGGTCGGCCTCGAGGCGGTCCCGGTGCCGCTGTCCTTCCATCTTCCCGCCCGCGAGGGCCTTGAGGTCCATGCCGGCGCAGAACGCGCCACCCGCGCCGGTCAGTACGACGGAGCGGACGGCGTCGTCCTCGTCGGCCTCGATCCAGCCGTCGTAGAGGCCGACCAGCATCGGCAGCGAGAGCGCGTTCTTGGCCTCGGGCCTGTTGAGCGTGAGCACCAGTGTGGCGCCTTCGCGCCGCACGGTGAGGTGTTCCGTCCCACCCATTGCCGTCCTCCCGTCTCAGGAACGAGAACAGGTTGCAGGAGGCGGGTAACCAGTACAAGGGTTTTCTGACAGTCAGTCAGATTTTATCCGCGCGGACTCTTCACAGTTGTGGCGGCCTTTGCTCTGATGACCGGCGAAGCGGTGACGCACGTGCACTCGCCGAGGGTCGCCGGGGTCAGGAGGAGCGGTGGAGTACAACCTTGCCGACCTGTTCGAGTCGGTCGTCGACGTGGTCCCGGACCGCGAGGCGCTCGTCCACATCGACCACCCCGGTTCGGGGGCCGAGCGCCGTCTGACGTACGCGGAGCTGGACGCGGCGGCCAACCGGGTCGCCCATCACCTGACCGACAGCGGCGTCCGTCCCGGCGAGCACCTCGGACTGCACCTCTACAACGGCATCGAGTACCTGCAGACGGTCCTCGGGTGCCTGAAGGCGCGGATCGTGCCGGTCAACGTCAACTACCGCTACGTCGAGGAGGAGTTGGTCTACCTCTACCGGGACGCGGACCTGGTGGCGCTGGTCTTCGACGCGGAGTTCACCGAGCGGGTCGCGGCGGCCCTGCCACGGGTCCCGGCGCTGCGGCACCTCGTACGGGTGGGTGTCCCCGCACCGGACGCGCCCTCCCTGCCGGTGACCGCCTTCACGGACGCCGAGGCCGCCGGCTCCCCGGAGCGCGGTTTCCCCGCGCGTTCGGCCGACGACCAGTTCATCATCTACACCGGCGGCACGACCGGGATGCCGAAGGGGGTGATGTGGCGGCACGAGGACCTCTTCTTCGCGGGGCTGGGCGGCGGCGCCCCGACCGGTGAGCCGGTGAGGACGCCGCAGGAGCTGGCCGAGCGGGTCGCGGCCGGCGGCGACGGGATCACCTTCTTCCCCACACCCCCGCTCATGCACGGCACCTCCACCCTCACCGCCTTCATCGGCTTCCACTTCGGGCAACGCGTCGTCGTCCACAGCAAGTTCGTGCCGGAGGAAGTGCTGCGGACCATCGAGAAGGAGAGCGTCACCAGTGTGTCGCTGGTCGGCGACGCGATGCTGCGGCCGCTGATCGACGCCCTGAACGGGCCGCTGAAGGACACCGACTGCTCCTCCCTGTTCAGCGTCTCCTCGTCCGGCGCGATCATGTCGGAGACGGTACGCGCGCAGTTCCAGGCCCTCGTGCCGAACGTGCTGCTGCTCAACAACTTCGGCTCCTCCGAGTCCGGCTTCAACGGCACGGCGACCGCCGACTCGGGCCCCGGACGCGGCTTCCGCATCCAGGTCAACTCCCGGACCCGGGTGGTCGATCCGGCGACCTGCGAGCCGGTCGCCGTGGGCGAGCCCGGCCGGATCGCCCAGTGCGGACACGTGCCGCTCGGCTACTACAACGACCCGGCGAAGACCGCCGAGACCTTCTTCGAGAAGGACGGCGAGCGGTGGGTGCTGCTCGGTGACATGGCGACCGTCGACGAGGAGGGCGTCGTCACCGTCCTGGGCCGCGGCTCGCAGTGCATCAACACCGGCGGGGAGAAGGTGTACCCGGAGGAGGTCGAGCAGGCGCTCAAGTCGCACCCGGACGTGTACGACGCCCTGGTGGCCGGAGTGCCCGACGAGACGTGGGGCAACCAGGTGGCGGCCGTGGTGCAGCTGCGCGAAGGCGGGGGCCTGCTCTCGCTGGACGAGATCCGGGCCCACTGCCGTCCGCGGCTGGCGGGCTACAAGATCCCCCGCCGGCTGGTGGTCACCGAGTCGATCCAGCGGTCCCCGAGCGGCAAGGCGGACTACCGGTGGGCGCGGTCGGTGGCGGCGGAGGCGGCCCGCTGAGAGGTCCGCTCAGGTGTCGAAGGGCCGGTAGTGCACGAGGGCGCGGCCGTCGCCCTCGTCCCGCACCGTCAGCTCCACCGCCACGGCGCCCCCTTCGGCGTACGGGTCCAGGGTCAGGACTCCGCAGCGGTCGGCGCCCTCCTGTGCGCAGTCCGTACCCAGCTCCAGGTCGGGGTGGGTGTCGGCCAGCCAGGTGTCGAAGCCGGTCCCGCCGATCCGGAACCGGACGTCGTACAGCGTGTCGATGCCGTGCCGCACCACGCAGACGGCGTCCTCGGCCCCGGCGGGCAGCCGTTCCTGGTCCGCGAACCGCAGCGCCTCGCGGCACGGCACCTCCTCCGCCGCGGTCCGCGTGCCCCCTCTTCCCGCGCGCTCGGCGCCCTCGGGCCCGGCGGGCGCCGTCGCCCCCACCCCGCAGCCGAGACAGGCCAGTGCCAGTGCCAGTGCCAGTACGGCGACCAGTCCGCCCGCCCGGGCCGCTCCTGCGGCGGTACATGACATCCGTGCCCTCCGTCTCCGGGACGCCGGGCGTCCCGTCGGCAGGGAAGAGGGCCGGCGGGAGGAACCGGTTCCCGCCGCACTCCTTGACGGCCGCCCGTACGGCTGGATTACTTGATCCCCGACGGCACGACCGAATGATCGGTCGTCCGGAATGCCCATGCGTGAGGGGAAGGGCCTGTGGCGGACTCGACGGACCTGCTGGACGCAGGTGAGCGGCTCGACCCGGAGGCTCTGCGCGCGCTCCAGCTGGAGCGGCTGAAGGCCACCCTGCGGCACGCCTACGAGAACGTGCCGTTCTACCGCGACGCCTTCGACAAGGCCGGGCTCCGGCCGCAGGACTGCGGCTCGCTCGCCGATCTGGCGCGCTTCCCCTTCACCACCAAGGCCGACCTGCGCGAGAACTACCCGTACGGGATGTTCGCCGTGCCCCGGGAGCGTATCCGCCGCATCCACGCCTCCAGCGGCACCACGGGACGCCCCACCGTCGTCGGCTACACGGAGAACGACCTCTCCATGTGGTCCGACATGGTGGCCCGCTCGATCCGCGCGGCGGGCGGCCGGCCCGGCGACATCGCCCACGTGGCCTACGGCTACGGCCTCTTCACCGGCGGGCTCGGCGCGCACTACGGCGCCGAACGGCTGGGCTGCACGGTCGTTCCGGCGTCGGGCGGCATGACGGCCCGGCAGGTCCAGCTCATCCAGGACCTGCGGCCCGGGATCATCATGGTGACGCCCTCGTACATGCTGACGATCCTCGACGAGTTCGAGCGGCAGGGCGTCGACCCGCGTGCGACCTCGCTGCGCGTCGGCGTCTTCGGCGCCGAGCCCTGGACCGAGGAGATGCGCCGGGAGATCGAGGAGCGGTTCGCCATCGACGCCGTCGACATATACGGGCTGTCGGAGGTGATCGGCCCCGGGGTGGCCCAGGAGTGCGTGGAGACGAAGGACGGACTGCACATCTGGGAGGACCACTTCTACCCGGAGGTCGTCGACCCGCTCACCGGCGAGGTGCTGCCGGACGGCGTGGAGGGCGAGCTGGTGTTCACCTCGCTCACCAAGGAGGCCATGCCCGTCGTCCGCTACCGGACCCGGGACCTGACGACGCTGCTGCCCGGCACGGCCCGCGTCTTCCGGCGGATGCGGAAGATCACCGGCCGCAGCGACGACCTGGTCATCGTGCGCGGCGTCAACCTCTTCCCGACCCAGGTCGAGGAGATCGTCCTGCGCACCCCGGGCGTCGCTCCGCACTTCCAGCTCCGGCTGACCCGTGAGGGCCGCCTCGACGCGCTCACGGTACGGGCCGAGGCGCGCGCCGGGGCCACGCCGGAGACCCGCGACGCGGCCGCGCGCGCCATCGCGGCGGCCGTGAAGGACGGCATCGGCGTCTCGGCGCGGGTCGAGATCGTCGAACCGGAGTCGCTGGAGCGGTCGGTCGGCAAGATCAGGCGCATCGTGGACCTGCGCCCGCGGTAGCGCTCCCCGTCCCCCTCCTCTCCCCTACGGGTGGGGCGTGGAGCCGTACGCGGTCAGGAAGCGGTCGCGGAAGGAGTCCATGCGCCAGACCGGGGCGGTGTCGTCGGGCTTGAGGCCGTCGGTCCAGCCCCAGTCGTCGATCTTGTCGAGTACGGACTTGTCGTGGGCGACGATGGAGATCGGCACGTCCCGGCTGGCGTGGTCGCCGCTGACCCTGGCGAGGGGCTGGTGGTCGCCGAGGAAGACCAGCACGGTGTTCTTGCCGCCGTACTTCACCACGTAGTCGATGAGGCTGCTCACCGAGTACTGGACGGACTTCCCGTACTCCTCCTTGACCTTGGTGGAGTCGTAGAAGACGTCCGAGGCCTTCTTGCCCTCCTTCTGGATGTCCTCGTAGACCGAGCCGTCGCCGACCTCGTCCCACGGGATCGTCTTCGGGATCGGCGCCCAGGGCTGGTGGCTGGAGGTCAGGATGATCTCCGACATCAGCGGCTTGGCGCGCTTCTTGCCGTGCTCCAGGCGCTGGTAGGCGCTCAGGGCGTACTGGTCGGGCATCGTCGACCAGCTGAACTTCGGTCCCTTGTAGCCCAGTTCGCGGGAGTCGTAGACGTTGTCGAGGCCGTAGAACGAGCTCTCGGGCCAGTTCTTCTGGACGCCCGGCATGATGCCGACGGTTCGCCACGCGCCGGTGCGCCGGAAGGCACCGGTGAGCGTGAGGTGCTCGCCCGCGGTGACAGTGCGGTAGCGGGCCTGGTTGCTGATCCACAGCCCCGAGAGGAAGGTGGAGTGGCCCAGCCAGCTGCTGCCGCCGTACGTCGCCGAGGTGAGCCAGCCACTCCTGGCCGCGTATCCGGCCTCGGTGAGCGCCTCGGTCTTGGCGTCCAGCATGGCGTCGACGCCGGGTGCCATGATCGGGTCCTCGATGGCGCTGCGGCCGTAGCTCTCGATGAAGCCGATGATGACGTCCTTGCCGCGCAGGTCGGTGAGGAGCTGATCGCCGGGCGTGTTGGCGAAGGTGTCCTTCTTGGCGATCTTGGCGAACTCCGCCTCGTCCTTGAGGGTCGCCTGGACGCGGTCCACCCGGTTCTGGACGGCGCCGGCGGTGCTGCGGGCCGCGAACTGCACGCCGGCGAACTGCACACCGAGCGCCGAGCAGGCGACCCAGACGGTGCCGGCGACCAGGGTGGCGCGGGTCGCGCGGCCGCTGTGCCGGGCCAGCAGGCCGGCGAGCCGGACGACGGACAGGACCATCAGCGCGAACACGGCGATCACGAGCGCGACGACCGCGATCACGACGCCGACCGTGCCGGCCTTGCCCATGGAGTCCTCGAGGTACGACCGGGCGTCGTCGAACAGGACCCAGTCGAGTACGACGTTGAAGCCGCGGCCGAGGAATTCGTTGAAGCCGAGGTCGAGGAGGTTCAGGACGGTCAGCGCGCCGAGCGCCAGACCGGCGAGCACGGCCGTCACCACCCTCAGCGTCTTCGGCAGCACGATGAGGACGGCGGCTCCGAAGATCGCCTCCACCGGCAGGCGGGTGAGCACGGCGGGCCGGAACCGGTCGGGTTCGTTGGGCATGAGGAGGGCGAAGAGCACGAGGACGGCGGCGAGGACGGTGACGGTGTACCGCACGTTGCGCGCCGCGACCGGGTGCTTGGCACGCCAGCCGCGGGGGGCGGGGGGCTCCGGCTCCGCGGTACCGGAGCCCTCGCCCTCGCCGTCTCCGTCTCCGTCGCCCTCGCCGTCTCCGTCTCCGTCAACGGCACCGGCACCGGCACCGGCACCGGCACCGGACGGGACTTGACCCGCCGGCTCTTCGTCCGCGGGTCCTTCGCCGGACGGCGTCTGTGCGTCGGCACGTGGCCCGGTGCCGGCGGGGGCGCCGGCGGACGCGGTCGGCGCGGCGCCGTCGGCGGCCGGCGACTCCGCGCCGCCCGGCGCGTCCTCGGCCGCGGGCATGCCCTCGTCACCGGGGGCGCCCGTCGCCCCGGCGGACGACTCGGCGGCCGGCTCCTCAGGCGTGCCGGTCGCCGGCGGCTCGGTGTCCGGTCGCTCGGTGTCCGGCGTCTCGGGTTGCTCCGGGATCGCCTGGTCCGTGTCCGGCAGCTTGTGGGAATGCGTGGTGCGAGACAACCCGAAGGTCCTTCCGTGCGGAAACCCGGTGGTGACGGGGCGGACCGGGCTCAGGTGGTCGGGCCGCCGGTACTGGTACGGCCGGCCGGCGGCTCCAGTTCAACGCACAAGGGAGACGACCAGCAAAGACTCAGCCAAATGGTCCGCCCGGGGCACCGGCGGGAGCATCCTCGCCGAACCGGTCCCGCAGTTCCCGCTTCAGGATCTTCCCGCTCGCGTTGCGCGGCAGTTCCGTCACGAACAGCACCCGCTTCGGGGCCTTGAAGTGGGCGAGGTTCTCCCGTGCGTGCGCGAGCAGTTCGTCCTCCGTGACCCGCCCGCGCGGGACGACCACCGCGGTGACCGCCTCGATCCACCGCTCGTGCGGCAGGCCGATCACCGCGACCTCCGCCACCTCGGGATGGGTGTAGAGCGCGTCCTCCACCTGCCGTGAGGCGACCAGGACACCACCGGAGTTGATGACGTCCTTCACCCGGTCGACGACGGTGAAGTACCCGTGGGCGTCCCGCACCACGAGGTCGCCCGAGCGGAACCAGCCGTCCCGGAACGCCTCGGCACTCTCCTGCGGCTTGTCCCAGTAGCCCTCGCACAGCTGCGGCGACCGGTAGACGACCTCGCCGGAGGTGCCGTCCGGCACGTCCTTGCCGTTCTCGTCGACCACCCGCGCGTCCACGAAGAGCACCGGCCGCCCGCAGGAGTCCAGCCGTCCCTTGTGCTCGTGCGGCCCGAGGACCATGGACAGCGGGCCGATCTCGCTCTGCCCGAAGCAGTTGTAGAAGGCCAGCTTCGGCAGCCGCGCCCGCAGCCGTTCCAGTACGGGCACCGGCATGATCGACGCCCCGTAGTACGCCTTGCGCAGCCCGCTCAGGTCACGCGTCGCGAAGTCGGGGCGGTTCGACAGACCGATCCACACGGTGGGCGGCGCGAAGAGGCTGTCCGCGCGGCCGGCCTCGACGAGGTCGAACAGCTGGTCCCCGTCGGGTGCGTCGAGGATGGTGTTCGTGGCGCCGACCGCGAGGTAGGGCAGCAGGAACACGTGCATCTGCGCCGAGTGGTAGAGCGGCAGCGAGTGCACGGGCAGGTCGCCGGCGCTCAGGTCGAGGGCGGTGATCGCGCTGAGGTACTCGTGCACCAGCGCGCGGTGGGTCAGCATCGCCCCCTTGGGCAGCGCCGTCGTGCCCGAGGTGTAGAGCAGTTGCACCAGGTCCTCGGTGCGCGGCTCGGGACCGTCGTACGGCGGCGTCGACTCCAGCCGGGCGAGCAGCGAGTCCTCCGCGTCGCGCAACGGCAGTACGCGTACGCCGTCGGGGAGCCGGTCCACGAGGTCCGGGTCGGCCAGCACCAGCGTGCTGCCCGACTGCCCGACGATGTACGCGAGGTCGTCACCGGTCAGGTTCTGGTTGACCGGCACGTGGACGAGCCCGGCGCGGGCGCAGGCCAGGAAGCCGATGAGGTACGCGTCCGAGTTGTGCCCGTAGGAGCCGACGCGGTCGCCCGGGGCGAGCCCCGAGGAGCGCAGCACCCCGGCGGCGCGGGAGACGGCGTCGTCGAGTCCGGCGTACGTCCAGGTGCGCTCGCGGTGGATGACCGCGATGCGGTCCGGGGTGCGCCGGGCGCTGCGCCGCAGCACCCCGTCGACCGTGCTGCCGTGTCCAGGCGTCATGACAGATGATCCTGGGTCCGTCCACGCGGCAGGTCAAGCCGGACGGCACGGGGCCCGGAACGGCGACCGGTCCCGTCCGGCACCGGACGGGACCGGACCCGGACCACAGGGGCCCGAGCCCTCACACCGGACGCGTACGGCCCTCCCAGTACGGCTCCCGGAGCCGCCGCTTGTACAGCTTCCCGTTGGGATCGCGCGGCATCGTCCCGATGAAGTCGACGCTCCCGGGCCGTTTGTACCCGGCGAGCCGCCGTGCGCAGTGGGCGAGGATGTCGGCGGCCAGCGCCTCGCCGGGTACGGAGCCGGGAGCGGGTTCGACGACCGCCTTCACCGCCTCGCCCCAGTCGTCGTGCGGTATCCCGAAGGCGGCCGCGTCGGCGACGGCGGGGTGGGCGAGCAGCGCGGCCTCGATCTCGGCGGGGTAGATGTTGACCCCGCCCGAGATGATCATGTCGATCTTGCGGTCGCGGAGGAAGAGGTAGCCGTCCTCGTCGAGGTGTCCCAGGTCGCCGACGGTGAAGAAGTCCCCGATGCGGTTCTTGCGCGTCTTGGTCTCGTCCTTGTGGTACGAGAAGCCGCCGGTGCTCATCTTCATGTAGACGGTGCCCAGTTCACCGGGCGGGACCGCGTTCCCGTCGTCGTCGAAGACGGCGAGTTCGCTGATGGGCCAGGCCCTGCCGACCGTGCCGGGCTTCTTCAGCCAGTCCTCGGCGGTGGCGAAGGCGCCCCCGCCCTCGCTGGCCGCGTAGTACTCCTCGACGCTGTGGCCCCACCACTCGATCATGGCCCGTTTCACATGGTCGGGGCACGGGGCGGCGCCGTGGATGGCGTGCCGCATGGGCGACACGTCGTACGCGGCCCGCGTCCGCTCGGGCAGCGCGAGCAGGCGGTGGAACTGGGTGGGGACCATGTGGGTGTGGGTGCACCGGTGGGTGTCGATGAGCCGGAGCATCTCCTCGGGCGTCCACTTGTCCATCAGGACCAGCCGGTGCCCGATGTGCAGGGACGCGCCCGCGAACTGGAGCACCGCCGTGTGGTAGAGCGGCGAACACACCAGATGCACGTTGTCGTCGAACGGCTTGATGCCGAAGATGCCGAGGAAGCCGCCGAGGTACGTCTCCTCGGGGAGCTTGCCCGGCAGCGGGCGGCGGATGCCGCGCGGGCGCCCCGTGGTGCCGGAGGTGTAGTTCATGACCCAGCCGAGCGTCCGGTCCCCGGGCGCGGAGCCGGGCTGCCCGTCGAGGAGGTCGGCGTACGGCCGGAAGCCCGCGGCCCCGCCCACCGCGTACCGCTGCTCGGCGGGCAGCCCCGCCTCGTCGGCCGCGTGGCGGGCGGCGTCGCCGAACCGCTCGTGCGCGATGAGCACCTTGGCCCCGGAGTCGGCGACGATCCAGGCGATCTCGGGGCCCACGAGGTGGTGGTTGACGGGCACGAGGTAGAAGCCGGCCTGCGAGGCGGCGAGGTACGCGGTGAGGAACTCGACGCCGTTGGGCAGCACGACGGCGAAGGAGTCCCCGCGGGCGAGCCCGGCGGCCCGCAGTCCGTGCACCAGCCGGTTGGCCTCGGCGTGCAGCCGTCCGGCGGTCCATCGCGCGCCGTCGGCCGCGATGAGCACGGTGCGTTCGGGGTCGGCGGTGGCCTGGGCCCAGAACCCGCCCGGTGGCTGACTCACTCGTGGCTCCTTCCGGCGATGCGGTCGAGCCGGTCCACGGCCCGTTCGAACCCGCGCGTGAGGCCGTCGACGACCTCCTGGACGCTGCGTTCGCTGTTCATCCGCCCGACGATCTGCCCCACCGGCGTCCCGAGCAGGGGCTCCACCTCGTGCTTCTGGATGCGGGAGACCGCCTCGGCGACCAGCAGTCCCTGCAGGGGCATGGGAAGTGTGCCGGGGCCGTCGGGGTCGTCCCAGGCGTCGGTCCATTCGGTACGCAGTTGCCGTGCGGGTTTGCCGGTCAGCGCGCGTGAGCGGACGGTGTCGCCGGACCCGGCGGCGAGGAGTTTGCGGGTCAGGGCCCGTGAGTGCATGTCGGCCTCCGTGGTGGTCAACCAGAGGGAGCCGAGCCACACGCCCTGGGCGCCGAGGGCGAGCGCGGCGGCCATCTGCTGTCCGCTGCCGATGCCGCCCGCCGCGAGCACGGGCAGCGGGGCGACGGCCTCGACGACCTCGGGGGTGAGCACCATGGAGGCGATCTCCCCGGTGTGACCGCCCGCCTCGTAGCCCTGGGCGACGACGATGTCGATGCCCGCCTCGGCGTGCTTGCGCGCGTGACGGGCGCTGCCCGCGAGCGCGGCGACGAGCACGCCCTTCTCATGGGCGCGCTCGACGACGTCGGCGGGCGGTGAGCCGAGCGCGTTGGCCAGCAGCTTGATCGGATAGTCGAAGGCGACGTCCAGCTGGGTGCGCGCGACCTGTTCCATCCAGCCGGTGATACGCCAGCCGACGGCCTCGCCCTCGTCGAGTCCGGGCACCCCGTACTTGGCGAGGGTGTCCTCGACGTACCGGCGGTGTCCGGCGGGGATCATGGCCTCGACGTCGGCCTCGGTGACGCCCTCGACCTTCTTGGCGGGCATGACGACGTCCAGCCCGTACGGCCTTCCGTCGACGTGTGCCTCGAGCCAGTCGAGGTCGCGCTTGAGCTCGTCGGGGTCGGTGTAGCGGACCGCGCCGAGCACGCCGAGCCCGCCCGCCCGGCTGATGGCAGCGGCGACCGCGGGGAACGGTGTGAAGCCGAAGAGGGCGCGCTCGACTCCCAGTCTGTTGCTCAGCTCCGTCTGCATGGGCGCAGGATGCCGCAGTCCTCCGGACGAGGGAAGACTTTTCTGATGCTCCGTCAGTTTTTGGTCCGGGAACGAGCCGTGGCGGGCCGGGCCGGACGGGCCGGACGGGCCTGACGGGCCGGCACCGTTGACATCGGCCACCTCTGACACAAAAGTTTCACCGGGCACAGCGAACCCGGAAAGATACTTTCAGGCGGCGTGACGGGAGGCTTTCGATGGCATCGACGGCGGACAGAGCGGGCGGCGGACCGACCCGCCGCCAACTGGGCCGGGGCCTCACGGCGTTGGGCGGCGCACTGGTCCTCGCGCCCCTGCCGGCGGCGTCCGCCGCACCGGGCACGGCGGACCGGGACGGACCGGGCGACGGCCGCCCGACCCTGCGTCACGGCTCCGCCGAACGCGCCGGGCTGCTCCCCGACCACCTGCGCCGGCTCGTCACCGACGCCGAGTCGTTCCTCGGCCCCTCTCCCACGCACCCCTGGTACGCGGGCGCGGTGCTGCTCGCGGGCCGCGGGGGCACGGTCGCCCTGCACCGGCCGATCGGCAAGGCGGTGCGCTACTCGGCGTACGACGAGAAGACCGACACCGGGGTGGAGTTCCCCGCCGAACGGCAGATCCCGATGGCCGAGGACACCGTCTTCGACCTGGCCTCGGTGTCGAAGCTGTTCACGTCGGTCCTCGCCGTGCAGCAGATCGAGCGCGGCACGCTGGAACTGGAGGGCAGGGTCGCCGCGTACCTCCCGGACTTCGGCGGCGCGGGCAAACAGGACATCACCGTTCGCCAACTCCTCACCCACACCTCCGGTTTCCGCTCCTGGATCCCGCTCTACGGCGCGCCGACGTACGAGGAGAAGCTCCGGCTCATCTGGAAGGAGGCGCCGCTCAACCCGCCCGGTACCGAGTACCTCTACTCGGACCTCAACCTGATCTCGCTCCAGCTGGTCCTGGAGAGGATCACCGGGCACCCGCTGGACGTCCTGCTCCGCACCGGGATCACCGCTCCGCTCGGTATGCACCGCACCCGCTACAACCCGCCGCCCTCCTGGAAACCGCGGATCGCCGCCACCGAGGACGCCCGCAAGCCGTGGTCCGGGCTCGACCGCGGCCTCGTGTGGGGCGAGGTGCACGACGAGAACGCGTACGCCCTGGGCGGAGTGGCCGGGCACGCCGGCGTCTTCTCCACCGCGTGGGATCTCGCGGTCCTCGGCCGTACGCTGCTCAACGGCGGCGTGTACGGCAGGGCCCGCATCCTGGAGCCCGAGTCGGTGGAGCTGATGTTCACCGACTTCAACACGGCGTTCCCCGGCGACGAGCACGGGCTCGGTTTCGAGCTCTACCAGCACTGGTACATGGGCGCGATGGCCACTCCGCGCACAGCGGGCCACACGGGCTTCACCGGCACCTCGCTCGTCCTCGACCCGACGACCGACTCCTTCCTCGTCCTGCTCGGCAACTCCGTGCACCCGGTGCGCGGTTGGCGGTCCGGTTCCGCTCCCCGTGTGGCCGCCGCCGACCACCTGGCGCGCGCGGTGCCGGTGCGGCCCGCGCGGGGGCGTACGGCCTGGTTCTCCGGGACGGCGGCCGCGGCCTCCGCGACGCTGACGCTGCCCGCGGTGGACATCGGCGGCGGTGGCCGTCTGCGGTGCGCCCTGTGGTGGGACACCGAGCCGGGGGCGGACGCCCTGTTCCTGGAGTCCTCGGCGGACGGCGGGGCGACGTGGCAGCCGGTGCCGTTCACGACCGTCCGCGACGGGGAGGCACCGCGGACGCATCCCGGCGGGTCGGTCACGGGCTGGTCCGGCCGCGTCTGGCACCGGCTCGGCGCGGACCTTCCCGCAGCCGGGCGGTCCGCCCTGCGCTGGCGGTGCACGACGGACCGGCTCTATCAGGGGCGGGGTGTGTACGTGGACGCGCTACGGGTCCTCGACGGCGACCGGGTCGTCTTCGACGGGGCCCGGCCGGCGGATGCGGCACGGGTGGAAGCCGTGGGGTGGGTGACGTCGTCGGACTGACGTCCGTGCGGCGTCGGTCCGTCGCGGTCCCGGGTTCGTCCGCGGATCGTGGGGGCTGCTCGCGCAGTTCCCCGCGCCCCTTGCGGGGCCACCCCCTTACGGGGCCACCCCCTTACGGGGCTTCCAGGAGGGCCATCGCCGCGTTGTGGCCGGGGACCCCGCTCACGCCTCCCCCTCTGACCGCGCCCGCGCCGCAGAGCAGGATGTTGGCATGGGCGGTCTCGACGCCCCAGCGGCCGGTGCCCTCCTGGGTGTGGGGGAAGGCGAGGTCGCGGTGGAAGATGTTGCCGCCGGGGAGCCGGAGGTCGCGTTCCAGGTCGAGAGGGGTCTTCGCCTCGATGCAGAGGCGGCCGTCGGCGTCGGTCGCCAGGCAGTCGACGATCGGTTCGACGAGGTGGGCGTCCAGCTGCGCGAGGGTCGACCCGAGCAGTTCCCGGCGGGCGCCGTCGTTGTCGTGGGCGAAGAGCCGGGCCGGTGTGTGGAGCCCGAAGAGCGTGAGCGTGTGGTAGCCCTGCCGGACCAGGTCGGGGCCCAGGATCGTGGGATCGGTCAGCGAGTGGCAGTAGATCTCGGAGGGCGGCGCCCCGGGCAGCACACCGGACGCGGCCTGTGCGTGCGCGGTCGCCAGCTGCTCGTACCCCTCGGCGATGTGGAAGGTCCCGGAGAAGGCCTCGCGCGGGTCGACGGAGGTGTCGCGCAGCCGGGGCAGCCGCTTCAGCAGCATGTTGACCTTGAGCTGGGCGCCCTCGGCGGGGGCGGGCGGCTCGTCACCGGTCAGCCGCGCGAGCTCCTGCGGGGAGGCGTTGACGAGCACGTGCCGGGCGGCGACGGTTCCCTCACCGTCCGCGGTCCGGTAGGTGACCTCGGCGGCACGTCCGTCGGTCTCGATGCGGACCGCCTCGTGGCCGGTCGCGAGGACCGCGCCGGCGCCGCGCGCGGCGCGGGCCAGGGCGTCGGTGAGCGCGCCCATGCCGCCGACCGGCACGTCCCAGGCCCCGGTGCCGCCGCCGATCACGTGGTAGAGGAAGCAGCGGTTCTGCAGGAGGGACGGATCGTGGGCGTCGGCGAAGGTGCCGATGAGCGCGTCGGTGAGGACGATCCCGCGGACCAGGTCGTCGGCGAAGGTGTCCTCGACGGCGACCCCGAGCGGCTCCTCGAAGATGACGCGCCAGGCTTCCTCGTCGTCGACGCGCCGACGCAGTTCGTCGCGGGTGGGGAGGGGTTCGACCAGGGTGGGGAAGACCTGCTTGGCGACGCGGCCGGTCATGCCGTAGAAGCGCCGCCAGGCCTGGTACTCGCTGCCCGATCCGGTGAGCTTGGCGAAGGCCTCCCGGGTACGCCGTTCACCGCCCCCGACGAGCAGTCCGGCCGGTTTCCCGTCGCGCTCGGTGGGGGTGTACGAGGACACGGTGCGGCCGCGGACCCGGAAGTCCAGGCCCAGGTCCCGGACGATCTTCCGGGGCAGCAGGCTGACCAGGTAGGAGTACCGCGACAGCCGGGCGTCGAGCCCGGCGAAGGGCCGCGTCGAGACGGCCGCGCCCCCGGTGTTCCCCAGCCGCTCCAGCACAAGAACGGACTTTCCGGCGCGGGCCAGGTAGGCGGCGGCGACCAGCCCGTTGTGGCCCCCGCCGACCATGACGACGTCGTGTTCCCGATGTCCCTCGTGAGCACCCATCCCCCCAGGTAACACGCAAAGATCCACCCGGACCAGCCCTGCACGCACCTGGCGGACCCCCACGAGGGGCCCCGCAGGGGGCGCCCGGCCGGAGGCGGCGGCCGCTCGGACCGTGTCTCGTGCACGGCCGGTTCGAGGAGCCGTTCACAGCGGCGGAGGGCGCGGCGGCCCCACCGGTCACGCACGCCCCGCCGGTACGTCGCCCGCGGCGGTGCGGGGTAGCGTCCTCGGCATGGACTTTCACACCACCGTCGAGCGCGCTCAGCGCCTGAAGCAACTGCACGCCGAGTACAAGCCGCTCGTGCTGCCGACCGTCTGGGACGTCTGGTCGGCGCGGACAGCGGTTGACGCCGGGTTCCTGGCACTGACGATCGGCAGTCATCCGCTCGCCGACTCCCGGGGGGCCGAGGACCACGAGGGACAGACCTTCGAGGAGGTGCTCGCCGCCGTCAGGCCGATCATCGCGGCGGTCGACGTCCCCGTGTCCGTGGACCTGGAGGCCGGGTACGGGCAGAAGCCCGCGGATCTCATCGCCGGACTCACCGAGGTGGGCGGCGTCGGTCTCAACGTCGAGGACACCGTCCATTCGGACGGCGGACGCGTGCGCGGCACGCAGGAGCACGCGAGCTACATCGCCGGCCTGCGCGCGGCGGCCGACGACGCGGGCATCCCGGTCTGGGTCAACGGACGCACCGACCTCTTCCTGCACGCGAAGGACGCCTCCGGCGTCCTGGACGACGCGATCGAGCGACTGCGGGCCCTGGAGCAGGCCGGCGCCGACAGCGTCTACCCGGTGGGTATCCAGGACAACGACGATCTGCTCACGGCGGTGACCGGCGCCGTCGCCGTCCCCGTCAACTCCACGGCCCACCCCGTCAAGCACGACCTTGAGCGCTTCCGCCGCCTCGGCGTCGGCCGGATCACTTACGGCCCGCTGCTGCAGTTCGCGATGGCGGACGCCATGAAGGACTCGCTCGGGCCGTGGGCTCCCTGACAGGACGTGCCGGCGGTCACGCTTCCCGAGCGTGTGCCGCCGTGCTGCTGCGCCGTACGGAGGTACGGGCGTCGTAGGCCGGACAGCGCGGAGCGACCCGTTGCCGAGGGGCGGCCGGGACCGGCGTCCGTGACGCCTTCGTCGTCGCGGACGCCACCGGCCGAAGCCCGTGGTGCGCACGTGCGTGCCGTGGTGCGCGCATGCGTGCATCCGCGGCTGGACAGCCGCCGGACGGCTCTGTGATGCTCGTACGATGTTTCCCCTGCGGTTGCTGGTCGCCTTGTGCGCGGCGCCGCTGGTCGCGGCCGCGTTCACGGGTGTCGCCCACCTGGCTCTACGCGGCCACCCGCTGTACCTGCTGCTCGGCCTGCCCTGTGTCGCACTGGCACTGGTGACCGGTTGGGACATCCACCACCACTTCGAGGACAGAGGTCTCGGCACCCTCGTGTTCGCCGCCGGCATCGTGCTGGCCGCCACGCTCCTCGCCGCGTACGTGGCGGTGCTCGGCCTGGTCGCTCCACGGCACCTGTGCACCGTGGTCGAGGCACACACCTGGCACCGGCTCAGCCCCGGCGGGGAGGAAACCTACACCTACCGCCGGCTGGCCTGCGACGACGGCCGCACCGACGGGTTGGGGAACGAGATGGCGGTCCGGAACGGGGAGGACACCACCGACCGGTACAGGGGAACCCGGCTGCTGGTGGCCTACGACCCGAACGGACGGCTGCCCTCCATGACCGTCGGCGACCGTGCCCAGGTCCTGTGGACGGCCGGAGCCGGCATCGGGACGGCAGCCGTGACGACGCTGCACATCGGGGTCGTCGGCGCCGATCGGCGCCGACGGCTGCGACGTCCGCTTGCGTGACACCCGCGGTAGCCGCACCCCACCCGATGCCGTCGTCCGCATCGTGCGCGGGCAACAGCTTGGCCGTCGGCCTCGTGTGTCCTGCCGGCAAACGGTCGAACCAGCTGAAAAGGTGCAGGCAGTGTTGTCGTATCTGCCGACGGGTTCGCACAGAGGTGAGATGAAAGAGCCGAGATCACCGGACAGTCTGCTGGGGGAGTTCCTCGCCGACCCGGCCCATCTCCCGCTGGACCTGGCGACGTCGGTGACCTGCTGCGCCCAGGCACTGGGGCTGGGCACCACCGTCGTCTACCTGGTCGACCTGCAGCAACGCCAGCTGTCGGCGCTCAATGCCGCCGCCCCGCAGCGGCCGGTGGACGGGTCCGTCGCCGGTGACAGCTACCGGACGCAGACCGTTCGGCTCGACGAGGGACCGTACGGGGTGACGCTGTGGCTCCCGTTGATCGACGGGGCGGAGCGCCTCGGCGTGATGTCCGTCCACGTGCCGGCGGCGGATCCGCTCACGGAACGCCGCGCCCGGACCCTGGCCTCGGTGTGCGCCATGATGATCACGTCCAAGCGCGCCTACAAGGACACGTTCGTGCGCCGCTCGCGCACGGAGTCCATGGAACTGCCCGCCGAGATGATGCGCGCGTACCTGCCGCCCCGCACGATCGGCACCCGCTCCGTGGTCTCCACCGCCGTCCTCGAGCCCGCCTACGAGATCGGCGGCGACGCCTTCGACCACGCCCTGTCGGAGAACACGCTGCACGCCGCCGTCCTGGACGCCACCGGGCACAATCTCGCCTCCGGTCTGACGACCGTCGTCGCACTGGCCGCGTGCCGCAACGCCCGGCGCACCGGTGCCGGTCTCCTCGACCTCGCGGAAGCCGTCGACTCGGCCCTGACGACATGGCTGCCCGACCTGTTCTGCACGGCCGTCCTGTGCCGTCTCGACCTCACCACCGGGGTGCTGTGCTGGGTCAACTGCGGCCATCCGCCACCCCTGTTGATCCGCGGCGGTCGCGTGCTCGACGGGGCCCTGGAACGCCGGGCCAACCTCCCCATGGGCTTCCCCGCCCAGCTGGCCTCCGGACAGCGACGCGCCTACGAGACGACGCTGGAGCCCGGGGACAGGGTGCTGCTGTACACCGACGGGATCATCGAGGCGCGCACTCCCCAGGGCCAGGAACTGGGCGTCGAGCGGTTCGCCGACTACGTCATCGGCGCCGGCGCCACCGGGGAACTCGCCCCCGAGACCCTGCGCCGTCTCATCCACTCCTTCCTCGACGCCAACGACTACCGGCTCGGCGACGACGCCACGATCCTCCTGTTCGAGTGGAGTCCTCCGGCCCCCGGCACGTGACGTGCGCAGCCTGCGCGACGGGCCGCCGGACAGGTCTTCCGCGATCGGGGCCCGCCTTGCACCCACCGCCCGACGCGCCGTGGAGGTCGGCGGCACGGGCGGTGCCGGCGGATCCCCGGCCCGCGGCCAGGGCGTCGCGGGCAGGGGCGAGCGCGTCGGCCATGGTGCGGTCCCCGGCTCCGCCTCGCCCACGGGCTGGATCGCGGCCAGCCCTTCGGCGACACCGGTCCGCCAGTCCTGGCGGGCGTCCTCGGAGGCGGCCGGGCCCCGGGCGATCTCCTGGAGGAGCAGACCGACGAGCGGGCCGCCGGTGCCGCCGACCTCATCGAGGAAGACGGGGGCGGCGACGGCGAAGGCGTCGTCGCCGGGGCGTTCGCCGAGCGCCTCCTCGACCCGGTCGAGGCCCTCGCGCAGGTTGTCGCCGAAGTCGCCGTCCCCGGAGAGCCGGTCGAGTGCGGTCAGCTTCTGGTGCGCGGCGCCGGCGCCGGTCCCCTCGAAACGGCGCCGGACGAACGGCTCCCCGGCCGTTCACCCAAGGGCGGCCCGCGACGTCACCACGCCCCGGAGACCGGGCGCTGCCGCAGTTCGGCCACCCGCCGGTACAACTCCGCCGCCTCGGTCCCCCGCCCCAACTGCTCCAGACAGTGCGCCTCGTCATTGCGGCTGGCCAGCGCGTCGGGATGACCGGCGCCGAGCACCCGCTCCCGTGCCCCCGCCACCACCCGGTACTCCGCGAGAGCGTCGCCCCACCGCCCGAGCCATCCGAGCCCGACGGCCACCTCCCGGCGGCTCACCAGGGTGTCGGGGTGGTCGGGTCCGAGCACCCGCTCCCGGACGGCGCACACGTCGCGGGACTCGGCGAGCGCCTCCTCCCACCGGCCGAGCCGCCCCAGGTTCACCCCGAGGCCGTGCCGGGCACGCAGCGTCTCGGGATGGGCGGGGCCGTGGACGCGGATCCGGTCGTCGATCAGGCCCCGGTACAGCTCCAGTGCCTGCACGCTGCGTCCGAGCCTGCCGAGGCTGATGCCGACCTCGTAGCGGGCGGCGAGCGTGTCGGGATGGTCGGGCCCGAGCGCCTGCGCCCGGGCCCCGGCGACCTCCCGATAGGTGTCGAGCGCCTCCGGCCACTTCCCCAACTGGCCGAGTGCGTAAGCGACTTCGTACCGCGTGACGAGCGTGTCGGGATGGTTGGCGCCGAGCACCCGCGCGCGGGCCGCGGCGACGTCGCTCGCCATCCGGTACGAGTCCTCGAGCCGCCCGAGCCTGCTGAGGTTGAAGGCGAGGTTGTGGCGGCAGCGCAGGGTGTCCGGGTGGTCGGGCCCCATGGCGCGCTCCCGGGTGGCGAGTACGGTCGCGTACACCTGGTGCGCCTCGAAGTGACGCCCCAGCCGGCCCAGTACGTACGCCGTCTCCTGCCGGGTGGCCAGCGTGTCCGGGTGGTCGGGGCCGAGCACCGCCTCCCTGATCCGGGCCACGTGGGTGTACTCGCGCAGCGCGTCGGCGGGGCGGCCCGTGCGGCTGAGGGTGAAGCCGACCTCGTAGCGGCTGGCCAGGGTGTCGGGGTGGTCGGGCCCCAGGGCGTGCTCGCGTTCCGCGGCGACGGCCCGGTGCACCTCGCCGGCCTCCTCCCAGCGGCCCAGCCGTCCCAGGCTCAGCCCCGCGTTGTGGCGGCCGGTGAGCGCGGCCAGCGCCTCCGGTGCCGGGGTGGGCCGCCCGGCGGGCACCGGCTCCCGGGCCCCGCGGGTGTCGGTGCGGGCGATCCAGTCGCCGGTGAGGCCCGCGGCGGCGTCCGGCGGTGTGGCGCGCGGCCCGGCCCAGGTCCCGGTCGCCTTGTGGCCGGTGGTCATCCCCCGGGTCCAGGACGGCAGTCGCGCCTCACGGGAGACGGGCCGCTGCGTCGCACGATCCCGCAGGGGAGCCGGCACCACGGTCGGCACGTACTCGGGCGTGCCGCGGCCGGCGCCGATCCGCCGCCCCAACTCACGGGCGTCGTAAGGACGTTGTCCGGGCTCCTTGGCCAGCAGGTCGAGGATGATCCGGTCCATGTACTCGGGCAGTTCGGCCCGGTGGACGCGCGGCGGCTCGGGCGGTGTGTCCCGGTGCCCGACGAGGACCGCCCACGCGTCGTCGAGGTCGAACGGCGGGGCCCCGGTGGCGATCTCGTACAGCACGCAGCCGAAGGAGTAGAGGTCGCTGCGCCGGTCGACCTCGGAGCCGCCGATCTGTTCGGGCGACATGTAGTGCGGGGTGCCCATGGCGATGCCGGTGCCGGTGAGGCGGGAGGTGAAGCCGATGTCGTGGCCGAGGCGGGCGATGCCGAAGTCGCAGATCTTCACCGTGCCGTCGTCGAGCCGCATGATGTTGGCGGGCTTCAGGTCCCGGTGCACGATGCCCTGCCGATGGGTGTAGGCGAGGGCGGCGGAGACCTGCTCGGCGACTTCCACGATGTCGGCGACGGGCAGCGGATGCTGCTTGTTGTCCTCCAGGAGCTGGCTCAGGTTGCGTCCGTCGAGCAGCTCCATCACCAGGTACAGGAGGCCGTCGGACTCGCCGAAGTCGTGGACGACGGTCACCCCGCGGTGCTGGAGCCCCGCGACCACCCGGGCCTCGCGGCGGAACCGCTCCCGCAGCACACCGGTGAACGAGTGGTCGTGGCCCTGGCCCAGCGGTTTGAGGCACTTGACGGCGACCTGTCTGCCCAGCGACTCGTCCCGGGCGCGCCACACCTCGCCCATGCCGCCTCGACCGATCAGGTCGAGCAGTCGGTACCGGCCCTGGATGAGTCTGGTGTCCCCCATCTGCCGCGATCGCCCCCGTCGTCCGGACCCGCCCTCCCCTGGCCCGTCCAGTATGACGAGCTATGGTCCGACTTTGTACGGTGCGGGGCGCGAGCCGGGGCCGAGCCGTGACATGGCGCGGATAATGTGTTTGGGCGGCAGTTGCCAGCGCAGACGTGCGGGAACGCAGCGCAGTACGGTGCCCGTGAGACGCAGCCGCCGGGTCACGGCCCGGGGTGACCGTACGGATCTTCCGTACAACTCATGGGCGTACGGCGGCAGTGAGGCGTACGCGGACTGCGCCACCCAGCGCCACAGCAGTGCGCGGGCCGGGACCAGCAGGGGGTGGACGGGCGGCTCGCGCAGGAAGGCGTCGACGTCCCGCGCCTCCGGTCCGGCGGCCAGTTCCGGCCGCACCCTTTCGAAGTACGCGGCCAGTTCCGCCTGGTCGGACGGTACGTCGGCGGGGTCGAGGCCGACCAGGCGTGCGCTGACGCGGTGTTCGCCGACGTACCGGTCGGCCTGCGCGTCCGTGAGCGGAAGGCCGGATCGGCGCAGGACGTGCAGATAGGAGTCGATCTCGGCGCAGTGCACCCACAGCAGCAGCCCGGGTTCGTCGATGCGGTAGCGCTCCCCGGTGCCGGGGTCGGTCGCCGTGAGCAGTGCGTGGATCCTCCGCACCCCGGCGCCGGCCTTCTCTGCGGCCTCGGCCGTCCCGTACGTCGTGGTGCCGACGAAGTGGGCCGTGCGCCTCAGGCGGCCCCAGGCGTCCTTGCGGAAGTCGCTGTTCTGCATGACGCCGCGCACCGCGCGCGGGTGCAGTGCCTGGAGGTAGAGCGCGCGGACCCCGGCGACCCACATCATGGGGTCGCTGTGCAGCTGCCAGGTCACGGAGCCGGGGCCGAACAGGCCCGGGTCCCCCGGCCGCCCGCCCGCCGCGTCCCCGGCATCGGTGCGCTCCACGTCCACACCACCAGTGTGACCAGGATTCCCGGCCGGTACCAGCGGGCTCACCCCCACACCTTCACCTTACAAGGGAAAACTTATACGCGTTCATCTTGCACACGGTCACTTAATCTCTATAGCCTTACGGTTGTAAGTCAAGTGGGCGGTGCGGTCCGGTGAACGAACCGGACGGTCGAACCCGGTCGATCCCAGGGGCGCACAGTCCCTCCCCGGAAGGAACACCCCCATGAACGCGCAGCTCACGTCAGAGCCGCAGACGGTGGGCGAGGCCGCTCCCGGGCCGTTCGCCTCCTTCGTCCGGTTCGTGGTCTGCGGCGGTGGTGTCGGGGTTCTGGCCGGCGGCGCGGTGGCGGCGCTGGCCGGGGTGATGCCCTGGGTCCTGGCGAACGCGGTGATCACCCTCGTGTCGACGGTCCTCTGCACGGAGTTGCACGCACGCTTCACCTTCGGGACCGGGAAGCGGGCCGGATGGCGCCGCCACCGGCAGTCCGCCGGGTCGGCCACGGCCGCCTACGCGGTGACCTCCGCGGCGGTGCTCGTCCTGCACCTGGTGCAGTCGGCGCCCGGCGCACCGACCGAGCAGCTCGTCTACCTCGGCGCGTCCGGGCTCGCGGGGGTCGGACGTTTCCTGGTGCTGAGGCTGTTCGTCTTCGCGGCCGGCCCCGGGCAGACGACGCGCGACAAGGCCGCCTGCGGGCCGCTCGCCGTCCGGGCCGTGACCCCGGTGACCGTCGCCCCGGTGTCGCTCGCGCGCACGCCTCGTTCGCCGCTGGTGCTCGCGGCCGGGGCGTGAGCGGCCGGGGCCGGCGGTCGTGTCGGAGCCGGCGGCTTCGTCACGTCCGGAACGCCGTGGGCGCCGTTGCCACGGTGGTCGGTCCCCTCGGCCGGCGCGCCAACGCACTCGTCAACGCCGCACCCGTGGCATCCCCAGGCCGATCCACGCGATGATCTCGCGCTGGATCTCGTTGTTGCCGCCGCCGAAGGTGAAGATGACGGCCGAGCGGTAGCCGCGTTCCAGTTCGCCGTGCAGCACCGCGCCCGCCGAGCCGTCCTTGAGGACTCCCGCGACGGCGACGACCTCCATGAGCCAGGCGTAGGCGTCCCGGCGGGCCTCGGAGCCGTACACCTTGACCGCGGAGGCGTCCTGCGGGGTGAGGGTGCCCTCCTGGACGGCGTTGACCATCTGCCAGTTGAGGAGTTTCATCGCGTCGAGCTTCGTGTGGGTGCGGGCCAGGGTCCGGCGCACCCACGGCAGGTCGACGACCCGGCGGCCGTCGGCGAGCTTGGTCTCCATGGCCCAGCGCTGCACGTCGTGCAGGGCGCGCACGGCCATGGTGCCGTGGGCGGCGAGGGTGACGCGCTCGTGGTTGAGCTGGTTGGTGATCAGCCGCCACCCCTTGTTCTCCTCGCCGACACGGCGGGAGGCGGGGACGCGGATGTTCTCGTAGTAGCTGGCGGTGGTGTCGTGCGAGGCGAGGGTGTTGATGAGCGTGCAGGAGTAGCCGGGGTCGGAGGTCGGCACGAGGAGCATGGTGATGCCCTTGTGCGGCGGGGCGTCGGGGTCGGTGCGGACAGCGAGCCAGACCCAGTCGGCGGTGTCGCCGTTCGTGGTCCAGATCTTCTGCCCGTCGACCGTGTAGTGGCCGGTCTCCGTGTCGCCCTCCCTGACCGCCCTCGTCCTGAGGGCGGCCAGGTCGGTGCCCGCGTCGGGTTCGCTGTAGCCGATCGCGAAGTCGATCTCGCCGGAGAGGATCCTCGGCAGGAAGTACGCCTTCTGCTCGTCCGTGCCGAACCGCATGATCGTGGGCCCCACGGTGTTGAGCGCCATCAGCGGCAGCGGTACGCCGGCCTGGGCGGCCTCGTCGAAGAAGACGAACTGCTCCATCGGCGTCAGGCCGCGTCCGCCGTACTCCTTCGGCCAGCCCACACCGAGCCATCCGTCGGCGCCGAGCCGGCGGACGGTGTCGCGGTAGAAGCGTTTCTGTGCGGCCGGCCCGTCGTACCGGGAGTGCACGTCGTCCGGGACGAGTCCGGCGAAGTAGGCGCGCAGTTCGGTGCGCAACCGCCCCTGCTCCGGGGTGTATTCGAGGTGCACGGCGCCTCCCTGGCTCTCCTGGCCACGGCCCGGGCGACCCGGACCCGACGGCGCACACCGTAGAACGTGTTCCAGAAATTGGGAATGCCGGTGACGTGCCCGAGCGGGTCAGCGCAGCAGGGAGAGGAATTCCGAGCAGGCGTCGGCGCAGTCGCGGCAGGCCTGCCCGCCCTCCTCGCAACCGGGGCTCCGGTCGAAGACCTGGGCGGTCTCCAGGCATATGGTGCGGCACCACTCGACCTGGACGCGCATCACGTCCTCGGACTGCGTGGCCTGTTCGGCGAGGAGACGGCACGTGGTGTCGCAGACCTCCGCGCAGAGGATGCCCTTGCGCCGGATCAGCCGCTGCTCCTCGGGTCCGTCGAGGTCGGCGAGGCTCGCCCGCAGGGCGCAGGCGCGTGCGCACTCGGTGCAGGCCTGCGCGCAGGCGAACCGGTCCTCGAGGAATCGGACGAGTTCCCGCAACTCCGTTACTGACACAGCGGTCGGGTAGCCGGAGACCGCCGCACCAAACCCGCGGGGCACGCAGGCGGGTCCGCAGTGGCCGGGTATGTCGAAGTTATTGACGCGGCCATGCTCACGCTCTACGTTCTGACCGGCCCATCGAACCTCGTTCGAAATACCGCTCACCCCATGGGACCGCAGGAACGCGTCATCTAGGAGAGCCGCACATGATCACGCCAGACGGACCCACCTCACGCCGGAGCCTGTTGCGGGCGATGGCCGCCCTGCCCGCCTCCGCCCTTGCCGCGGGCGCGCTGCCGGGCCTGCTCGGCTCGGCCTCGGCGGCGGCGCCGCCCGGCGGTTCCGCCACCCGCTACACCATCGTGCCGTTCCTCAACAGCAACGACGGCACCGTGAACGTCTACCAGTCGGACGACGCGACCGACTTCCGGCTCCTCAAGGCGTCCGCGTACACCCCGCCCACGGGCCGCATCCGCGACGCCAGCATCTTCAAGCACACCGACGGCTACTACTACATCACCTACACCACCCACACCTGGCAGGACACCAGCACCACCATCGGTTTCGCCCGCAGCGCGGACCGGTCCAACTGGACGTTCCTGTACGACCACACCGTCCCCCTCGCCGGCCTGTCGCGCGCCTGGGCGCCGGAGTGGTTCGTCGACAGCGACGGCAGCGTGAACATCCTGGTGTCCTGCTCGACCGCCGCCGACGAGTGGACCTTCACCCCGTACCGTCTGCGGGCCACCAACTCGGCCCTGACGAGCTGGAGTCCACCCGTCGCACTGTCCGGCATCGGCGCCAACCACATCGACACGTTCGTGGTGAGGGCCGGCTCGACCTACCACGCCTTCACCAAGAACGAGACGACGAAGTACATCGAGTACGCGACGGCCGGCGCACTCTCCGGGCCGTACACCATCAGCCGGACCGGGAACTGGGCGGGCTGGGGCGGTACACGGGAGGGCGCCGCGCTGATCCAGCTCGACAACGGCGCCTGGCGGATCTTCTTCGACGGGTACGGCGACGGCACCTACTACTACAGCGACAGCTACGACACCTTCGCCACCTGGAGCGCGCCCCGGGCCCTGCCCGCGGTCTCCGGTACCGCGCGCCACTTCACGGTGGTCAAGGAGACGGTCCCCGGCGGGGTGAGCCTGCCGACGGGGGTCACACGTTCGCTGCGGTCGGGCAACTTCACCACCCGCTACTGGCAGGACCAGTCCGCCCTGCTGAACCTGCCCGTGGTGACCGCGGCCGGCACGGCCGCGGAGAAGCAGGCGTCCACGTTCACCGTCGTGGCCGGTCTCGCCGACGGGAACGGCCGCTCCTTCCGCAACGCGGCCGGGAACTACCTGCGGCACTGGGACTTCCGGGCCCGCTTCGACGCGAACGACGGCTCGTCCACGTTCGCCAGGGACGCCACCTTCGTCGCCCGGACCGGCAGCGCCGGTGGCTCCGTACGCCTGGAGTCGTACAACTATCCCGGGTACTACCTGCGCCACTACAACTACCAGCTCCGTGTGGACCCGTCGGACGGCACCGACATCTTCCGGCAGGACAGTTCGTTCGTGGCGGTGACCGCCTGGGCCTGACCGGGGCGTGTCCGGCGGCCGGGCGAACCTCCATGGGGGAAAAGAGGTCCGTCCGGCCGCCGGGGGTCGGCGCGCCCATGGGCGGGGTCCGGGCCGGCGGCGCCGGGTGGGGCCGGAGCCGTCAGCCGGGGTCGGGACTTCCTGACGCCCCGTGCGTTCGAGCTGCCGGACATGGGTCACGCTGATGAACCGGAACGTATGCGGAAAGCGCTTTCCAGTCAACGCTTCCCGTAGCGCGCATCCGGCCAACTCCGCCCGGCGCGGGGTCAGGCACTCCGGCGGTACGGCGGCGCCCGTCCGCATCCCGGCCCGGCCGTCCGGTGAACGGAACCGGCCGTGTGTAATGGGAGGTCAGACACCGATCCACCAGGAGGATCCATGGCGGACGACCGACCCAGACTGCTGTTCGTGACCGACCTGGCGTACCAGGCCAAGGGGCGGCGGTACTGCGACGAGGACATCTTCCTCACCTCCCGGCTCCGCGCGGACTTCGACCTCGCGCTGTGCCATCCGCTCGACGCCGCCGCGCTGATGGACCGCGCCGGCTTCGACGCGGTCGTGGTCCGCAACAGCGGGCCCGTCCTGCACCACCAGGCCGCGTACGACGACTTCCGCGCGCGGGCCCTCGCACGCGGGGTCCCGGTCTGTACGCAGCTGACGGGCAAGGGGGACCAGGTCGGGAAGCAGTACCTCGTCGACCTCACCGCCCAGGGCTTCCCCGTGATCCCGACCGTCGACCGTTCCCAGGACCTCGGGCTGCTCCCCGAGGTGGCCGAGTACGTGGTGAAACCGAAGCTCGGCGCGGACTCGGCGGGCCTGGAGTTCGTCCCCCGGGAGCGGCTGCGGACCCTCGTCCTCGACGAGGGCCCCGGTGTGCTCGTCCAGCCGCGGGTCGACTTCCGGTACGAGGTGTCGTTCTACTACGTCGACCACACCTTCCAGTACGCCCTGTACGCGCCCCGGCCCGACCGCCGCTGGCAGCTCGAACGGTACGGACCGACCGCCGCCGACCTGGAGTTCGCCGACCGGTTCATCGCCTGGAACGACATCGACCACGGCATCCAGCGCGTCGACGCCTGCCGTGCCCCGGACGGCGGGCTGCTGCTGGTCGAACTGGAGGACCTGAACCCGTACCTGTCCCTGGACCTCCTCGACGACGCGACCCGTGACTCCTTCGTGGCGAGTCTGAAGGCATCGCTCCACCGCCTGCTCGACCGGGCCTGACGGCCGCCGTACGCGTACGGGTACGAGGGCGCGAGAGGGCCGACCAGGCATGCCACGGACAACGGACGTCCGCGGGACCGCTCTTGACACGTCCGGACCGGATCGCTTTACTCCATCCAACGCCAGCCGAGCACCTGGCGCGAGAGGGACGCCCAGCCGGTAGACGGTCCACGCACCGAGAGCCCGGACAAAGTCGCCAGGACGGCCGCACAGCGGCGGAATCCGAGGCGGGGACGTACCCCCCGGTCCCTGGAGCTCACCATGTTCCTCCCCCGCCCCGCCACCTCGTCCGGTGACCGCGTGAGCGTGTCCGGCCTCCAGGAGCCGACCCCTTCGCACGCGCGGCGCCGCACCCGCTGACCGCCCCGGCGCCGTGCCGCGCGCCGGGGGCCTCCCGCAGCGCCGGTGGAGCCGGTGAGCCGGTGGCGGCGCGCGTCACTCCACCGCACCTCGCCTCTTCTCATCGAACCGCGCCTCACCGCACCTCACCGTCGGTCGTGCGGTGGCGCGGCGCCTCGGACGACGTCCCGTATACCGCACGTACCGCAGCACGCACGTATCGCATCACGCACGTATCCCTGGGGGCTCAGATGGCCGCAGCACATCGTCCGAGCGGCACTTCCGCACGACCGACGCGCCGCACCGTGCTGCGCCGGGGTGCGGCGGTGGCGGGAGGAGCCGCGGCGGCCGCCGTGTCGGCGTGTGCGGGACCGGGGGACGGTGTCGACGCCGACGGCCGGGTCAGGATCGAGGTGTGGCACGGGCAGACCGACACCGGACGTGCGGCGATGGAGGACCTGACGGCGGTCTTCAACCGGACGCATCCGCGCATCCGGGTCGACCTCGGCGGCGGGGTCCTGGCGGACGCGATGCTGCAGAAGATCACCGCCGCCCTCGCCTCCGGTTCGTTCCCCGACATCGCCTACGTCTTCGGTTCCGACCTGGCGAGCGTCGCGCGCAGCCCCTCCGTGGTCGACCTGACCAGCACGTTCCACTCCGGTCCCGTGCCCTGGAAGGACTTCTGGGCGCCGGCCCGTGACGCGGTCACCCTCAACGGCCGGGTGCGGGCGGCCCCCGCGCTCATCGACTCGCTGGCCGTCGTGTGCAACAAGAAGCTCTTCCGGGACGCCGGCCTGCCGCTGCCCCGCCCCGGCTGGAGCTGGGACGACTTCACCCGGACGGCGGCCGCGCTGACCGACCGGCGGCACGGGGTCTTCGGCACCGGCTGGCCCGGCGTGGGCGACGAGGACACCGTGTGGCGGCTGTGGCCGATGATCTGGGACCTCGGGGGCGACGTCGTCACCCCGGACGGCCGGCGCGTCGGTTTCGAGGACACCGGTCTCAGGGCCCTGCGGACGGTGGAGGCCCTCGTGCGGACGCGGAGCGTCTACGTCGACGCCAAGACCGGCAGCGAGCAGATGTACCGGCTCTTCCTCTCGGGCCGTATGGGCATGGCCGTCACCGGCCCGTGGCAGCTCCCCGACATCCGGCAGGCCAAGGTCGATTACCACGTCGTACCGCTGCCGAGCTACAGCGGCCGGCCCATCACCATCTCCGGGCCCGACACCTGGACCGTCTTCGACAACGGCGCCGCCCGTGTCGAAGCGGCCCGCACCTTCGTGACCTGGCTGTCGCGGCCCGCCCAGGACGTGCGGTGGGACATCCAGGCGGGCAGTCTGCCCATGAGCCGCAGCACACAGGCCCTGCCGCGGTGGCAGGAGCAGGAGGACAGCGTCCCGGGCCTGCACGTGTTCACCAAGACCCTGGAATCGGCGCGGGTGCGCCCGGTGCATCCGGCGTACCCGCAGATCTCGCAGTCCCTCGGCCAGGCGATCACCGCCGTGCTCCTCGGCCGCAGCTCCCCCGCCGAGGCCCTGCGCGACTGCGTGGAAGAGGCCGGCGCCGCCCTGCTCATCCCGCGTTGAGAGGATCCGCCATGCCCCGCCTGCCCACTCCCCCGACGCTCCCGGACCGGGGCGGCAAGCGCAGTCCCCGCACCCGGCCGCGGCCCCTGCTCGGCAAGGGCGGCGCGGCCCCCGGCAGCCCGCCCGGCCGTCGTACCCCACGGGGACGGATGCGGCGCGAGACGGCGACCGCCTGGGCGTTCGTCGCGCCCTCCGTCCTCGTCATCCTCGGACTGAGCGTGGTCCCCGTGCTCTGGTCACTGCTCCTGTCCTTCCAGGCCGACGACCTCGTGACCCCGAGCCGGTGGGTCGGTCTGGACAACTACCGTGCTCTGGCGCAGGACCCCCACTTCGACCAGGCGGTGCGCAACACGATCGTGTACACGGCGCTCTACGTGCCGCTGAGCATCGGCGCCGGGCTGTTCCTCGCCCTCGCCCTGAACCGGCGCATCCGGCTGGTCGGGCTCTACCGGACGATCGTCTTCGTGCCGTTCGTCATCTCGGCCGCGGCCCAGGGGGTGCTGTTCTCCTTCATCCTCGACCCGGAGTTCGGGGCGGCCAACGCCGTGCTGGACGCGTTCGGCATCTCCCCCCAGGGCTTCTTCAACGATCCGGGCCAGGCGCTGTTCGCCCTGCTGGCGATCTCCCTGTGGAGCGGCACCGGCTTCTGCGTGGTGGTCCTGCTGGCGGCCCTGCAGGACGTCCCGCCCTCCCTCGTCGAGGCGGCCCGGCTCGACGGGGCAGGGCGCCTGCAGCTGCTGCGCCATGTCGTCCTGCCCTCGCTCACCCCCGTCATGGTCTTCCTCCTGCTGTGGCAGGCCATCACCTCCCTGCAGGTCTTCGACCTCGTCTACGTCACGACGAAGGGCGGTCCGCTGGGTTCCACCACGGTGATCGTCTACTTCATCTGGGAGCAGGCGTTCAAGAACTTCACGGCCGGTTACGGCGCCGCGGCGGCGTACACCCTGGCCCTCGCGCTGCTGATGCTCGCCGTGGTCCCCCGGCTGGCGCGGGCCCTGCGTGGGCGGACCCGCCCGGACCGGGCCCCCACGGACCGGACCCGCTCGGACCGGCGCCTCGAAGGAGCCGCACGATGACGACCGCATCCTCCACGCCCACCGTGTACGCCGACTCCGCGGCCCGCCCGCCCGCCGGGCCCGCCGGATCTGCCGGGCCCGCCGCGGGAGCGGACCGGCGTCGCGGCCGGCTGCCGTTCAGCCCCTGGCACCTGCTGCTCGCCCCGCTCTGTCTGGTCTTCGCGGTCCCGCTGGTCTGGCTGCTGCTCAGTTCCGTCATGAGCGACGCCGAGATCAACCGGTTCCCGCCCGCGCTGTGGCCGTCGGGGATCGACCTGGACGGCTACCGGTACGTGATCGGCAACGCGATGTTCCCCCGGTGGTTCGCCAACTCGCTGATCGTGTCGCTCACCGCGGTGGCGTCCAACCTGCTGCTCGGCTCCCTGGGCGGGTACGCCTTCGCCCGTATGCGGTTCGCCGGCTCCCGGGTGCTGCTCACGCTCATGCTCGCGACGATGGCCGTACCGTTCCAGCTGACGATGATCCCGACGTTCCTGGTCATGAAGCGGCTGGGACTCATCGACACGCTGGGCGCGCTGATCGTCCCCTCGCTGGTCACGCCGTTCGCGGTGTTCCTGCTGCGCCAGTTCTTCCTGTCGCTGCCCAGGGAGCTGGAGGAGGCGGCCTGGCTCGACGGCTGCTCACGGCTGGGCGTGCTCTTCCGGATCGTGCTGCCCCTGTCCCGGCCCGCGCTCAGCACCGTGGCCGTGCTGACGTTCCTCACCACGTGGAACGACCTGACCTGGCCGCTGATCGCCATCAACCACGACACCCAGTACACCCTGCAGCTGGGCCTCACGACGTTCCAGGGACAGCACCACACCAGGTGGTCCGCGGTCATGGCGGGCAACATGATCACCGTGCTGCCCGTGCTGCTGGCGTTCCTGTTCGCGCAGAAGACGTTCATCCAGTCGATCACGTCGAGCGGCCTCAAGGGATAGCCCGTACCCGGCCACTGCCCGCCGGAGCCGCCGTCCGGTGGCCGACGGCGGCCCTGCCGTCCACACCCGCGCACCCGCCACCCCCCTCCCAGGAAGATGTATGCCGCACACCTTCGGCCTGCCGGCCGTCGGGGACGCCGACCCCGATGTCGTTCCCGGCCCGCTCGGCGCACCGCTCGCCCTCGGGCAGCACCGGCGACTCGCCGACGCCGGATTCGTCGCCGCGCACCTGCGCGGTCCGTCCACCGCCCGTGCCCACGGCGGCCCTCCCTCCCGGCCCACCCGGAACGAAGCCGTGGCCGCCCCCGCAGACAACGGAAAGAACCTCTGATGACCCTCGGCACGACTCCCGGCACGGCCTCCGCCGCGGCCCCTGGCACACCCCCCGCCGCTCCGAAGATCGCGTTCATCGGCGCGGGCAGCGTCGTGTTCACCCAGGGCCTGCTGGCCGACCTGCTGGCCTTCCCCGAACTGCGGGGCGCCCACATCGCGCTGCACGACATCGACACCGACCGCCTCGCCACCGCCGAGGGAGCGGCCCGGCAGATCGCGGACCGGATCACCCCGGCCGGCACCTCCCGCCCCCGGGTGACCGCGCACCTGGAGCGGCGCGCGGCTCTCGAGGACGCCGACTTCGTCATCAACATCGTGCAGGTCGGCATGGGGGACGCCACCCGGACCGACTTCGACGTCCCCCAGCGCTACGGACTGCGGCAGACCATCGGCGACACGCTGGGGATCGGCGGCATCTTCCGCGCGCTGCGGACCTTCCCCGTGCTCAGGTCGCTCGGTCAGGACATCGCCGAGGTCTGCCCGGACGCCTGGCTGCTGAACTACACCAACCCCATGGCGATGAACGTCCAGTACCTGACCCGGGCCACCGGGCTGACCCGCGTCGTGGGACTGTGCCACTCGGTGTACTGGACCATCCACGACCTGGGCGAACTGCTCGGCGTCCCGCACGAGGAGATCACCTACCGTGCCGCGGGCGTCAACCACCAGGCATGGGTGCTGCGCCTGGAGCACCGGGGCACCGACCTCTACCCGCTCCTCGACAAGCTGATCGCGCAGGACCCGCAGCTGCGGCGCCGGGTCCGCGTCGACATGTACCGGCGCCTCGGTTTCTACCCGACCGAGACGAGCGAGCACTCCTCCGAGTACGTGCCCTGGTACCTGCACCACGACAGCGAGGTCGAACGGCTCCGGCTGCCGATCGGCGCCTACCTCGGCATCGTCGACGAGAACGTCGCGGCCTACGAGCACACCCGCCAGGCGCTCGCCACGGGGACGCCCCTCGCGGTCGAGGGCACCATGGAGTACGCCCCGCAGATCATCCACAGCATCGTGACGGGCACACCGCGCACCGTGTACGGCAACGTCCCCAACCACGGTCTGATCGACAACCTCCCGGCCACCGGCACCGTGGAGGTGCCCTGCCTGGTGGACGGTTCGGGGGTCCAGCCGACCAGGATCGGACCGCTGCCCGCGCAGCTGGCCGCCCTCAACCGCGCCTACCTCGGCATGAACGAGCTCGTGGTCCGCGCCGCCCTGGAGGACGACCCCCGGTCCGTCCGCCAGGCGGCCATGGCCGATCCCGCCACCGCCGCCGCCCTGCCGGTCGAACGCATCTGGGACCTGTGCGACGACATGGTGCGGGCCCACGCGGACCTCCTCCAGCCCGGTCTGCGCGCCACCCTCGGTCACTGACCCGCGCACTGCCGCGGACCGGACGTGCGATCCGGTCCGCGGCTTGCCGTCCGGGTGTCGTCACTGGTTGAGCGTCGTTACTGCGTGGACGTCGTCACTGGTTGAGCGTCATCATGGAACCGGCCCGGCGCAGCATGCCCTGCAGCTGGTCGACGGGACGCTCCTGCTCGCCGTGCAGGGCGTTGAGGACGACCAGGCACCCGGTCAGCGCCGGCACGACGAACTGCGCGCAGGCGAGCTGGCGCTGGGCCCTGTCGAGGTCGATGGGATGCTGTGCGGCCTTCTGCGCGTCCTGCGGATCGGAGGAGGAGGCCAGTTCGACCTTCTTGCCCAGGACGCGGGTGTAGGCGGTGGCTGCGAGGGCCGCGCCCGTCAGGAGGGTCTTGGCCGTCGTGGAGGCGGCCACGCCCTTCTGGCCGACCACCCGGTGGGCGTTCACCATGAGGAGCCCGCCGCTGCCGAACAGGTGCACGCCGATGGCGGCGGCGTTGACCGGCGTCCACTTCGCCCAGCCGGACGAGGAGATACGCGCCCGGTCCATGCCCGTCCCGCCCTCGCTGCGCGCCGCGCCGTTGAGACCGACCGCGCCCATCAGGGTGCCGCCGAACCAGGCGGCCAGCCCCACGTCGTGCAGGCTGCGGATCACGGTGTGACGTCCGGACATGACGATGCTCCTGGGTGCTGGGAGGGACCGAGCCGGTGCGCCGGTCGGACTCCATCCACCCTCACCCGGCTCCCCTGCCGCCGCCATCGCAACTGGGCCGGACGGTACGGCTACGTGTGCGCCCGCGGCTCAGCCCTCAGGTCGGCGAGGTCGCCGAACATGTGGGACGTATGGGGGGTGAGTCCGGTGACGAGCCGGAACGCCGCGGCCGCTTCGTTCACCAGGACGCCGCCGGCATCGAGGACCCGGCAGCCGAGCGCATCGCCCGCGCGCAGAAGCGGGGAGTGGACCGGATCACCGTGCGCGTCGAATATCCACAGGTCCTTGTGCAGGGCTTCGTACAGCGACGCGCCCTGACCTCCCGTACCGCTGGACGGCAGTGTGTTGACGAGGCCGTCGGCCCCCCGCAGCCGCGCGGCGAGTTCTTCGGCGGGGAAGGCCTCGGCCCAGTGGTGTCCGGTGCTCCGGTTGAGCTGCTCGGCCAGAGCGCGGGCGCGGTCGGGAACAGGGTCCGTGACACAGAGGTGTGCTGCCTTCTGCTCGCGCAGAGCATGCGCGACGGCGATTCCGGCAGCGCCTGTTCCGATCTGCACCACCCGGGTGAGGGGGACCCCGGGCAGGCCCCGGGCCATGGCCGCGGCATGGCCGGCGACGTCGGTGTTGTGTCCGACCGTCCGGCCGTCCCGGGTGAACACGATGACGTCGACGGCCTGCAACCGGGCCGCCGACCCGGACAGTTCGTCGAGATGGGGTGCCACGGTGTGGCGGTAGGGGGCGGCGACACCCAGACCGGCGAAGCCGAAGGTGCGGCAGGTCCGCAGGAGTCCTGGCATGCCCTTGCCGCGGAAGACCTGTCCGTCGGCGTCCACACGGCGGCAGAGGTAGCGCAGGTGGTGGCGGCGCGCCTCCCGCTCATGCAGATCGACGGCCAGTGATCGCCCGGTGTCCGATCCTATGAGCCCGACGAGGTAGGAACTCTGGGCCATGACGGCTCCATCTGGATTATGTACGAACTGGTTCGTTATGAATACCAGCAGAGGGTCGCCACGGGAAGGGCGTGGAGCGGGCCGGCTCGGTCACGGGCCTTCGAGGGTCGTACCACCTCGCGCGCGGGCGCTTCGGGACGCCGGTGGCGGTGCGCCGCCGTATGCCGCGCCGCCCCTGGTCACAGCCCCAGGTACACCTCCCTGACCCGGGGGTCGTGGCTGAGTTCCGCGGAGGTGCCGTTCATGGCGGCCGCTCCGTTCTCCATGACGATGCAGTGGCTGGTCACACCGAAGGTGAGTTTGGCGTTCTGCTCCACCAGCAGCAGGCTCAGACCTTCCTCCCGGAGTTTCAGCAGGACGTCCAGGATGCTGCCGACGAGCTTGGGGGACAGCCCCATGGAGGGTTCGTCCAGGACGAGCAGCCGCGGCCGGGTCATCAGGGCCCTGCCGATCGCGAGCATCTGCTGCTGCCCGCCGGACAGCGCGCCGGCGAGCCGCTCGCGCATCTCCTCCAGCACGGGGAACAGGGCGTAGACCTCGTCGAGCTGACGGTGGGTGTCCTTGTCCCAGGCGCGTGAGTACGCGCCGAGGAGCAGGTTCTTCTCCACGGTCAGGCCGGGGAAGACATGCCGCCCCTCCGGGACGTAGCCGATGCCGTGGCGCACCATGTCGCGGGCCTTGACGCGGGTCAGGTCGTGGTCGCCCAGGCGGATGCGGCCGCTGCTGCGGGGGACGAGTCCCATGAGTGCCTTGAGTGTGGAGGTCTTGCCCGCCCCGTTGGCGCCGATGATCCCGACGGACTGGCCCGGCTCGACGGTGAAGCCGATGGAGGTGACGGCGCGGACGCCGCCGTAGTGCACGCTCAGGTCCTCCACCGTCAGGCGCTGGACGGTGTCGGCTCCGCTGATCTTCATGGGGTGGCCTCCTTCGCACGGTCCGGCCGCGCGGCGGGCGGGGGTGTGCCGAGGTCGAGTTCGGCCAGGTCGGAGTCGCCGAGGTAGGCCTCGACGACCTCCGGTGCGGACACGACCTCCCGGGGGGTGCCCTCCGCGATGACCCTGCCGCCGGACAGGACGGTGACCTTCTCGCACAAGGACATGACCAGGCCCATGTTGTGTTCGATGAGGATCACGGTGGTTCCGCTGTCGCGGATGGAGCGGACGATGCGGATGAGCTGCTGCACCTCGCCGCCGTTGAGGCCGGCCGCCGGTTCGTCGAGCAGGAGCAGCCGCGGACGGGCCGCCATGGCGCGGGCGATCTCGATACGGCGCTGGATGCCGTAGGGCAGCGAGGAGGGGTCGGCTTCCGCGAAGTCGGCGAGTCCGTAGCGTCGGAGGATCTCGTCGGCCCGGGCGCGCAGCCGGCGTTCGCGTGCGAGGACGCCGGGCTGCCAGAGGGCGTACTGCCAGACGGTGTACGTGCGGGTGCGGTCGAGGGCGACGAGGATGTTCTCCCGGACGGTGAGCTGTCCGAACAGGCGCAGGTTCTGGAAGGTGCGGGCCAGGCCCGCCAGGGACAGCGTGTAGGGGCGGGCGGTGGTGGTGTCGGAGCCCGCGAAGCTCACGGTTCCGGCCGTCGCGCGGTAGAAGCCGCTGATGACGTTGAACAGGGTGGTCTTGCCGGAGCCGTTGGGGCCCACCACTCCGCGGATCTCGTCCTGCCGCACGGTGAGTGTCACCTCGTCCAGCGCCCGCAGCCCGCGGAACTGCTTGGTGACGCCCTGCACGGAGAGGAGCACGCCGTCCTGTGCGGGCCGGTCCTCGACGGCGTACGGGGTGAAGGGGCGCAGTTCCGCGCGCGGGGACTGCCGGGCGCGGCGGCGTTCGTACAGGGTGCGCAGCCGTGCGGGTACGCCGGCCAGGCCGGTGGGTGCGAAGACGACCATCAGGACGACGACCACGCCGTAGCCGAGCTGGGCGTAGGTGGAGAAGTCCGACAGCCACTCCCGGACCATCGTCAGGCCGATGGCGCCCACGACGCAGCCCACCAGGGAGCGGCGGCCGCCGATGACCACCATGGCCAGCAGGATGAACATGTTGGCGATGGAGAAGGTCTCGGGTGCCACGTAGCGGATGAGGCCGGCGTAGAGGACGCCGGCCAGACCGCCGTAGAGGCTGGCGAGCAGGAAGGCGGTCATGCGCAGGAACGGGATCTCGGCGCCCATGGCTCCCGCCGCCAGCGCGTCGTCGCGCATGGCGCGCAGGCGGCGGCCGAGCGAGGTGTGGACCACGAAGAGGCCGAAGAGGAGGGCCACGCCGAAGACGACGGCTTCCAGGTAGTAGTAGAGGTACTCGCTGGAGAGGTCCACGCCGGGCAGGGTGGGGACCGGGATGCCCGAGATGCCGTCGGCACCGCCGGTGATACCGGCGTTGGTGATCCAGTTGATGAAGCCCAGGGCGAGGCCGAGGGTGACGATGCCCAGGTAGTGGGACTGCATGCGCAGGGCGGGGACGCCGACGAAGAGGCCGACGACGACGGTGGCCAGGACGGCGAGCAGGGCCGAGAGCCAGAAGCCGTGGCCGTAGTGGGTGGTGAGGATGGCCACGGCGTAGGCGCCCACACCGAAGAAGGCGACCTGGGCGAGGTTGATCTGGCCGGACACCCCCATGGCCAGGCCCATGCCGATGGCGAGCAGGGCGTAGATCAGGGCGATGTTGACGACGTGGATGGTGTAGCCGCCCAGGCCGTAGGGGAGCGCCCAGGCGGCGAGGACGAGGACGCCGGTGGCGGCGAGACGGGACTTCATGCGCGACTGACCGTCCTTTCACCGAAGATGCCCATGGGCCGGATCATGATCGCGATGGTGAAGACCAGGAAGGTGACCAGGACCGAATAGCCCTGGAAGTGGCCGGCGGCGTAGGAGTCGAGGACACCGATGGCGACGCCGCCGACCACCGCGCCGTGGATGGAGCCGAAGCCGCCGAGCATCGCCGCGGCGAAACCCTTGATGCCGAGCGCGCCGCCGAGTGAGGCGTCGACGTAGAGCATGGGGCCGACCAGCCCGCCGGCGAGGGCGGCCAGGCCCGCGCCGATGGCGAAGGCGAGCGCGTTGCTGCGGCCGACGTCGATGCCGACGGCGGTGGCCGCCTCGTGGTCCATGGCGACGGCCTGCATGGCCGCGCCGCGCTTGGTGCGGGACAGGAAGAAGGCGAGAGCGACGACGGCGAGTGCGGCGACGGCCATGACCAGGAGGTCGTAGGTGCGGATCCGGATCCCGAGGACGTCCAGGGGTGCGGACTCCAGGGGTGAGGGAACGGCGCGGCCGGTGGTGCCCCAGATGATGATGGCGAGGGCCTGCAGGACGATGCCGAAGCCGATCGTGCCGATCAGCATCAGGTCGAAGTCCTTGTTCTCCAGGGGGCGCAGGACGCGTTCGATGACCAGGCCGATGGCGCCGGTGATGACGATGGCCAGCACCATGGCGACGACGAACGGGAGTCGGGAGGTGAGGTAGAAGGTGGAGGCGGCGTAGGCGCCGATCATGGCGATGTCGGCGTGGGCGAAGTTGACCAGGCCCATGGTGCGGTAGACCAGGGAGAAGCCCATGGCGACCAGGGCGTAGACGGCGCCGAGGCTCAGGCCGCCGACGAGGGTCTGAAGGGTGTCCTGCACGTCGTTCTCACTTCTGCTCGACGAGCTTGCCGTCCTGGATGACACCGATGGTCGTCGCGGTGATGCCGACGCCGTCGGCGCCGAACTCGAACGTTCCGAGCAGTCCGTCGTACGTGGTGGCGCGGATGGCGTCGGCGAGCTTCTTGCCGGTGGCGACATCGCTGTTCTCGAGGGCGGTGAGGAGGATGTTCGTGCCGTCGTACGCCTTGGCGCCGTGCAGTTCGGCCTCCTCGCCGTAGGCCGCCTTGTACGCGGCGGCGAACTTCCGGGCCGCGGGGCTGATGTCGTTGCCCAGATAGGGGGAGCTGACGATGGTGCCCTCGGCGGCCTTCTTGCCCGCGGTGTCGATGAACACCGGCGTGCCCTGGGGGGCGGCGCCGGCGAACGGAACGGTGATGCCGAGGTCGCGGGCCTGCTTGACGATGAGGCCGGCCTCCACCTCCTCGGAGCCGATGAAGACGACGTCGGGCTTCTTGGAGCGGATCTTGGTGAGCGCGGCGCTGAACTCCTTCTGGTCGGTGGTGACGACCTGGTCGGTGACGGGAGTGACACCGAGATCCTTGGCCGCCTCGGCGAAGGCGTCGTGCTCGCCCTTGCCGAAGGAGCCGTTGTTGGTGATCATCGCGATCTTCTTGTGGCCCTTGTCCTGGACGAGGTGCTTGGCCAGGGTGCTGTCGTAGGTGGTGCTGGTGGGTCCGTTCAGGAAGAGGAACGGGCTCTTCTGGTCCACGAGGGCGTCGGCCTGGCCGGAGGTGATGTTCGGTATGCCGGCCTGCTTGAGCACGGGTGCCATGGCGATGGTGACCGCGCTCTCCGCGGTACCGATCATCGCGATGTAGTTCCCGCTGTCGATCTTGCGAGCCAGGTTGGTGCCGGTGGTCGGGTCGCCCTGGTCGTCGAACGACTTCATCTCGATCCTGCGCCCGTCGATGCCGCCCTTCTTGTTCCACTCGTCGATGGCGAGCTTGGCGCCCTTGTGCTCCCAGTCGCCCAGCGAGGAGAGCTGCCCGCTGCGGGCGTTGACGACGGCGATCTTGACGGGGCCCGAGTCGGACCGGGTGTCGTCGTCGGACTCGCCCGGGGCGCTGCAGGCCGTCAGGGCGGTGGCCAGGGCGACCGCCGCGACGAGTGCGGTGCCGGGGACGCGGGGACGGGGTGTACGGCTCATGCGGGTCACCTCGTGGGAGACGTGGGTGGGCGGTGACGGCGTGGGGGAGGCGACGCGTTCTCGCCGGCCCGGCCGTTGTGCGGTCGGCGGGGTCGGTGCGGTGGTGCCGGGTCAGACGGTGTCGGCCGGGAAGTGTCCGGCGTAGATGTCCTTGATGTTCCAGTGCCCGGGGGTGGGGACCGGTTCGTTGACCATGGGCACGTCCAGCACCGCGGGGCGGCGGCGGGCGACGGCGTCCTCCAGGGCCTTGCGCAGTTCCGAGGGGGTGGTGACGGTGTAGCCGTCGGCGCCGCAGGACTCGCCGTACCGGGCGAAGTCGGGGCTGTAGGGCCGGCCTTCGGCGTCGGTGAACTCGCAGCCGTAGGAGCGCCCGAAGGACGAGGTCTGCAGGTCTGCGATGGTGCCGTGCGCCCGGTTGTTCATGACCACGAAGATGACGGGCGCGCCCTGTTCTACGGCCATCGGCACGGCCGGCAGCTGGGCGCTCATGCCGCCGTCCCCGATGAGGGCGACCACGACGCGGTCGGGCCGGGCGATCTGCACCCCCACCGCGGCGGCAGGACCGAAGCCCATGGTGGAGGCGCCTCCCGGGGTGATGAAGCCTCCCTGGTCGGGCAGTTCGTAGCACTGGGCGACGCCGTTCTTGTTCCAGCCGACGTCGGTGACGAGGACGGCGTCGTCGGGAAGGGCGTCGCGCAGGTCCGCCAGGATGCGCTGCGGGCGCAACGGGAAGTCGTCGCTGCGTCCGGCCTCCCGTGCCGCGTCGAAGACGGCTCTGCGGGCGGCGGCGACGGTCTCCCGCAGACCGGGGCGGGTGACGGCGGTGGTCTGCCGGGTCCGGACCGCCGTGCCGATCTTCTGCAGTGCGAGCTGCACGTCGGCGACGGCGCCGATGTGCACCGGGTAGTTGCGGCCGATCTCGGCGGGGTCGATGTCGATCTGGATGAGCCGGCTCGGCGGGAAGTTCCAGGTGTGGGTGGCGTCCCAGGAACTGGCGTCCGTCTCGGCGAAGCGGGTGGCCAGGGCGAGCACGACGTCGGCGCCCTTGGTGTGTTCGTGGGTGGTCTCCAGCCCCCAGAAGCCGGGCATGCCCAGGAGCAGGGGATGCCGGTCGGAGACGGCGCCCTTGCCCATGAGGGAGTGGGCGAGGGGGATGTCGAGATGCTCGGCCAGGCGGAGCAGTTCGCCCCGGGCGCCGGGGCCGCGCAGACCGCCGCCGAAGTAGATCAGCGGGCGCTCCGCTTCGAGCAGTGCTTCGGCGATCCGGTCGGCGGTGGCCTCGTCGAGTCCGGGCCGGCCGAGGTGGCCGGGCAGCGGATGGTCACCGGCGTAGGGCGTGACCTGCCGGTTGAAGAGGTCCATGGGGATGTTGACCAGTACGGTGCCCGGGCGTCCGCCGGTGGCGGTGAAGAAGGCCCGTTCGGTGACGCGCGGCAGGTCCTGTACGCGCTGCACCGCCCAGGTCCGCTTGCAGAAGGGCCGGTAGATGGCCGTCTGGTCGGCGTCGGCGTGGAGGTTGACCTCCTGGTGCGGGTGGCGGCCGTGGTAGTAGGAGGGGATGTCGCCGGTGATGACGACGAGCGGTACGGAGTCCAGGGCGGCGGTGGCGACGCCGGTGACGGCGTTCATCATGCCGGGCCCGACATGGGTGAGCAGGACGCCGGGGCGGCCGGTGGCACGGGCGTAGCCGTCGGCGGCGTGGGCGGCGGTCTGTTCGTGGCGGGCGATGACGAACTCGATCGAGCTCGGGCCGAGTGCGTCGAGGAGGGCGATGTTGGTGTGTCCACAGGTGCCGAAGACGTATTCGACGCCGTAGGACTCGAGCTGGGCGACGAGGGCCTCGGCGGCGTTCACGGTGGTCACGGGTTCTCCTTGGGCAGCTCGAGGCTGTCGCCCCAGACGGACAGGCCGCGCAGCATGAGGGTCTTGACGACGGTGTAGTCGTCGATGAGCCAGCGGGGGGCTTCACGGCCGAAGCCGGAGTCCTTCACCCCGCCGAAGGGCACATGGTCGAGGCGGAAGTTGGAGGAGCCGTTGACGACGAGGGCACCGACCTCCAGCCGCCGCCAGGCGGTCAGGACACGGGTGAGGTCGTGGGTGAACAGGCCGGCCTGCAGTCCGTACCGGCTGGTGTTGCACTGCTCGACGACGGCGTCGAAGTCGTCGTAGGGCATGACCGCCACCAGGGCGCCGAACACCTCCCGCACGACCACCGAGGCGTGCGGGGGCGGGCCGGCGACGATCGTGGGCGCGGCCGTGGCGCCGTCGCGGGTGCCGCCCCGGATCACGCTCGCGCCCAGGTGCTGCGCTTCCCGCGACCACGCCACCACACGCTCGGCCGCGTCCTCGTCGACCATGGAGCCGATGTCGGTGGTTTCCGCCAGAGGATCGCCCACGACCAGGTCGTCGACCGCTGCCGTGAAGGCGTCGAGGAACACGTCGTAGCGGCTGCGGTGGACGTAGACCCGCTGGACGGAGATACAGCTCTGGCCGGAGTTGCTGTAGCCGGTGCGTGCGCAGGCCTTGGCCGCCGCGGCGGCGTCGGCGTCCTGACAGACGATCGTGGCGGCGTTTCCGCCCAGTTCCAGGGCGAGTCGCTTGGCGCCGGCCGCGCGGGCCACCGCCGCTCCGGTCTCGGCGCTGCCGGTGAAGCTGATGACGCTCACCGCCTCGGCCCCGCACAGGGCGGCGCCCACCTCTCCCCCGCCGTGCAGCAGTTGGACCGCCTGGTGGGGCATGCCGCTGTCCAGGAGCAGCGCCACGACGGCGGCCGAGGTGGCCGGGGCCTGGGGCGGCGCCTTGACCAGGGTGGTGTTGCCCGCGGCGAAAGAGGCACCGAGCTTGTGCGCGAGCAGGTTGGCGGGTGCGTTGAACGGGGTGATGGCCACGGCCACGCCGGCCGGCGCCCGGTAGGTGAGGGCGGTGTTTCCGATGCCGGTGTCCCAGCCGGCCACCGGCAGGTTCTCGCCGTCGACGCGGCGGGCCTCGGCCGCGCACACGGCGAAGGTGGCGGCCACCCGGTCGATCTCGGCGCGGCTGTCCTTCAGCGGTTTGCCCAGTTCCAGGGCGAGGAGGCGGGCGAGCCGGTCACGGTGGGCGGTGGCGTTGCGCGCGGCGGCTTCGAGGATGCCGGCCCGGGCGGCGGGTGCGAGGTCGGCCATCTGCCGGGCGTAGCGGGCGGCCCGGGCGACGGCGGTGCCGATCTCGCCCGTCGTCGCGGTGGGCGCGCGGCTGACGGTACGCCGCAGGTAGGGACCGGTGCGTTCCAGCGGCGGGCCCTCGCCACCCCATGAGCCGGACAGATAGGGAAGAGCCTCGACCACGTCGTTCTCGTCGGCGGCTTTGAGGAGGTCTTGCAGCATCACATCTCCAGAAAAAACCATCTGATGGTTTCCATGGACTGCTCTGTGGACTGGCGTGTAACGTACGGGCGCCGAGAAGCCGTGGCAATAGGTCGGCGCCGGGAAGTTGAAATCAGCGATTTTCCAACACGGCGCCGCTGGTGAAAGCTGTCGCTCCAGGTGCCGCGCCCACTCACCGGGCCGCGGCGGTTGCCCACTCACGAAGGAGAGAACGTGGACACGGAGCAAGGACCGGGCGGGGGTGTACGCAGTGTGCGCCGCGCTCTGGACATCCTGTCGCTGCTGACCGAGGATCAGCCCACCGTCCCCCTGAAGGACATGGTCGACGCCACCGGACTGCCCAAGACCACGGTGGTGCGCCTGGTGCAGACCCTGGAGCAGTACGGGCTGCTGTGGGCGACACCGGGCGGCTACACGGCGGGCCCCGGTCTGTGGCGATGGGCCCACCTGGCACACGCCAGTTGGGAACTGCCGCCCGACACACAGAAGTTGCTGCGCGAGCTGGTCGACCGGCGGGGCGAGACGGCGAATCTCATGATCCGCCGCGACGTCCACCGCGTCTGCGTCGCCCAGCAGGAGAGCCCCCAGCCGCTGCGGCACGTGGTGCGGGTGGGCGACGAGCTGCCCCTGTGGGCCGGCGCCTCCTCCAAGGTGCTGCTCATCGGCGCCGTCGACGGTCTGCTGCAGAGGGTCGCCACCGGCTCGCCGCACGGAGTGGCCCACGTCGAGCAGCTGCGCCTGTGGGCAGAGGAGGCCGCCACCCGCGGGTACGCGGTCAGCCGCGGTGAACGCGATGTCGGCCTCACGGCCATCGCCGTACCGATCCGCACCCAGTCGGGAGTGGTGGTCGCCTCGCTCTCCCTGAGCGGTCCGAGCGCGCGCATCCCGGAAAGGGTCACCGAGCAGTTCGCGGGCGATCTGCTGGAGACGGCCGGGCGCATCGCGGACCAGGGCTTCCAGCACCCCTTGGGGCCGCGCACCTAAACCAGTACGCCGACAGCGGCGCCGCACCCGGCGCCGCTGGAAGGAGACGCCCCATGCACGTTCGCCCACTCGACGGAATACGCGTTCTGGACCTCACGAACGTGCTCGCCGGGCCCTACTGCAGCTATCAGCTGATGCTCATGGGCGCCGAGGTGGTCAAGATCGAACGCCCCGGGCAGGGAGACCTCGCCCGCAGTCTCGGCCCCGACCCCTCGCTCAACCGGGACGGCGTCGGCGCGTCGTTCCTCGCCCAGAACGCGGGCAAGAAGTCACTCGAACTCGACCTCAAGGACACGGCCGACCGCACCCTCTTCGAAGACCTGCTCACCGGCGGCGACGTACTGCTGGAGAACTTCCGGGCGGGTGTCCTGGACCGGATGGGCTACGGCGCCGAACGCCTCGCCCAGCTCAACGAACGCCTCGTCTACTGCTCCATCTCCGGTTTCGGGCACACCGGCCCGATGAGCGACGCCCCCGCCTACGACCAGATCGTCCAGGGCCTGACCGGCATGATGAGCGTCACCGGCACCCCGGACACCGCGCCGCAGCGCATCGGCTTCCCGGTGTGCGACACCACCGGCGGACTGATGGCGGCGTTCGCCATCAGCACCGCACTGCTGCACCGGGAACGCACCGGGGCCGGCAGCAGACTCGACGTCTCCATGATGGAGGCCTCACTGTCCACGATGGGCTGGGCCGTCTCCAACTACCTGGTCAGCGGCATCCCGCCGCAACCGCTGGGGGACCAGAACCCGACCGCCGCGCCGTCCGGCACCTTCCACGCGTCGGACGGCCCGCTGAACATCGCCGCCAACCAGCAACGCCAGTTCGAGGCCCTGTGCCGGCTGGCGGGCGTCCCCGAGCTGATCACCGATCCCCGCTTCGGCGAGCGGGAACAGCGCAAGATCCACCGGGCCGAACTCAACACCGCGCTGGACCGGGCCCTGGCCGCACGCCCGGCCGCCGACTGGGAACGCGAACTGAACGCCGCCGGCGTGCCCTCGGCCCGGGTCCTCACCGTGCCTCAGGCTCTGGAGCAGCCGCAGCTGGCGCACCGCCGCTTCGTCACCGAACTGAGCCACCCGGGACGTGCCGACCAACCGCTGCGCGTGGTGGGAAACGGCGTGCTGTTCGACGGAGAGGCGTTCGCTCCCCCCTTCCCCCCGCCCCTGCTGGGCGAGCACAACAGCGAGCGCCGGCTCCTCGCGCAGCGCTGGTCCGGCGCGGCCGCCGAGGCCACCGCGTCCGCCGAGGAGGCCGCCGCCTCATGACCGACGACCAGAGCGAGGCCGCTCTGTGGTGGGCCACGGCGGTCAGTCACATCGAGCCCGGCCGTATCGAGCTGCGCGACCGGCCGGTCCAGGAACTCATCGGCAGGACGAGCCTGGTCGACGTCATCTGGCTGATGCTGCGCGGCACGATGCCCTCGCGGCCGGAATCCGCCCTGCTCGAGGCGGCGCTGGTCGCCGGTGTCGACCACGGCCCGCAGGCTCCGTCCATCGCCGCCGCCCGTATGGCGGCGACCTGCGGCGTCGGCCTGAACAACGCGATCGCCACCGGGGTCAACATGCTCGGCGACGCCCACGGCGGGGCGGGCCAGCAGTGCGTGGAGATGCTCACCGACATCCGTACCGCCCACGACGACGGCCTCGGCTGGGACGACGCGGCCCGTGACGTCATGGCCGAGTGGCAGAGCCGCTCCCGCTACCTCCCCGGATTCGGACACCGCTTCCATCCCGTCGACCCACGGCGCGACCCTCTGCTGAGTCTGGTGCGGCAGGCGGTGAGCGACGGCGTGGTCGACGGCGACTTCCTCCACGCCGCCCTCGCCGTCGAGTCGGCTCTGCGGCAGCGCCGGGCCGGCGTCCGGCCGGTCCCGATGAACATCGACGGGGCGACCGCCGTCATCTACGCCGAGCTGGGCTTTCCCGCGCCCCTGGCCCGCGGTCTGTTCGTCCTCAGCCGTTCCGTGGGCATCCTCGCCCACGCCTGGGAGGAGAGCGGACAGGGCCGTCGCAACAAGGGCCCCGTCCCCCGCAGCGTGCTCCCGGCCCGGCTGCCCCAGCCGAAAGACGTGTGAACAATCCGCGTCACACCCCTTGTCACACCACCGGCGCATCCCTAGCGTGGCTTTCCGCCAATCGGCAACCACCGTACGGACCGCCCGAACCGTACAGCGGACCATGATCCGCCCCGCTCCTCCCTTCCCCCACGTGAGAACTCCGCAGCCCCGTCACGGACGAGTCCATCAGGCACCGTCACGAAAGAGGGACCATGGACAGACGCAGCTTCCTCACCTCGACCGCCGCCGGAACGGCCACCACCGTCACCCTGCTCAACGGCACCACCGCCGGGGCGGCCGCATCGGACACCCTGGCGCGGCCCGTACCCGCCCAGGCCCACGCCGCCACCGGCAAGGACTTCCCCAAGCCCGGCGGCAACCTCGGCAACCAGAACCACTCCTCGCTGAAGAAGATCGACGCCGGCAACGTCCGCAGGCTCGGCGGCGCCTGGCACATCAACCTGGAGAACGGCTCCACCGCCGCCCACCAGCAGTGCGCCGTCATCGCCCAGGACGGCATCCTCTACCTCGTCACCACCCAGCAGAACGTCTTCGCCGTCGACGGACGCACCGGCAAGGTGAAGTGGAAGACGAACATCGGCGCCGAGACCACCAACATGCGCGGTCTCGCCCTCGGCGGGGGCCTCGCCTACACCATCTCCGGCGACAACAAGGTCCACGCCCTCGACCAGAAGACCGGTGCCGTCGCCTGGACCCGCGAACTCCTGGTCGAGGACCAGGGGGACCCGGACTGCGACCCCGCCGGCGGCCAGTGCGGGGGCAGCAAGGGCGGCCTTGCCGGAGCCCCCGTCCACTGGGACGGACTCGTCTACATCGGCACCCAGGGCAGCACCGCCGGCGCCCGGGGACGCGCCTACGCCCTCGACGCCGCGACCGGCGAGGTCGCCTGGGTCTTCTGGGGAACCCCCGGCCCCGGCGAGTACGGACACGACACCTGGGAGGGCGACTCCTGGAAGACCGGCGGCGCGGTGTGCTGGATCCACCCCGCCGTCGACCCCGAACTCGGCCTCGTCTACTGGACGTTCGGCAACCCGTATCCCCGCACCGACGGTTCCACCCGCGGCGGCGACAACCTCTTCGCCAACTGCATCGTCGCCATGGACGCCAAGACCGGCCGGCGGCGCTGGCACTTCCAGTCCGTCCACCACGACATCTGGGACTACGACAACGTCATGTCCCCCGTCCTCGCCGACATCCTGATCAAGGGGAAGAAGCACCGGGTCGTCGTCTACGGCAGCAAGACGGGCATGTACTACTTCCTCGACCGCGCGACGGGCAGGCCCGTGCACGGCATGGAGGAGCGGCCCGTACCGCAGCACGAGGCACAGAAGACCGCGCCCACCCAGCCCTTCCCCGGCGGAGAGCCCTTCGTCGAGAGCGAACCCCGCATCGACAAGGCCACCCGGCCCGTGCCCTTCTACGCCACCGGCGGCCTCTTCGAGGTGCACTGGGACCGCCCCACCATCCTCTACCCCGGCGCGGGCGGCGGCGCCGACTGGTCCTTCCCCTCCTTCAGTCACCGCACCGGCCTCGTCTACGTGGGCTACGGCCTCATCAACTCCGCCTACTCCAACACCCACGGCGGCCGGGTCAACACCGCCCGCCCGCTCGGCGAGTACTTCGCCGGGGGCCTGGCCGCGGTCGACCCCCGCACCAACACCGTCGCCTGGCGCCAGGAGGGCGACTGGTCCCTCGCCCACGGCAACGGCATCCTCAGCACCGCGGGCGGCGTGCTCTTCCAGGGCCGCCCCGACGGCGTACTCACGGCCCTCGACGACCGCGACGGCACCGAGCTGTGGACCTGGCAGTGCGGCGCGGGTGTCAACACCAGCCCGCTGACCTACGAGATCGACGGCGAGCAGTACGTCGCCGTACTCGCCGGCGGGAACGGACTGCCCTACCCGGACATTCCCAAGGGGGACCACCTGTGGGCCTTCAGGCTGGGCGGGAACGTCGGGCCCGCCCCGGCGCCCACACCGCCGTCCAGACGCAACCAGGTCCGTGCCGCCGCCGTCACCGGCGACACCGCCGGGAACACCGTCACCCTGGGCCGCGTCTGGGACAGCGCGAAGAACGCGCCGGGCACCACTGAGAACCTCGTGGCGCAGAACGCCATGTCACCGCAGCACCTGAGCATCACCAGGGGCACCGCCGTCACGTTCGCCAACCCGGCCGACAACAAGGCCGCGCACGGCGCGGTCTCCTTCTTCGAGGCCGAGTTCGACACCGGCCTCCTCATGCCGGGGCAGTCCCACAGCCACACCTTCGACACCCCCGGCGAGTACTTCTACAACGACCCGATCGCCCCGCAGAACACCGGCAAAGTCGTCGTGAAGTAACGATTCACTCCACACGCTTCAGCCTGGACGGCACGTCTGCCCTCCTGGCGTCACCACACCGGACACCATCACACCGGACACACATCGCGAGGACTGCCGCATGACGACAACACCCGGACAAGGACGCCGCGTCCGGCCTCTCGCCGCCGCCCTCACCAGCGTCGTCGGCACGCTCGGCGTCACGGTCGCCCTGGTGGCGACCGGCACGATCAGCGTGGCCCAGGGACGTGCCGGCCAGGGAGCCCAGCAGCTCGGCGACCCCGACCACGGCGTGTGCCGCGGCGTGGACGCGCGCTGCTACCACGACTGGGGCAACTTCGACACCTCCAAGGGCTTCAAGGTCCTGCTGTACACCCGTACCGCCGGCCCCCGCCACGCCAACCTCGGCCCCGCGCTGGCGCCCGGGACAAACCCTCCGCTCAGCGACGCCAACGCCGTACAGAAGGCCGTCGTCAAGATGGGCGCCGACCACGGCTTCCAGGTCGACCACACCGAGGACGTCTCCCAACTGTCTTCCCCTGCGGCCCTGTTCAAGTACAACGCCGTCATCTTCTACTCCACCAGCCGTGACGCCCTCGACGACGGGGCGCAGACGTCGCTGCGGCAGTACATACGCGGCGGCGGCGGTTTCGTCGGCGTCCACAACGCCTTCGGCACCGAGTACAACTGGCCCTGGTACGAGGGCCTGCTCGGCAACGCCAACTTCTACGACCACGGTCCCGCCCAGCCCGGCACGGTCCGCACCGTGAACCGCAGGGACGTCTCCACCAAGTCGCTGCCGTCCAGGTGGGACTTCTCCGACGAGTGGTACAACCTCGTCCCCGCCCCGACCCGGGTCCGCGTCCTCGCCGAGGTCGACGAGAGCACCCTCTCCCAAGGCGTCAGGGGCAACTACCACCACCCCGGGCACGGGGACGACCACCCGGTCGCCTGGTGCCAGTACTACGACGGCGGGCGCGCCTGGCTCACCACCCTCGGGCACGACGCCAAGGACTTCAGCACCGACGGTTCCTTCCCCGGAGCCGCCGAGTTCCAGAAGCTGATCCTCGGCGGCATCGAGTCGGCCATGGGCAGGAAGCCGTTCTGCAAGTGACCTGTGGCTGTCGCCCGCCGGGCGGCGGTCACAGGGCCGCGCGGGGCCCGAAACCCGCGGCCTGTTCCTCACCCACCATGAAAGGCAAGGCCGTCATGAACAACGAACCGCAGACGCAGCACCGGGACCAGGCGCCCGCGCAGACCGGCGGCAACTGGCAGACCCCCGACTTCACGGTGGTCGACACCGCCCTGGAAGTCACCGCCTACCTGCTGCGCGAGAAGTAGGCGACCGCCGTGCTGCTGCGCATCCTGGGGACAGCAGCCGGCGGCGGCCTTCCCCAGTGGAACTGCGCGTGCCCCGGCTGCGCCGGGGCACGCCGGCACCCTTCCCGCCGCCGTCTCCACGACAGCCTGGCCGTCCACGGCCAGGACCCGGGCGCCTGGTTCCTCGCCAACGCCACACCGGACGTCGCCGAACAGCTCGAAGGCCGGCCCGCCCTGCGGCCCGGGGCGGGGCAGGAACGCACGCCCGTGATCCGGGTCGTCCTCACCGACGCGGAACTGGACCACACCCTCGGGCTGCTGCGCCTGCGGGAGGCCGCACGCATCGACGTCTGGTGCACCCGACCCGTACGCAAGGCCCTGACCACCCGGCTGCCCCTCACCGGCATCCTTTCCCCCTACACCACGCTCACCTGGCACGACCTGCCGCTCACCGGCGCCGGACAGCCGGCCGAGATCGCGGGACTGGAGGTGAGCGCCCTGCCGCTGTCGGCCAAGCGCCCCCGGTACGCGGCCGACGAACCCGCGCACCCCGCCTGGACCACGGCACTCAAGGTGCGCGACCCCGGCACGGACACAAGCGCTCTGTACGCACCGGCACTGGCCGCCTGGAGCGACCCCCTGGACGCCGAGATCGCCGGAGCCGACTGCGTGCTTCTCGACGGCACCTTCCTCGACGAGGACGAACCGCGCCGCACCGGTGTCTCACGGCGCACGGCCACCGGGATGGGACACCTGCCCGTCGAGGGTTCCGGCGGCACCGCCGAACGCCTCCACCGGGCCGGGGCGCAGGTCCTCTACACCCACCTCAACAACACCAACCCGCTGGTCGACCCCGGCGACCCCGCCCACGAACGGCTCGCCGGCCTCGGCCTGCGCGTGGCCGAGGAGAAGATGGTGGTGCACCTGTGACCACGACCGTTTTCCGGACCGCAGTCCCCGTTCCACCGCATGCGAACGGGACGGACGACAGCCCATGGGACGAGGAGCGACTGGAGGCCCGGCTGCGTGAGCTGGCCACCGCCCGCTACCACGACCGCCACCCCTTCAACCAGCGCATGCACCGGGGTGCGCTGAGCCCCGGCGAACTGCGGCTGTGGGTCGCGAACCGCTTCTACTACCAGTGCAACATCCCCGTCAAGGACGCCTACATCCTGGCCAAACTCCAGCTCCCCGCCCAGCGCCGCTCCTGGCTGCGGCGCATCCAGGACCACGACGGGACGGGCGACCGGGAGGGCGGCATCGAAAGGTGGCTGCGGCTCGGCGAAGCGGTCGGGCTCGACCGGCGCGACCTGTCGGCACACCGGCACCTGCTGCCCGGGGTCCGGCTGGCCGTCGACGGTTACGTCAACTTCTGCCGCAACAACAGCGCGCTCGAAGCGGTGGCCTCGTCCCTGACCGAGCTGTGCGCGCCCTCGATCATGCTGACCCGCCTGGAGACCTTCCCGCTGCACTACCCCTGGATCGACTCGGGGGGCCTGTCCTACTTCCACAGCCGCGTCCCCCAAGGACGCCGCGACGGAAGCGAGGCGCTGTCCTGGGTGAAGGAGTGGGCGGTGACCCGCGAACAGCAGGACCGGGCGCTGGCAGCCCTGTCGTTCAAGTGCGACGTCCTGTGGAGCCTGCTCGACAGCGTGCAGGGCGCAGCACAGCAGGAGACACCGCGATGAGCGGCGACCCGCCCTGGCGCCCCTGTGTCCTCGCGGCCGCGGTGCTGCGCCACGACCGGGTCCGGGGAACCGACGTCCTGCTGCTGCCCGAACGCGTCGTCGTACTGCACGGTTCAGGACGCGCCGTTCTCGACCTGTGCGACGGCAGCCGCACCGTCGACGAGATCGCCGACCTGCTGTCGACCGGCGCCGACACCTCCTGCGTACGCCACGAGGTCTCCTCGTTCCTGCACCGGCTGCGCACGGAAGGCTGCCTGCGATGACGACTCCCCCTCCGCCCTGGGCCCTGCTCTGCGAACTCACCCACGCCTGCCCCCTGCACTGCGGGTACTGCTCCAACCCACTGGAACTGACGCGTCGTTCACAGGAACTGAGCGCCTCCCGATGGGCGGACGTCTTCCGCCAGGCGGCCGGCCTCGGCGTACTGCACACCCATCTCTCCGGCGGCGAGCCCCTGCTGCGCGGGGACCTGGAGGAGATCACCGCGAGCGCGGTGGACGCCGGGCTGTACACGCAGTTGGTGACCAGCGGCGACGGACTGTCCGCACAACGACTCGACGCCCTGGCGGGCGCCGGTCTGCACAGTGTGCAGCTGTCCGTCCAGCACTCCGATCCCGGCCGGTCCGACGAGATCGCGGGCCGTCGGTCCTTCGACGCCAAGCGGGCGGCGGCCCGGCTCGTGAAGGAGCGTGGCCTTCCCCTCGGCATCAACGTCGTCCTGCACCGGCACAACCTCGACGCCGTGGACGACCTCGTACAACTGGCCGTCGACTGGCGGGCGGACCGCGTCGAACTGGCCAACACCCAGTTCTACGGCTGGGGTCTGCTCAACCGCGCCGCTCTCATGCCGAGCCGGGAGCAGCTCCGGGTGGCCGCCGAAACCGTGGAGCGCCGGCAAGAACAACTGGCCGGCGCTCTCGACATCACCTGGGTGGTGCCCGACTACTTCTCCGGCACGCCCAAGCCCTGCATGGGCGGCTGGGGTGCGGTGTCCCTGACCGTCACGCCCGACGGAACAGCGCTCCCCTGCCCCGCCGCGGCAGTCCTCCCCGGCCTGTGCCCGCCGAACGTCACCGACCGGTCACTGCGCTGGATCTGGGAGGAGTCACCGGCCTTCAACGCCTACCGCGGCACCGACTGGATGCCCTCCCCCTGCCGTACCTGCGAGCGGCGCACCGAGGACTTCGGAGGCTGCCGGTGCCAGGCCCACGCCCTGACCGGGGACGCCACCCGCACCGACCCGGCCTGCTCCCTCTCCCCCGATCACGCCGCCCTGGTCGCCCTCACCGAGCCCGGGGCCCCACCACGGCTCGTGCCACGGCGCCCCGCCTCACCGCACCGGCCGATCCCGGCCGAACGCGGCAGACGGTAACCGCCCGAGGACCGCTCGCCGCCCGAGGGCCGGTCTGCGACAGCAGGGCGTCCGCGGCGTGCAGGAGGCGGACGGCGCAGCCGGCATGGGGGTGTTCGGCTGCGCGCCCTACGTCGGCACCGCATCCGCATGGTGCGGACACAAATGGGACTGCGGACCGTTCAACGACCCACAGGGGTACTTCCTCGACCACACCAACGACCAGGTCACTCCCAACACCTACGCGGCCCGACGCAGTGTCGCCTGCCACGAGATGGGGCATGCGCTCGGCCTGGACCACGACGGAGCGGTGCTGGACGCCTTCTCCGGCAAACCGAGCACGACGGGACCCCGGCGTACGATGCCACCAGCCCTTCTCGTCGGCGTCCGGGCCCGGGCAATGGCGATACCGGGCGCTCAGAGCTGCCGGGCAGGCCGGCACCGCACACTGCTCGCTTCACGCCTTCCGCGCTGCGTCGTCCGTGGCCGTCACTGTCGACGGTGAGGTCTCAAGGTCGACAGTGACGAGCTGGTGGTCGGCCCAGATGTAGCTTTCGGGAAGCAGATCGGTGACGGAGACGGTCCGGAGCCGGTCGCCGGCCCCCACGATGACCTTCAGGGCCGGAAAGTAGTCGAGAAGGACCTGGCGGCACCGTCCGCACGGGGGAACGACCCCCCGGCCGCGGTCGCCCACGGCGACGATCGTGTCCAGCCCATAGACGCCTTGGGCAGCTGCCGTGCCGAGGAGAACCAGCTCGGCGCAGGGGCCGCCGGTGAAGTGGTAGGCGTTCACCGCGGTGATGATGCGGCCGTCCCGGGCACGGCCCGCGGCCGCCATGGTGTGGTTGTCGCCCCGGCAGCGAGTACGTGCGACATGGTCCGCGGCCTGGATGAGCTCGTGGTCGACGCGGGGAGCCTGCGTGGTCATCTTCTCCGCCTTCGTGAGGATGTCAGGCGACGTCCACCCGGATGACGACGGTGCGCAAGCGAATATCGACCGTGTGCTCGCTCCGCCGAATGATGCTTCTCCGCCCTGTGTCAAGGCGTCCACCCGGGCCTCCTGCACCGTGTCGGAATGCCGCACCCGGTGCGGCGGATCAAGACCGGCCCAGCAGCCCCGCCGTCTCGAGTTCAGCCGAGCCCGCAGCGATCAAGCGCGGCACGAACCTGGTTGAGCCCCTCCGCTCTCCGATGGTCCCGGTCAGACATCTGGTCGTCTCGGCGCCAGCGCCAGGCCGAGAACAACGCCCAGTTCAGAGCGCGGCACCGGTGGATCAGGTCGTGGTCGGCCCCCGCGCAGTGCTTTCCCACCTCCTCGGGCGCATGGGCGAGGTCGAACTCGATCGGTCCCCGGCAGCAAGTGGCGAGGTCCACGAAAAGCGGCCCTCTCCTTGTGTTCAGGAGGTTGCCCGGATGCGGCTCACCGTGCAACAACTGGTCGCCGGTCTGGTCGCTGCCGATCGCGGCACTCAGACCACCGAGTGTGCGACTGAGGAGTTCCCGGTCGGAATCGGGCAGTTCGGGGGACTGCTCCCGGTCGTTCACCTTTCTCAGCGCCAGGGCGACTCGATCGGTGAAATGCGGTGCCGCCAGATCGATCTGACGCAGGGCGGCATGGTGCCGTATGAACGCGTCCGCGTAGTCGGCCGGCGCGATCTGTGATCCCACAGGTTCGTAGTAGGTCCAGAGCGAGACGGCGAAGCCATCACGCAGGAAGACCCGCGGTTCGACCCGAGGATCGAGCTCGGCCACCGGAGCGCCGACGTCGGCGAGACGGCGGGCGACCTCCACTTCGAACTCGGAATCGGCCAGATGTCCCGAAGGTGCGACCCGGGCCAGAACACCGCAAGGGACCAGGCGCAGCGCGATCCGGTCCGAGTTGTGGATGACGACCACGTCGTCGGCCCGGAGGCCCAGCTCCGAAGCGGTCGCCCGTCCTGCCTCGACCGCGCGGCGAAGTGGTGATGGTTCCATGCCGTTCTCCCTAACTCGGTGGGCCTGAACAACATCTTCGGGCTGACCTGGAGCATCAGGAGTTCCCAGAAGGCAGGGCGGATCATAGGCTCGTCGGTGCTCAGTTCGCGAGGGTCGCGGTGGCCGGGGCTGGAGAGTCAGTGGATGCAGGACAGGTCGCAGGCCTGGGCGGGTTCCCGGGTGAGGCGGATCGGCGCGTCGAGCCCGGAGGTCCCGATCACCGGGACGTGAGTCCACAACCGTGCACCGTCATACGTTCCGTCGCTCGTCCATGAAACACACCGCCCGTCGGCCCGACGTCGTCGTGGTGGGTGCCGGGGGCAGCGGCGCCGTCCTCGCGGCGCTGCTCAGTGAGGACCCCGGTCGCAGTGTGCTGGTGCTGGAGGCGGGTCCCGCGCCCCGTCACCTCCCGGGGTTCCCCGCCGGGTTGCTGGACGCCCGGCTCGTCCCCGGCGCCCAGCCCGGACACACCGCCGTGCAGCCGTGGGCGGTACGTCTCACACCGCGTCATCCCTACACCGTCGCCCGCGGACGCTTCCTCGGCGGCTCGACCACCGTCAACGGCGGGTACTTCGTCCGTGCCCGGCGGGAGGACTTCGACCGCTGGTCGGCCGCCGGCGGCCCGGCGTGGTCGTACGACCGGGTGCTCCCGTTCCTGCGCTCCATGGAGACCGACCTCGACCACGGCGCCGATGACCTGCACGGCGGCAGCGGTCCGGTGCGGATCCGGCGCTCACGACTGGGGCATCCCGCCGCCGCGGCGTTCCGGGCCGCCGCCCGTCAGCTGGGTTTTCCCGAGGAGCCGGACAAGAACGCCCAGGGCGCGCCCGGCTTCGGTGCGGTGCCGTCCAACTCCGTGGACGGTCTGCGGCTCAACACCGGCGTCAGTCATCTTCTGGCCGCGCTCGGCCGCCCCAACCTCATGGTGAACGGCGACAGCCCGGTGCGTCGAGTCGTCGTCGAGCGCGGCCGGGCGACCGGCGTGGTCGTCGAACACGACGGGCGCCGCACGACCGTGCGCGCGGGCGAGGTCGTGGTGTGCGCCGGCGCGTTCGCCTCGCCCCACCTGCTGCACCTGTCGGGCATCGGACCGCGCCGCGAGCTGCAACGCCTCGGCATCCCCGTCGTCCACGACGCCCCCGCCGTCGGCTCCCGGTTCGGTGACCATCCCCAGGTGGTCATGGAGTGGATGCCCAGGCGGCCGATGCCCGCGCCCACCGGCTCCTGGCTGGGGGGCGCCCTGCATCTGTCCTCGTCGGACGGAGAGCACCCCGGGGACCTGGAGATCCTGCAGTCACTCGTCCCCATGGCGGGGCTGGTCGGCGGACGGGTGTCCGTCCCCGGCGCTCCCCTCGCGTTCCTCGTGTCCGTCCAGACCCCACGAACCAGCGGCAGGCTGCGCACCCGATCCGCGGACCCGGCCACCCCGCCGAGCATCGACTACGGCTATCTCGGCACCGCCGACGACAGACGCCGCCTGCGGGAGGCGGTCCGCGCCGCCGCCACGCTCGTCACCACCGGCGCGTTCGACGAGGTCTCCCTCGGGCTCGCGCATCCGGGGCAGGACGTGTGGAACGACGACGGACTGCTCGACCGATGGATCGACGGGCGTCTCGGCACCTCCCACCACACCTGCGGCACCGTGCCCATGGGACCCGCCGGCGACCCGGGGGCCGCTGTGGACGGCTACGGAAGGGTGCACGGTGTCCGCGGTCTACGGGTCGCGGACACCTCCATCCTCCCCACCGCCCCCTTGCGCGGTCCTGCGGCGACGGCCGTCCTGATCGGCGCACTCGTCGCCGACGCCATGCGGCGGGATCTGCCCTGACTCAGGATCCGGTCCGGCGGAGCACCGGCGCCGGGACCGGTGTGCAGGCGGCTCCGCATCCGCGGACGCCCGTCCGACCGGCCCGGGGACGACCGGATACAGTGCGCGGGACGGCAGCCTGGTCAAGGAGGGGAAGCGTGACCGACACCAGCGACACCCGACCCGCCGACAGTGCGGCGCGAGCGCCGCGGCGCAGCCTGCTGCACCGCCTGATGCGCCACCTCCCTCTGATCGCCCCCGTCCTGCTGTGGGCCGTGCCCTGCGGGGTCCTTCTGCACACCGGCCAGCACTGGCCGCTGCCCGTCACGCTCGCCGGCACCGCCCTGTTCGTCCTCGGCCTCCTCGGTATGCCGCTCGCGATGGCGCGCGGCCACGGCCGGCGCCAGCAGGACCGGGCGGCGATCGTCGGTGACACCCTGCTGGGTATCAGCTGGGTCCTGTTCACCTGGTCCGTCCTGCTCGGTGTCGTGCTGCGGCTCGCCCTGACCGTGAGCGGCGTCGGCGAGGGCCAGGACCGGGCGCGGATCGTGACCTGGGCCGTCCTCGGCACAACCGCCGTACTGCTCGCCTGGGGGTACGCCGAAGCCCGCCGCGTGCCACGCGTACGCCGGCTCGACGTGCAACTCCCGCGCCTGGGCGCCGGGTTGGACGGCCTCCGCGTCGCCCTCATCACCGACACCCACTACGGCCCGCTCGACCGCGCCCGCTGGTCGGCACGGGTGTGCGAGACGGTGAACACCCTGGAGGCCGACCTGGTCTGCCACACCGGCGACATCGCGGACGGCACGGCCGAACGCCGCCGCGCACAGGCCGCCCCACTCGCCACCGTGCGGGCCACCCGGGCCCGGGTCTACGTCACCGGCAACCACGAGTACTACAGCGAGGCCCAGGGCTGGGTCGACCTGATGGACGAGCTGGGCTGGGAGCCGCTGCGCAACCGCCATCTGCTGCTCGAACGAGGCGGCGACACCCTCGTGGTCGCCGGCGTGGACGACGTCACCGCCGAGTCCTCCGGCCTGGCCGGCCACCGCGCCCACCTCGCCGGAGCCCTGCGCGGCGCCGACCCCGACCTGCCCGTCCTGCTCCTGGCCCACCAGCCCAAGTTCGTCGACCGGGCCGCGGCGGGCGGCATCGACCTCCAGCTCTCCGGCCACACCCACGGCGGTCAGATCTGGCCCTTCCACCACCTCGTCCGCGTCGACCAGCCGGCCCTCGCCGGCCTCAGCCGCCACGGCGCCCGCACCCTCCTCTACACCAGCCGCGGCACCGGCTTCTGGGGCCCGCCGTTCCGCGTCTTCGCCCCCAGCGAGATCACCCTGCTCGTGCTCCGCTCCCCGCGGCAGCCCACCTCGATGTAGGACCGGCCGGGCGGACACGTCCGTCCGGAACGGCACCACGGCCGGCAAGGGCCGGAGTTTTCCCCTTGGTCACCGTCGTGCACATCGCTTTCCGGCACACCTACGGTGTCCCGCGTACCCATGCCGCACCGCACCACCCGGGCCGGCGGGTGAACCGCGAGCGCGTCGCCCGAGTGATGCGTGAGCGCAACATCCACGACATCCGCGGCGTCACCACCCGGCGCAAGAGACGTTCGCCGACCCGGCCGGACCCGAAGGCGAAGTCGACACCGGGCGAAGCCGACACCGGGCGAAGGCGATCCGGCGGCCGCTCAGAGGTGGCCGTCCAGGAACTTCCGTACCTCGGCGACGGTCATGGGCCCCGTGGCGTGCGCCACCGCCTCTCCCTCCTTCAGCAGGACGCAGGACGGGGCTTCGGTGATCCCGTACCGCCCGGTCGCGGCCGGACAACGCGTGATGTCGGCGCGGACGGCCGTCAGGCGGCCCGCGCAGTCGTCGGCGATGCCACCCACGACGAGGTCCATCACCCGGCAGGGCTCGATCGCCTTGGGCCATGTCCCGGTGAAGTACGCGAGGACCGGAACCGCGCTCATCCCGAGGATGAAATCGAACTCCGCGTCCTCACGGGGTCGGTGAACCCGCTTCGCCATGGAAGCTCCTGACCTCACGTCCGTTGTTCCCTCCCCATCATCCCCCACGCGGTGTGCCGGGCCGGACCGGTCGGCCGCCCGGTCGATCCGGCGGAAGCGGGGCGCGATTCCCGGACCGCTCGCGGACACGGTCGTGGACGGTCGAAGTAGGCGTCAGCTGGCCCCGAGACCGACCGCCAGCGTCAGTTCAAGGACCCGGTGCGGCGATGCGAGATCCGGAAACAGCTCCCGCAGCTGCGCCATCCGGTACCGGACCGTCTGGGGATGGACGAACAACGCCGCCGCCACCTCCTCCCGCCTGCCCTGGTGCAGCAGCCACGCCCGCAACGTCTCCTCCAGCCGCCGTGCGGTCGCGACAGGCAAGGTCCGCAACGGTGCGAGGGCCCGGGCCCGCAGGTCCGCGAACGCGTCCACGTCGGCGCTCAGCACCAGCTCGGGCAGGTGGTCCTCGGTGTCGCGGATATCGCAGGAGAGGGAGCGCGCGCGTACGGCTCGTGCGTACGAGGCGGACGCACGCGTCCATGGCCGGGCCGGGCCGACCACGGCGGCGCGGTCGGTCAGCTGCCGCAAGAGATGTGACCGGTCCGCATCGGGGACGAGCAGCACACCGGTGGCGTCCGGCAGATCGTCGAGGACGAGGGTGCTCGGGTCGAGCGCGCGGTAGGCGGGCCGCGCCTGGGCGGCGGGCAGCAGGACCGCGGTCAGCGAAACCGGAGGCTGCCACCCGGCCCGTTGGACAGAGGCCAGCAGCACGTCCGGGCTCGCGCCGGCGAGGAGGTCGCGGGCCAGATGTTCCAGTTGGCGCTCGTGGGCCCTGCCCCGGGCGGCCAGTTCGTCGGCGTGGCCCGCGGCGCTCGCGGCGGAGAGCTCGTCGATGTAGGCAAAGGTCAGCTCGGCGAACTTGGCGACCTCGGCGGCGGGCAGGCCCGCGGGCACGGCGCCCGCCGCCAGGCATCGCCAGGCCACGCGGGCGCCGACGCGGTAGGCGCTGAGCAGGGCGTCCATCGAACGGCCGTCGCGCACCTCGCCGCGGCCCAGCTCGTAGGCCGCGTCACCGGCGTCGCCGCCTGTGGCGTTCCCGCTCGCGAGGTCCAGGTAGTGCCCCAGGGCGGTGCGGACGGCTCGGCGGATGGTGACGCCCATGCGGCCAGAAAGGGCGTTGGCGTAGGGAGGGACCTCGTCGATGATCGCCTGGACGACCTCGTCGGCGGTGGTCCTCAGCGCGGCCCGCAGTGCGGTGACCGTCGTCTCACCCAGGGCCAGTTCACTGGCCCTCTGGATTGCATGGCTCATATTTTTGTTCCCTGCGAACAATTCAACCGACCAGATTCACATCCTGCGGTCAGGACTTTACGCCTTGAGGCACAGCAAGCTGGAGTCATGACAAGTGCAGCCCTCCGCAGCAGGGCGTGGAAACTGCTGGAGACGGTCACGACGCCGCTGCTGCCGTCGGATTACCTCGACCTGGTCAGCCCGCTGCGTGCGGGCGCCGACCTGCGGGGGCGCATCGAGGCCGTGCACCCCGAGACGGGTGACGCCGCGACCGTCGTGATCAGACCGGGACGGGGCTGGCGCGGCCACACAGCCGGTCAGTACGTGCGGATCGGGGTCGACGTCGACGGGGTGCGCCTGTGGCGTGCCTACTCCCTCACCTCGCCGACGAACCGCCGGGACGGCCGTGTCACGATCACCGTGAAGGCGATCCCGGACGGCAAGGTCAGCAACCACCTGGTCCGCAGGGTGAAGCCGGGCACGCTGATCCAGCTCGACCAGCCGACCGGTGACTTCGTGCTGCCGCGGGCCAGGCCCGCCAAGGTGCTCTACCTGACGGCCGGCAGCGGCATCACGCCCGTGATGGGCATGCTGCGCGACACCGAGCTCGACGACGTCGTCATGGTCCACTGCGCGCCACAGCCGCAGGACGTGATCTTCCGCAACGAACTGCACGACCTGGTCGCGGACAAGAAACTGCGGCTCACCGAGGTGCACACCGACACGGACGGCATGCTCGACATCGCCCGTCTCGACGAACTCGTGCCCGACTGGGCCGAGCGCGAGACCTGGGCCTGCGGGCCCGCGGGCCTGCTCGACGCCGCCGAAGAGCACTGGACCGGGCACGGCGTCCAGGAGCGCCTGCACACCGAACGCTTCCGCCCCGGCATCGTCGTCGCCGGCGACGGCGGCGAGGTCACGTTCAGCGTCACCGGCAGGACCGTCGACGCGGACGGCGCCACGCCGTTGCTGGACGTCGGCGAGGAGGCCGGCGTGCTCATGCCCTCCGGGTGCCGCATGGGCATCTGCTTCGGCTGCGTCACGCCGCTCAAGGCGGGCGCCGTCCGCGACCTGCGCACCGGCGAGCTCACCGAGGCCGAGCCGGGCGTCCTCATCCAGACCTGTGTGTCCGCCGCGGCGGGCCCCTGCGACATCGAACGGTAGGAGCACCTTGACCGCCATCGACCCCACCGCCCACCTGACCGCGGAGCAGATCGAGGAGCTCGGCCGCGAGCTGGACGCGATCCGCGACGAGGTGATCGCCGACCGCGGCGAGAAGGACGCCGCCTACATCCGCAAGGTCATCTCCGTGCAACGCAAGCTCGAGCTTGCCAGCAGGGGTGTACTGCTGTTCTCGATCTTCCCGCCCGCGTGGCTGCTCGGCACCGCCGGGCTGTCCGTGGCGAAGATCATGGACAACATGGAGATCGGCCACAACATCCTGCACGGCCAGTGGGACTGGATGCGGGACCCGAAGATCCACTCCACCACCTGGGAGTGGGATCACGTCTCGCCGTCCGAGCAGTGGAAGCACTCGCACAACGAGCTGCACCACACGTACACCAACGTGATCGGCAAGGACAACGACCTCGGCTACGGCATCATGCGCGTCGACGAGGACCAGAAGTGGCACCCGTTCCACCTCGGCCAGCCGCTGTGGAACTTCCTCAACGCCTGCTTCTTCGAGTACGGCATCGCGGCGTACGACCTGGAGCTCGGCAAGAACCTGCACAAGCGCCGCCGCAAGAACCCGGAGTTCCGCGCGCGGGCCAGGGCCGTGGGCCGCAAGATCCGCAAGCAGGTGCTCAAGGACTACGTGATCCACCCGCTGCTGTCGGGCCCGTCGTTCCTCAACACGCTCGCCGCCACCTTCACCGCGAACCTGGTCCGCAACCTCTGGACCCACTCGGTGATCATGTGCGGGCACTTCCCCGAGGGCGTACAGGTCTTCGAGCGCCGGTCGATCAAGGGCGAGACGCGCGGTCAGTGGTACCTGCGCCAGATGATGGGCTCGGCGAACATCAGCGGCAGCAAGGCCATGCACTTCATGACCGGCAACCTGTCACACCAGATCGAGCACCACCTGTTCCCGGACCTGCCGAGCAACCGGTACGCCGAGGTCGCGGTGAAGGTGCGCGCGCTGTTCGAGAAGTACGAGCTGGAGTACGTCACCGGCCCGCTGCCCAAGCAGGTGTTCTCCGCCTGGCACAAGGTCTTCCGGCTCTCGCTGCCGAACAAGAAGCCCGAGGTCAGGACGCCGGACCGCGAGCAGGAGCTCATCGCGGCCTGAATGTCGGGTACGTACGCGCACTCGGTCTGCCGGCGGGCGGGCCGGGTGTAAGGCACGGGCTGCGACGTGGACACTGTCGGAACCGACTGCACCCATGCCCTGCCGGACCCCGGCCGACCTGCGGATTTCGGCGTAGGCCCTACTCGTGTGGCGCGATCCGTGATTCGTGATCGCTCCATCGAGATGGCCACGGGTTCGCTCGGTGGCTGCCAGGTGTCGTGAGGCGAGGCCGATGATCACGTCACGGGCCCTCCCCCGCGGACCTGGGCACCATCCTTGTTCCCGGCCGATCGCCCCGCAGGAGGCGGTGTTTGCCGAGCGGCGCTCACAACACGGAAGAGGTGGAGGCGGCAAGGTTCGCCCTGCCTCCCCCGCCGACACCCTCACCACGCGCGCTGACCGAGGTCCTCTCGGGACCCTCTCCCGTAGGTGCTGTTTTGAATGTAAAAGTTATCGATCAAGCAAACCAAAGGGCCTGTTATTACGATCACGGCAGTATCTGGCCCTGCACATGCCGCAATGCCCGCGGCGCCGAAACCCGTCCGCGCAGAGGCTGGCCTTCGCGCCGGTGAACGCCACCGTCTGCGAACTGGTTCGGGTAGCCGGTGCCCGGTGGGCCATCGAGGAGTGTTTTCAAGCCGCGAAGAACGAGTGCGGCCTGGACCGGTACGAAGTCCGCCGCCACGTCGGCCGGTGTCGCCACATCACCCTGGCCCGGCACCGGTCGCCCGTACAGCGGCTCCACCGGTCCCGCCGGCGCCGACGCCACCAGGCCGTCGCCCGCCACTGCCACTGCCAGCGCCGCCCGCGCCCCGATCGAGCGAGTCACGAACCATCACCAACCTGATGCGGCATCAGCCGACCAGACTCGGAAAGGTCCCCGTGAGCAGGGCATGTGGAGAAGTGCAACTGGAGTACCAGGGCTGTGCCGGGCCGACCGGTGAGCGCGTGCCGCGCCCTCCGTCACCGCGTGAGCGGCCGGACCGGTCCTCCAGGGGGCCCGGGTTCCCAGCCGGCCGGTCTGAGGATTCCCAGCAGTTGTCGCACCAGTTCGTCGACCACCTCGTCCAGCGTGGCGTCCACCCACCCCGAATTCCAGTCGTGGAGGAGGCCGTTGACGCTGCCGATGAAGGCCGTCGCCGCGAGACGGTAGTCCCGGGGGGGCCGCCTCTCCGCGGGCGGCCGCGGCCGTCGCCTCGGCGCAGATGAGGTCGACCCAGCGGGCTCGGCGGGCCAGCCGCTGCTCCTCCAGCCGGGGGCTGACGCCGACGATCTCCACGAAGGTGATCCGGACGCGGCGCGGGTCGGCGGTCACGTTGGCCGCGTAGGCCCGGAAGATCGCGGTGACCCGCTCGACGAGCGGCGCGTCCCCCGCGGCGGCGAAGGCCGCCAGGACCGCCTCCTCGGCCCAGTCGTTGACCTGGAGGTGCAGCGCCGCCAGGACGTCCTCGAGGGTGCGGAACTCCTCGTAGAACTGGCGGGTCGACAGACCGGCCGCCTCGCTGAGCGACGCCACCGTGGTGCCGCGGTAGCCGGGGACGCCCCCGAACGACTGCAGCGCCGCCGCCAGAAATCTCCCGCGCCGCTCGGCCTGCCGCTGCTCGGCGGTCCGGCCACCGTAGCGGCCGGTCGGCGCCCTGAGCCTGCCCGCCACTGACCCTCCCTCGTCGGTCCGTACTCCCCTGCCGTCAAGTTTGTCGCGTACGGGGTCTTGTGGCGAAGGGCGACCTTCCTTACTTTCCAGTAAGTCAATTCTGAATGCACCCGTGTTCAGATTCGGGGCGGGCAGTTCCGCCCTGCCCCCACACCTTCCGCCCAGAGGAGAGAGCAGCCATGCCTGCCTTCCGAACCAGGCACCTTTGCTCCGTAGCCGCCGCCCTCGTCCTGACCGTCACCGCCCCCGCGACCGCCGCCACCGCGGTCTCCGACGCCTCCGACGCCGCCGCGCTGCGCGAGGTGCTGTTCGTCGGCAACAACTGGGAGGGCACCGCGGACGTCATCAAGTCCAGCGGTGACTTCGCCAAGATCGGCCGGATCAACGTGATCCCCGACAAGAACGCCCGGATGGCGGCGATCAACGCCGACCCGATCAAGTGGATCTACTTCCAGGCGATCCGCAACGGGGTCGGCGAGGGCCACGACCAGTTCGCCGACGACATGTACACCACGCCGGACGGCACGTCGGTGGTCGTCTCCCGGCCCAGTTTCGCCGACGTCGTCTCCATCAACCTGGCCACCGGGAACATCGACTGGCGCTTCCCGGTGTCCGGCTACCGCTCGGACCACATGGCCGTCTCGCCCGACGGCACCCGGGTCGCGGTCTCCGCCTCGATCTCGAACACCGTGCACGTGCTGGACATCAACACCGGCAAGCAGCTGGGCTCGTTCAAGACCGGCGACAAGCCGCACGAGAACATCTTCACCAAGGACGGCAAGTACATCTACAACATGGCGATCGGCGACGTGAACACCTCGCAGGACGCGCCGTGGCAGGACTTCACCAAGGGCGACCGGCGCATCACCGTCGTCGACGCGAACACCTACCAGCAGGTCAAGATCATCGACATGCGGCAGCGGCTGGACGCGATCGGTCTCAAGGACTACTCGGACGCCGTGCGCCCGGGGGTGTTCTCACCGGACGAGTCCAAGCTGTACTTCCAGGTCTCGTTCTTCAACGGCTTCTTCGAGTACGACCTCGCCACCGACCGCATCACCCGGACGAAGACCCTGCCGAAGAACCCCGCGACCAGCGACGACCGCACCACGTACGTCAACGACTCGCGCCACCACGGCCTCTCCATGAGCCCCGACGGAACCAAGCTGTGCGTCGCCGGCACGATGGACGACTACGCCACGGTCGTCGACCGCGCCACGCTCCAACAGGGCCCGCTGGTCACCGCCTCCAAGCCCTACTGGGCCACGGTCAGCGGCGACGGCAAGAGCTGCGTCATCTCCGAGAGCGGCGCCGACCAGGTCACGGCGATCGACTTCGCCACCGGACAGAAGCTGGTGTCGGTCCCCGTGGGCGACCATCCGCAGCGGGTCCGGCTCGGCCATGTGGCGGCGAACTGGACCGGAACCGGCAGCTGACGGCTCCCGGGACACGACAGGGGTGTACCACCGGAGCGGTCGCCATGTCCGACTCGGCTCGTACACCCAGCGGGTCCGCCCGGCCGGCGCCGGTGCGGAGAGCCCCGGCAGTGACGGATCACCCTCGCACGAACGGGAGAGACTCCCGGCGCGGCGACTGCGCCCAGGGCGTTTCTTTCGGATCAGGTCGGATCGGGCACATCCCGCAGGTACAACTGTGCGACCGGCAGCATCGCCATGGACCCCTCATACGGTGCGGTGGCCGCCCTCGGCGGAAACTTCCGAGGAGGGCGGATTCGCTCCAGGGCCTCTCGTTCCTGCGGGGTCGGGCTCCTGCCGCGCCAGGTCGCACGGATCTCCCGTTCCAGCCTCACGTCCGCCGGGGACAGCGGAGTGACAGAGGTGACATCCATAGCCACGATCTTGCCAACTGCCCCTGACAGAGCTCCGAGGGCTTCCCCCGGAACGTCAAGGACTCCTGCCGAGGTCAACGGCTCGGCTGTCCGAGGAGAGTTCGGTGCCGGTGCAGCTCTGCGTGTGCCGGCACACGCCTGGCACCTGGCCGTGTCGAGCGCGGCGGCCGTGCCCGTCTCGGCGGTGTTCCTCCATGAGGGTGTGCGCCGGGCCGCGCGCTTGTTGCGGATGTTGAGTGCGCCTGTGCGCCCTGCCCGCGCGGGTCACGGAGGTCACGGCCAGGGCATGAATCCTTCGGGTGCCGCCGCTCGGCGCCCCGGGCGGACTGCCCGTCGCGGGCCGGGAGGGGCACAGTGGCCGGTACTGACAAAGTACTGGGTACCGGCCCGCTCCACCTGGCCGGCATCCGCGCCGACGTCGATACACACCTGGCCGCCTTCCTCGACGGCAAGGCCCGTGCCGCCGCCGAGCATCGGCTGCCCGGCGAACTCGTCGAGGTGCTGAGCGAGTTCCTCTTCGCGGGCGGCAAGCGGATCAGACCCTTGCTGTGTGTGATCGGCTGGCACGCCGCCGGCGGCGAAGGCCAGGCCGGACCGGTGGTGAGCGCGGCGGCTTCGCTGGAGATGTTCCACGCCTTCGCGTTGATCCACGACGACGTCATGGACGAGAGTGCCATCCGCCGCGGGCAGCCCACCGCCCACCGCGCTCTGGCTGCCCGCCATACCGGGCGGGCGGATGCGAGCCGGCTCGGCGCCAGCGCCGCGATCCTGCTCGGTGACCTCGCGCTGGCGTGGTCCGACGAACTCCTTCACACCGCCGGGCTCACCCCGCACCAGCTCACCGACGCCCTGACGGTGATCGACACCATGCGGACCGACCTCGTGCACGGCCAGTACCTCGACCTGCTGGCCACCGGCGGACCCACCACCGACACCGGGCGTGCGCTGACCATCGCCCGCTACAAGACTGCCAAGTACACCGTGGAGTGTCCGCTGCATCTGGGTGCCGTCCTTGCCGGAGCGGGAACGGCACTTCGCGCTGCCCTGTCCGCCTTCGCCCTCCCGGTCGGTGAAGCCTTCCAGTTGCGCGACGACCTGCTCGGCACCTTCGGTGACCCGACGGTGACGGGCAAACCGGGCCTGGATGATCTGCGGGCCGGCAAGGACACCACCCTGGTCGTCCTGGCGATGCAACGCGCCGACCCGGCCCAGCGGCGCACCCTACGGGCGCTGATCGGCAACCGCGCCCTGGACGAGGACGACGCCGACCACGTTCGCCGGATCCTGGAGGCCACAGGCGCCCGCGCCGCCGTGGAACGCCTGGTCCGGGACCGGCAGGACCAGGCGTGCGATGTTCTGCGGCGAGCCTCGTTCCCGCCCGCGGTGACCGCCGCCCTGCTGGAGATCGCCTTCGCCGCCACTGTGAGGACCGCATGACTGAACACCTCCCCTCTCCCGCAGCGTCTCGTCTGCCGCGGATCGCTGCGGACCCATCCGAATGGAAGCCGCGGCGCGCAGCCGCATCGGCCGCCCTGGCCGTCACCGACACGGTCGTTGCCGCTCGGCTCTCCCAGTGGACGCACAGCCTGGGAGCGCCTTTCACCCAGGACGCCGTGCCACTGAGCGCGGTCTACGCCACCCACGTCGCGCCCTGGAACACGCCGACTGCCACTTTGACCACGGCCAAGACCGTCCTGTGGATCTGCACCGTCGACGACTGGGCCGAGCACGAGGACACAGCCCTGCTTGGCCTGGCGCATCTGCGGGAGGTCGCCGAAGGCAAGGCCCCCGACCCGCACATCGCCCTTTCCCGTGCCCTCGCCGACATTCGCGACACGGTACGAGAGGCGGCACCGTCGGCGTTTGTCGTCTCTCAGTGGGTGAAGGCCGTCACCGGTCTGCTGGCGGGCATGACGTTCGAGCACCGTGCATCCGCCCGCATCAAGGACGGAGGCCCACCACCTGACCTCCCCCTCTACCTGCACCACGCCGGCCAGACCATCGGCGTCCCCCTGCTCATGGCCACACTATGGGCCCTAGCACCCCAACCGGCCGGTGACAGCAGCCTTGTACAACTGGAGCCCCCGCTCGCAGCGGCCTCCCAGGCCATCCGCCTGGCCAATGATCTCCAGAGCTACGAACGCGAACGCCGCACCGGCGACCTCAACGCCCTCTCCCTCGGCGCATCACCCGCTTTCCTCAGGAAGCAGATCGCTCACCAGGTCCGGCGCTGTCTGACACAGCTGCGCCCCCATCTCACCGGCACCTGCCCCGAAGCCCACGCTCTGCGCTACCACCTGCATTTCTGCCTGCGTCTCCACCAGTTCGGCGATGTCGGCCACCTGCACGAGCCGGAGCAGCAGAGACACCCGACGAACCACGAGCGCTGAACTGCCCCGGGGTTTGCCCGCGGCCGGCTTCCGGACGACGACCTGATCGGCCGGCACGGTGCGCCCACGCGTCTCCAGGACAAGCAGGGAGAGCCACATGCACGATGCGGTGACCGAAGCCGAAAAGATCGTCAGGGACATCGGCGGCAGAACGATCGCCTCCACCGCCTACACCACAGCCTGGGCCGCCCGCATGACCACCCCGGACGGCCAGGAGATCTTCCCCCGCGCCCGACACTGGCTGACCACGCATCAGCACCCGGACGGCTCTTGGGGCAGCGACGCCGTCCACAACCCCTACGACCGCCTCGTTTCCACTCTCGCCGCCATCACTGCCCTCAACGAGGCGTCCGACGCCGTCAGCCGACGCGCAGTACACGCAGGCGTGGACTTCCTCGAGCACCACGCCGTCGACTGGCGCGGCGCTCCCGGAGAAACCGTCGGCTTCGAAGTGGCCGCCCCCTTCCTCCTGGAGCAGGCCCGCCGACACGGACTGGACGTGTCCGTGCACGGCGAAGAAGAACTGCACCGCCTGCGCGCGGACAAACTCGCCACCGTCGTCGACTCCGGCGCGCTGCTGCGCGAACCCACCAGCCTGCTCTACTCCGTCGAAGCCCTCACCGACCTCGTCCCCGCCCAGGAACTGGCCCGCTTCACCCTGCCCAACGGCTCCCTGGCCGACAGCCCTTCCTCCACCATCGCCCTGTGGCAGGCCACCCGCGATCCCGCGGCCCTGTGGTACCTGTGCAGCGCCGCCCGTTCCACCGACGACGGCGGCATGCCGGAAGTGCACGGTTTCGATGTCATGGAACCGGCCTGGGCCCTCTACACGCTCGCCCGCGCGGGCCTCAAGCCCCCCTCCGCGACAGCCCACATCGCACGCCTGGAAACTCTGGGTGAACGCTCACCGGCGGGGCTGGCCATGAGCGCAGGCTTCCAGGTCGCCGACTCCGACGACACCTCGATGGCCGCCAACGTCCTGCACGCCTACCACCGCCCCACCAGACCCCTGCTCGAAGCCCTCACCTCCTTCGTCACCGACACCCACGTCGCCTGCTACCCCCACGAACGCGGCCTGACCGTCACCGTCAACGCCCGCGCCCTTGAAGCCTTCGCGCCTCACCCCGACATCTACGCCGAAGAAATCCGCACCGCCCTCGGCTATCTCCTGGACGTACGCAAGGACGGTGCCTGGTGGGTGGACAAGTGGCACACCTCGCCCTACTACGCCACCGCACAGGCCGCCTTCGCCTGCGCCCTCGCAGCTCCACACGAAATGGCGGCCGCCTGGCAGTGGCTCCTGGACAGCCAGCACCCGGACGGATCCTGGGGCACCGGCGCAGGACCGGCCGAGGAGACCGGCCACGCCGTCCTCGCCCTCAACGCCCTCGAACCCCACTTCGGCCCAGCCCTCACCGAGGTCTACCAGCGCGCCCACACTCAGCTGTGCACACACCTGAACAACCCCGACCTGCCTGCCTTGTGGATCGCCAAGACCCTCTACACCCCCGTCAATGTCGTCCGCGCCGTCATCCTCTCTGCTCACACCATCGCTGTCCGCCGCGCCGGCCAGACACCCGCCCGATGCGCCGTTCAGGAAACACCCTCATGAACGGGCTCAACGGCCCTTACTCGGAATGCAGTTGAGTACGCGTGCTCATACCCGGCGCGTGCAGCACGGCCCGCCACACCGCTCCCGCCGGCGCCCGCGACGGCTCGCCGGCCTTCACCACCGGCGTCGCGGCGTCCTCCGATGTCAAGAGCGTGAAGGTGCTGGCCTGGCCGGCGAACTCGTCCTTCGCGACGAAAGGGCTGACGGCCGAGGACATGGCCGGTGCGCAGTCGGCCGTCTGCAAGCCTTCGGGCGCGGACAGCCGGCGCTGCACGTACAAGGTCGCCGTCACCCGCGCTGACGCCGGAGGCTCCCCGACATCCGGGCGGCCGACTTCAGGATGGTCTGATCATCCAGCATACTGATCCGAACGTACTGTGCCTCGTCTTCGGGGCGGGGAAAGCAGGTGGTGATGGTGGCGAACGAGCCGTGGCGGGTGTCGGTGGACGCCGAGGAGTTCGAGGTCAGCCAGCCGGACGGGAAGCCGGGTACCTACCACTTGACCTGGCTGACCGGGCCCGACCCCCAGTACGGATTCGGGTTCAGTACCCACCCTGCGGTGCGCGCCGACAGGGAGCAACTGGAGGAGGCCGTGCGGGAGTTCCTCGCACAGGTGAACCCCGACACCGGACACATCGAGTGATCGCCGGCACCGGACCGCACCGTTCGTCGAGGTGATCCGGCCTCTTGCCCGCACGTACACGGCCGTGCGGGCAGAGGAGCGGATGAGGTCCGCGTCGTGATGGCTTTGCGACTTGACCCGGGCCGGGGCAGAGCCAGGCGGAGTGCTTCGGCTTCGCCGCAGGACGCTCTCGCTTCGTCACCGATTCCTGGAGAGCGACCGTCAGGTCCAGCGTCCGGCCCGGCTGCCCGGCCGGCTCCGGCGCGGCCTATGGCCTGCGGCGCTCGCGTTTCGCCTCGATCGGCTTCGCGAGGGCCTGCGTACAGGTGTCCTGCAGGCTGTCGTCTTCGAGGTCGTCGCGGGTCATGCGGTCGATCAGTGCCAGTGCCTGGCCCATCTCCTCTTCCCTCACCTGCTCGTCCGGTGTGCCGACGGCGGCCGGGTCGCGGATTTCGTCGGGCCAGCGCATCGCGTGCAGGACGATCACATCATCGCGCGCCCGCAGCACGCGCAGCCGCTGCGCGGCCCGGCCCGGCGTATGTGGCGATCGCGACCCGCGCCGAGCGGCGCAGAGCCTGCTGAGCAGCTTGTACGGTTTCGCCGCGACCTGTCCGTGGGGCACCAGGCAGTAGCCCTCGGCGATCCGGATCGGGTCGATCGACTCCAATCACGATCTCGTCCTCGGTCAGCGGCACCGGTGCGTACGACACGCTTCAGCTCCCCTCGGCCACGGGCGCCGGGACCTCCGCGAGATCCCGGCCGACCGGGGCGTCCGGCCACGGCCGCAGCGCACGCTGAAGGGTCACCGACTCCCGCCGCATACGCGCCGAGCGGGTCTCTGCAGCAATGTCCGCGACCGTGCGGGCGATCCCCAACGCCTGATCCGGCTGGCCTGCTCACGCCGCCGCGGTGGCGTGAGCAGGCCAGGTCCACGCCGCGATCCCGGCGGGCACTCGTCCCCGTCGTACCGGACGACGCCCGCGGCGGGGACGGCCGTGGCGGGCGCCGCTGCCATCGGGGCCGGCACGGACGCCGCGAGCATCGCCGCGGCGAACAGACGGCGGGAGGGGCGCGTCGCATGTGGGGGCGCTTCTTCCAGCTCAAGGGCTCGGATGGCGACGTCGCCCCCCGAGCCCCGGCTGAAGGCCCCGTCCCGTACGCCGTCCGGCGAGTCCACTCGTTCGGAGCCACCCGGGGCTCCGATGCGGCCTCGGCCGTGAGCCCTGGCGGCCTCCGGTTCAGCCCTCCCGGGTACCGCACCGGCTCGCCCCGGTCGGGCGGCGAGCAGTGCGCGGCGGGTCGCCTGCGGGCGCCGCCTACGGCCGCAGCTGGGCCGCGAGTGCCTCGGTGACCTTCTTGAGCGACTCGCCGGCCAGGGCCGGGTCCGCCTTGGTGACGGGCCATCCCTGGGAGACCACGAGCGCCAAGTCGCCCTTGCCCGCCACCGCCACCCGTGCGACGGCGACCGTGCCCCGGCCCGGGGTGACCCTGGTCTGGCCGATCCCGGCCTTGTCCTTGGAGAACGCCGTTACCTCGGCGGCGCGGAGGTTGCCGAGGTAGGCGATCTGCGGCAGTGCCAGGTTCACCGCCACCCCGCCCTCGGACGCGGCCACGAGGTCGATCTCCACCGGGGCTTCCGAAGCCGTGAATTTGCAGACGACGGACGCGTTCGGCGGGACGGCGGGGTTGGAGGGGACCCCGGACGGCGTGGGCTGCCCGCTGGGCCAGGCCTCGGCCGGCCGGCCCGGGGCGACGGTCCCCTGAGCCGCGGGGTGGCCGCCGGACGCCGCCGGGGTGACGGTCCGTTCGGCACCGGCCGCCTTCAGCGCCGCCGCCGGGTCGAGGCCGAACGGGCAGGCCGACGTACCCGTCAGCTGCTTCGCCGTCGAGGCGACCCGGTCGTAGGACAGCCTCTCACCGCCCGAGGCGGCCCCGCCGGAACTCCCGGACGAGGAACAGGCGCTCCCGGCAAAGGCCATCCCGGTCGCGCCGGCCAGGGCGAGAATGCGGCGGTACCTGGCTGCAGCGGATGGGTGCGGGTCGACTGAGCGATCAGCTGTCATCCGGTCAGCCTAACCAACTCGCGAGCCGACGACCGCCGACGACGTCGACGCCCGCGGGCTCGCCGCTGCCCTGGGTGCGCATGTGGCTCAGTTCGTGCTTCGTGCTCGCCCGGATGCCGCGCAGGTTGACGTTCTGAACGCGGTCGAACTGGTCAGCGGTCTCATCGACGGCTTCGGTGGGCGGGGGCCTGACGGCGGCGTTGTCGTAGGCCATGTCGAGCCGTCCGAAGGTGGTCACCGTGCGGTCGACGGCGGCGGCGACCTGGTCCTCGTCGGAGACGTCGCACATGACCGCGAGGGCCCGGTGGCCTGCGTCGGTGAGCTGCTTCGTGGCGGCCGTGAGGGCGTTCTCGTCGATGTCGGTGAGGGTGACGGCGGCGCCGGCTTCGGTGAAGGCGCGCGGCTCCTTGTGCGGGAGTTGGGGCTCAGACGGTCTGGCCGCCGTCGACGACGAGGGCGGTGCCAGTGGTGAAGGCGGCGTCGTCGGAGCACAGCCAGAGCACGGCCGAGGCGATCTCCTCGGGCTTGCCGAGGCGGCCGACGGGTTCGTCGGCGATGAGTCCTTCGCGTCCGCCGGGGCGGGTGTCGCCGAAGCGGCGGATCATCTCGGTGTCGATGATGCCGGGGCAGACGGCGTTGATACGGATGCCGTCGGCGGCGTGGTCGAGGGCGGCGGAGCGGGTGAAGCCGATGACGCCGTGCTTGGCGGCTGCGTAGGCGGCCTGTCCCTTGAAGCCCTTGACACCTGCGCCGGAGGAGACGTTGACGATCGCGCCGCCGCCCTGGCGGAGCATCTGCCGGACCTGCGCCCGGGTGCACAGGAACGCGCCGGTGAGGCTGACGCCCAGGATGCGGTCCCAGTCGTCCTTGGCGGTATCGGCCGCGGACCGGACGGGCTGCTCGACGCCCGCGTTGTTGAACGCGGCGTCCAGGCGTCCGAAGTGCTCCACGGTCCGGTCGACGGCTGCTCGGACGTCTTCTTCGCCGGTGACGTCGCAGGTCAGGGTGAGGGTCTGTCCGCCGTCGGCCTCGATGAGGCGGGCGGTCTCGCGCAGCCCGTCGGCGGACCGGTCGACGAGTGCGACGTGTGCGCCGGCGCGAGCGAAGGCGAGGGCGGTGGTGCGGCCGATGCCGGAAGCTGCGCCGGTGACGAACGCGGCCTTGCCGTGGAAGTCGTAGGTGACGTTCATGTGAGTTCTCCTTCGATGGCCGAGGTGCGTGTCCGGGCGGATGTCAGGGGCATGACGGTGCCGGTGCGGAGACGTCGGCCCGTGCACGGGCCGGCGTGGTGCGCTGGGCGACGATCCGCGCCGGACGTGCTGTGCCGCCGAGCGCGAGGGCGGAGCCGGCGGTGATGCCGGTGTCGTAGGCGGAGATGGTGAGCGCCGAGGTCACCGGCGATCTCCGAGAGCAGTCCGGCGATGACGAACTCGGTGGCGTCCATCAGGAACGTGCCGGCGGCGAGCACCCGCACGGCGAAGGGCAGCTTGCCGGGGGCGGGCCCGGTGGTGGAAGGCATACGGAGACCTCTTCCCGTACGAAAGGTGGGCGAGGTCAGGAGGCGACTTCGATGGTGACGCGCCGGGCCCCGCCGAGCTGTTCGGCGCTGACGTCGAGGTGGCCGAGTATGAGCAGGTCGGCGGAGGCGGCAGGCCCTTCCCGGTAGAAGAGGGCCAGGTTGCCCCAGGGCGCGTAGTAGGCGATGTCGCCGACCCTGGCCGCGGCCGGTTCAGGGGCGCCGGAGGTCTCCAGCTTGCGCGGCAGGTCGGCCACCCGCTCCGTGCCGTGGAAGTCCTGAAGGTCCAGGGTGAGCGGGAGCAGCTCGGCGAAGCCGCGGGCGGCGGGGCTGTCGTTCAAGGTGGCGCCGACGCGGCGGCCGTCGAGGGTGAACTGGATGTCCATGGTGGTGGTGCTCCTGTCGGACGGTGCGGGGGCCTCACTCGCCGGGCCCGGCCCTTGCGAGGACGAAGCGGACGGGGACCGGGCGGACGGGCTGTCCGGTGAACCACCAGGGCCGCAGGCCACCACCGCCGAGGCCAAGGCCACGACGGGAGCAGTGCGAAGGAGAGCGTGGGGCACGAGCCTGCCTCATCCCGTCCGGTCGGGCAGCGGCTCGGAGTAGTGCCGGAAGTCGCCGCGCTCGGTGTGGATCGCGTACAGCCGCTCGGCCAGCACCGTAGGGCTGGAGTGCTCGGCGTCCTGGCTGATCGCACCAGGGATGATCAACTGGGCGGCGTGGATGTTCTCCTCGGCGAGCGCGTCGTGGAGCATCGCTGCATACGCGCTCTCTGCGGCGAACGCGATCGAGGTACCGGCCACCTTGGAGTTCGGGCGCACGGCGCTGGAGCCGTTGACGAACAACAGCGTGCCGCGTCCCAGCTCCCGCATCCCGGGCAAAACCGCGTTCACGCAGGTCACCGGGCCCTTGACGGAGAAGGACAGCGGGGCGTCCAGGTCGCCGGCGGTGGTGTCCAGGACCGGCTTCATGAAGTCGGCCCGGGGCACCGGGCTGAACTGGAGGATCTCGATCGGCCCGAGCTCCCCGGCCGCCGCGTGCAGGGCCGCGGTCAGGGAGGCGGAGTCGAGGACGTCAGCGGTGAAGCCGCAGGCCCGGATGCCCTCACCGTCCAGTTCGGCCACGAGGGCATCGAGGTGGTCGGCGTTGCGGGAGACGAGGGCGACGCCGTGGCCTGCGGCACCGAAGCGGCGGGCGGAGGCCAGTCCCAGGCCGGGGCCGGCACCGATGAGGGCGAAAGTGGTCACGGTGAACCTTTCACACGAGGACGTGGACGACGAGGTCGCAGGGGACGGGCGGTCGCAGGGGACGGGCGGGCACAGGGGACGGGCGGGCCCGAGCTTCAGCCGGTGACCGGGGTGGCGGTGTATTCCTCGTCGGTGACGGGGTTCAGCCAGTGCACGACGTCGTGGGTGTCGTCGCCCTCGTTGATGGCCAGGTGGACCATGAGCCGGTTCGGGGTGGCGCCGTGCCAGTGCTCCTCGTCGGCTTCGAACAGGACGCGGTCACCGGGCCGGATGACTTCCACCGGTCCGCCGCGGCGCTGGCACAGGCCGACGCCTTCGGTGACGAAGACGGTCTGGCCAAGGGGGTGGCGGTGCCAGTGGGTGCGGGCGCCGGGCATGAAGTGCACCAGGGACGCGGTGACCCGGGACGGGGCGGGCGCGGCGGCGACGGGGTCGATGTAGACGTCACCGGTGAACCAGTCGGCGGGGCCCTTGACGGTGTCGATCGAGCTGCGGGTGATCTGCACGATTGCTCCTTGTGCGGTAGGGGGGTCAGGGCCTGAGGAGGGTCTTGACGGCGCGGCGCTCGTCCATGGCCTTGTAGCCCTCGGCGACCTGCTCCAGGGGCAGGGTGAGGTCGAAGACCTTGCCCGGGTCGATCCGGCGCTGAAGGACGCGGTCGATCAGGTCGGGCAGGTAGCGGCGTACCGGGGCGGGGCCGCCGCGCAGGCCGACGTGGGAGAAGAACAGCTCCTGCCCGTCGACGGCGACCTCGTGGGGGACGCCGACGAAGCCGACGTTGCCACCGGGCCTGGCGCAGTGCAGCGCCTGGCTCATGGCCTGGGCGGTGCCGACGCACTCCAGGACCGAGTCGGCGCCGATACCGCCGGTCATCTCCTTGATCCGGGCGACGCCCTCCTCACCGCGCTCGATGACGATGTCGGTGGCGCCGAACTCCCGGGCAAGCTTCTGGCGGGACTCGTGACGGCTCATGGCGATGATGCGCTCCGCGCCCATCTCCTTGGCCGCGATCACCGCACACAGGCCGACGGCGCCGTCGCCGACGACCACGGCGGTCGAGCCGGGCTTCACCTCGGCGGCGTCCGCGGCCCACCAGCCGGTGCCCATCACGTCGGAAACGGCCAGCAGGCCGGGCCACAGCTCCTCGCCCGGCACCTCCTGGGTGGCGACCAGCGTGCCCTGGGCGTTGGGGATGCGGACGAACTCGGCCTGGCAGGTGGACATGAACTCGCGGTTCAGGCAGTTCGACTGGAAGCCGTTGCGGCAGTTCGCGCAGGTGTTGTCCGAGGTGGCGAACGAGCCGACGACGAACTGGCCCGGCTGCACCGAAGTGACCTCGGACCCGACCTCCTCGACGAAGCCGACGTACTCGTGGCCCATGGGGTGGGCGTGCTCCGTCGGCTCGGCACCGCGATAGGGCCACAGGTCGGAACCACATACGCAGGTGACGGCCGTCCGGATGACGGCGTCGGTCGGCTTGAGGATCTTGGCATCGTCCACGGTCTCGAAGCGGATGTCGCCGGGGGCGTGGATCACTGCTCCGCGCATAAGAAAAGCTCCTTGCCTGCGAGGCTTGCCGGCACCGGGAGGGTTGCGACAAGCCACCGAACGGATGAGGGGAACCGGCGCAAACAGCGAATCCGCCGCCTGCGGGCCCGGGCACGGCGACCGGCCCACCCGCCGAGACGGGCGGACGGCGAGCGCCATGCCATCCAGGTAACCCCCATCCCGGGCAGTCAGCGAGTCACTGACGAGGGGTGTACCAGCAGTACATCCCTCCTGCCGTGCGCAGGCCGTACCGTCGAAGGCATGGACAACCGCGAGGAGGTCCGCGAGTTCCTCACCTCGCGGCGAGCCAGGATCACCCCCGAGCGGGCCGGACTGCCCGCAGGCCCCCGGCGCCGCGTTCCCGGCCTTCGCAGAAGCGAGGTCGCTGCCCTGGCCGACATGAGCGTCGAGTACTACGCCAAGCTCGAACGCGGCAACCTCGCCGGCGTCTCACCGTCCGTCCTGGAAGCCCTCGCCCGGGCCCTTCAGCTCGATGACGCCGAACGCGCCCACCTGCTGAACCTGGCCCGGTCCGCCGACGGATCCGACGTCCTCAACCGCCCCCGCCGACGGCGTACGAAGGACCGGTGGCGGCCGCACCGCAGCCTGCAATGGACCCTGGACGCCATCACCGCAGGTCCCGCGTTCGTCCGCAACGGCCGCACGGACATCCTCGCCGCCAACCCGCTCGCCCGCGCGTTCTACGCCGACGTCCACGCCGCCCCCGGCAACCAGGCGAACCTCGCTCGCTTCAACTTCCTCGACCCCGCCTCCCGGCGCTTCTACCCCGACTGGAACCTCTTCGCCGACGTCACCGTGGCCATCCTGCGCACCGAGGCCGGCCGCAACCCCCACGACAAGGACCTCCACGACCTCGTCGGCGAGCTGTCCACCCGCAGCGAGGAATTCCGCACCCGCTGGGGCGCCCACAACGTCCGGCACCACGGCACCGGCACCAAACGGTTCCACCACTCGGTCGTCGGTGAGCTCACGCTCGCCTTCGAGGGCCTGGAGATGGCAGCCGAACCCGGCCTCACCCTCACCATCTACACGGCCGAACCCGGCTCACCCTCGGAAGAAGGATTGCGCCTGCTCGCCTCGTGGGCGGCCACCCAGAACAGCGACAGCCCCTCCACCACCACCGGGAATGCGGGCCGGTAGCGACACCACGTCGGGTCAGCCGGGACCCGAAGCCATGGCGGTCACCGCTCATGGTGCCCGGCGCGGAGCCGGCACCCGAACGCGCTGGCCTCTTGCAGGATCCGGGCCGTTCCCGGGCCGACGGCTCCGACGAGCTGCCCGTAGCCGCCGAGCGCGCAGGTCGGCGATACGTCGCCGCTGTACCACCAGCAGACGAAGAATCTGCCGGTAGGGCTTCGTCTCCCCTGCCGACGCCAGTCACTCACCGTGCCTGCAGCGGTGTCACAGACCGGCCGGCTCCCCCACCGCCGCCGCCTCGCAGCACGGCCGACGCAGGTCAGGGGTGCGGACGACCGTACAGACGCAGGTCAGCGTTGCCAGGTAGGCAACTTCATGACGAAGTTCCCCCGCTCTCCCCTCACCGAGCCGGCCCTGTTCGCGCAGCCGCGCACGTGACCTTCGCTGCTGCAAGGTCGATACTGCCGATGACGGCACCGTCACCGACCCTCATCCAGCCACACAGAGGGACTCACGGATCGTCAGCAAAGTCAGCATCAGGTCAACATCACTACCGCCACAACCCGCTTCCAGCCGCTGCGGAACGCCAAGATCCAGAACTCGCGCAACACCGCTTGCCCAGCAAAAACGCAGGTCGAAAGCCCGCCTGCCAAGCTTTCCAGGAGGTATCGATGAAAATGCTCATCAATGTCGCGGAAACGGTGGTCGCGGACGCGCTGCGGGGCATGGCCGCCGCGCATCCCGAGCTGACCGTGGATGTCGAGAACCGGGTGATCGTACGGCGGGACGCCCCCGTGGCCGGAAAGGTGGGGCTCGTCTCCGGCGGCGGATCGGGGCACGAGCCGCTGCACGGCGGATTCGTGGGCCCCGGGATGCTGTCCGCGGCCTGTCCCGGTGAGGTGTTCACGAGTCCGGTGCCCGACCAGATGGTGCGGGCCGCGGCCGCCGTGGACAGCGGCGCCGGCGTGCTGTTCATCGTGAAGAACTACACCGGTGACGTGCTCAACTTCGACATGGCGGCGGAGCTCGCCGAGGACGAGGGCGTCCAGATCGCCAAGGTGCTCGTCGACGACGACGTGGCCGTCACCGACAGCCTCTACACCGCCGGCCGCCGCGGCACCGGCGCCACCCTGTTCGTGGAGAAGATCGCCGGCGCCGCCGCCGAGGAGGGCCGGCCGCTGGAACAGGTCGAGGCACTGGCCCGCCGCGTCAACGCGAACGCGCGCAGTTTCGGCGTCGCGCTCAGCGCCTGCGCCACACCCGCCAAGGGCAGCCCCACCTTCGACCTGCCGCCCGGGGAGCTGGAGCTGGGCGTCGGGATCCACGGCGAGCCGGGCCGGGAGCGGCGCGCGATGATGACCTCGCGGGAGATCGCCGACTACTCGGTGAACGTCGTCCTGGAGGACATGAACCCGCGCAACCCCGTCCTGGTCCTGGTGAACGGCATGGGCGCCACCCCGCTGCTGGAGCTGTACGGCTTCAACGCCGAGGTGCAGCGGGTGCTGGCCGAGCGCGGCGTACCGGTGGCCCGCACCCTGGTAGGGAACTACGTCACCTCGCTCGACATGGCCGGCGCCTCGGTGACCCTGTGCCAGGTCGACGAGGACCTGCTGCGGCTGTGGGACGCGCCGGTGCGCACGGCGGGCCTGCGCTGGGGCATGTGAACCGCGGTCCCCTCCCGTCCCCGCCGGGCGGCCGGAGCGAACGGTCGCCCCTCCCCTCACGCAAGGAGATCCAGTGCTCGACGCCGACTTCTTCCGCCGTTGGATGACGGCGACCGCCGCGTCCGTGGAACGCGAGGCGGAACGGCTCACCGCCCTCGACTCGCCGATCGGCGACGCCGACCACGGCAGCAATCTGCAGCGCGGCTTCCGGGCCGTGGCGGAAACCCTGGAGAAGGAGCAGCCGGCCACTCCGGGAGCCGTCCTGACGCTCGCCGGACGCCGGCTGATCTCGACGGTGGGCGGCGCCTCGGGGCCGCTGTACGGGACCCTGCTGCGCCGCACCGGCAAGGCGCTCGGCGACGCGGCCGAGGTCGGCGAGCAGGACCTCGCCGAGGCGCTGCGCACCGGCGTGGACGCGGTCAGGCAGCTCGGCGGCGCGGCGCCCGGCGACAAGACGATGATCGACACGCTCGTGCCGGCCGTCGACGCGCTCGGCGAGTCCTTCGCCGCGGCCCGCGCCGCCGCCGAGCAGGGCGCCCTGGCGACCACGCCCCTGCAGGCACGCAAGGGCCGGGCGAGCTATCTGGGCGAGCGCAGCGTCGGGCACCAGGATCCGGGTGCCACCTCCTCGGCGCTCCTGATCGCGGCTCTCGCGGAGGTGGCCGGTGAGTGACGCCGCGCGGGACGTGCCGGACACGGCGGCGCGGGACGGGGACGGGCTCGTGGGCATCGTGCTCGTGTCGCACAGCGCGGCGGTGGCCGCCTCGGTCGCCGAGCTGGCGACGGGGCTCGCGGGCGGCGGCACGACCGCCCCGGTGGCGCCGGCGGGCGGCGACGGGGACGGCGGCCTCGGCACCAGTTCCGAGCTGATCTCGGCCGCGGCGGCCGCCGTGGACCGCGGCGCCGGTGTCGCCGTGCTCACCGACCTGGGCAGCGCGGTCCTCACCGTGAAGGCCCTGCTGGCGGAGGGTGACGAGCTGCCGTCGGACACCCGGCTGGTGGACGCGCCGTTCGTGGAGGGCGCGGTGGCGGCGGTCGTCACGGCGTCCGCCGGGGCGGACCTCGCCGCGGTGGAGGCGGCGGCCGCCGAGGCGTACACGTACCGGAAGGTCTGACGCGGGCGAGCTCCGACGCGGGCGGGGCCGTCCGGGTTCAGTCCCGTCCGACGAACCGGCGGGCGAGCCGCTCCCCCTGGGCGGCGGCCGCCCGCCTGCTCTCGATGGGCGAGGCGCCCGGGCCCTTGAACAGGATGTAGGTGACCCCGGACGCCGCCCCGCCGCCGCGCGGGTCGGAGCGGATACCGAGGTCCCGGGCCAGGGCGTACGACGCCTCACCGATGATGTCGTCGGGGCCGACGTCGCCCACCACCGCGTATCCGACCCGGTCGCGGTGGACGACGGCGGCGACCGTTCCGCGCCGGATGCCGTGCTCGCGGTGGTTCCAGCGGCGGCTCGGTGCGGGCACGACGACGTACGGCAGCCGCTCGGCGCTGAGCTGGCGTCCGTCGGACTGCTGGTAGGCGGTGCTGTCGTGGAAGAGCGGGTCGGTACGTTCGTTGCAGTGCCGGCCGGGCCTGCCGTCGCAGTCGATGTCCATGTCGGCCTTCCAGAAGACGGCGTCGCGCCCGCCGCAGATCTCGATGTCCGCGGGCTCGTCGTCGTCACTGCGGAAGCGGCCCCGCGAGACGGGTACGCAGTCGCGCGCCGCGGCCAGCAGTTCGGCGGCCCGGACGTCCCCCGTCCCCTGCGGCCTGAGCACCTTCCGCCCGCCCGGTGTCATCGGTGCCATCGGCGCGTTCGGGGTGTTCGGTGCGACCAGTGCGTTCGGGCCGCTCAGAGCGCTGGTACCGCTCGAGGCGTCGACCGTGGCCGGGGTGTACGCGACACGCTCGTGCCCGGTCTCGGAGGGCGGGTCCGCCCCGGGGAGTGCGGCAGGGGCGATCAGCGCGGCACCGGCCGCAACCAGCATCAGTGACCGGACTCGCACGACAGGACCCTCTCCTGGGCGGCATCGACGAACACGCAGCCCAATCTGGTGGGGGTCCGGACGCCCGGCCACCGCTGGGGGGCCGTACGGCGCACGGCGGGTGACATGCCGTCGGGGGCCGGGTGGCCGCAGCCGTCAACGGCTGCGGCCACCCGGCCGCCCTCGCCGGCGCGGGATCAGCGACGACAGCGTTCCGCACCGCGGCATGAACTGCGCTTCGACAGAGGCGAGTTCATCCGTCCAGAGGATCAGCATACGTAACGCCCGGTCGATATCGCGAACGGCGGCCCTCTTGCTGTGGACGCACCGGCGGCGCCATATTGGTCCGGACCAATTACGTCGAGGACGGGTCGAAGGAGGCGGGACTGTGCGACGCGTACTCCTGCGAGCGGCCGTGGCCGGGGGCGCGCTCCTGACGACCGTGTCCTGCGGCCTCGGCGGACAGGACACGGGCGGCGGGAGCGGCCCGCCCGGTGCTCCGGCCGGTGTCACCGCGGCGGCGGGCAGCGCGAGCAGCGTGCACGTCATGTGGAACCGGGCCGCCGGCAGACCCGCGGTCACCCGCTACGAGGTGTACCGCGGCACCACGAAGGTGAAGGAAGTGCCCGGTTCGGAGCACATGGCCGACATCACCAGGCTGGAGCCGTCGACCGAGTACGCCTTCTCCGTCCGGGCGCGGGACGCCGACGGCAGGCTCGGCCCGCCGAGCGAGCGGGTACGGGCCACCACGCCCACCGCGACCGCCGCCGACGAGCGGGCCCCGAGCCGTCCGGAGGACCTGCGCGGCAGGGCGGCCGGGAGCAGGGCCGTCCAGCTCTCCTGGTCCCGGTCCACGGACGACCGGGGCGTGGCCTCGTACGACATCCAGCAGGGCGCCACCAAGATCCACAGTGTGGGCGGGTCGCAGACGGCGGCCGTGGTCACCGGGCTGCGGCCGGGCACGCGCTACTCCTTCACGGTCCGGGCACGCGACGCGGCGGACAACCTCTCGCCCGTGAGCCGGACCGTCCGGATCAGCACGCCGACGGACGGCGGCGGTGGTGGCGGTGGCGGTGGTACGGCCGCCGGGACGGGCATGGCGCCCACCGGGTTCCGGGCCGCGACGCACCGGGCGGACGGGGCCCACTACCTCGACCTGTCCTGGACCGCGCCCGAGGTGGACGGGGTGATCACGGAGTACCAGATCCAGCTCGACCGGAAACCGGTCACCTCGCTCGTCTGGGGCGCCACACCGCCCCGCGGCAGGGCCACGTACAGCTTCTACGTCGGCCGGGAGGCCGGACTCACCCAGCGGGTACGGATCCGGGCGAAGCTGCCGGACGGCACCTGGGGCGCCTTCTCGGCGGAGCGGACGGTGACGACCGGGGGCCGGACGGCACGGTGACCGCCGGCCGCCGGACGCCGTCGGTGGCGGGCCGGACGGTGGAACCGTTCACCTGCACGGCCCCGGCCGGGGTGCGGGATCGGCGGCCGTCGCTTTGGCTCGGTCCGAAGGCACGGGCGTTCCCCACCCTCGGCGGCTCATGGGATGTACCGCCACCGTGCCGTCGGAGGGCAGTCCTATGCGTATGACACAGACACTCGTCCGCTCCGGCCCGGCCGTGGCCGCCGCCGCGCTGCCGCTGGTCCTCGTCCCCGGCCCGGCCGCCGCGGCCACCGGCATCGACGTCACCACCAGCGGCACGACCGTGCAGGTGACCACCTCCGCGTGCGCCGCCCGGTCCAACGGTTCGATGGGGAACGCCTCCCTCCTCTCCCGCGGCCAGGCGAACTTCGCACAGGGACGCCAGGTGACCCTGTCCGGGACCAGCGGCAGCCAGTCGGCCGCCTGGTCGAGCGTCACCTCCGGGACCTACACCGTCATCGTGGTCTGCGCCGACGGCTCGACGGCGGGCACGCAGTCCGTCACCGTCTCGCCCGCCTCGACACCCACGATCTCCGCGACGGCCACGGCGACGGCGAGCGCGACGGCGTCCCCGTCGCGCGGGGTGATGGGCGGGATGGGCGGCACCACGAAGGACTACAGCGGTGTCACCTACGCGGCGGGCGGGATCCTGGTCGCCGCCGGTGTCGGCGGCACGGTGTGGGTCCTGCGCCGCCGCTCCGGGCCGAACCGGCCGTGAGACCGGACCGCGCGTGAACACGGCGGTGGTGGCGGTGGTCCGGAGTTCCGATCTCGTCGGGCTCCGGAGCGGGACCAGGACATGGGGCCAGGACGTGGGGCCAGGACATGGGGCCAGGACATGGGGTCAGGACGTGGGGTCCTCGGCCGCAGGCCGCTCGAACTCCTCCAGCGCCCGGGTGAGCCAGCCGGTCCAGAAGGTCTCCAGGTCGATCCCGGCCCGCAGGACGAGGTGCTGCAGCCGGTCCGCCGCGGTCGCCCTGCCGGGCGGGAAGTCGCGCTCCTGGATCTCCTCGTACTCCGTCAACTGCCGCCGGTGCAGGTCGAGATGACGACGCAGATCCGCCTCGATGCCCTCGGTGCCGACCACCGCCGCCGCCCGCAGCCGCAGCAGCAGCGGGTCCCGCATGGGCCTGGGGTCCTGGGACGCGGCGGTCCAGCGGGCCAGTTCGGCACGGCCCGCCGGCAGCACCTCGTACCGCTTCTTCTGCCCGCGGGCCGGCTGCTGCGGGGCGAGGGCCCTGATGGAGCCCCCGGCCTCCAGCTTTCCCAGCTCGCGGTAGATCTGCTGGTGCGTCGCCGACCAGAAGTAGCCGATCGACCTGTCGAAGCGACGGGTCAGCTCCAGTCCCGACGACGGCTTCTCGAGCAGGGCGGTGAGGATCGCGTGCGGGAGTGACATGCGGTCATCCTAGGGACGGCCCCGAAGGGTTCTCACGGACCGGCGGCCGCGGACCTACAGGGCCGCCGCCAGCTCGGTGCCCTGCTTGATGGCGCGCTTGGCGTCCAGCTCGGCCGCGATGTCGGCGCCGCCGATGAGGTGCGCGCTGCGGCCCTCGGCGCACAGCGCGTCGTACAGGTCGCGGCGCGGTTCCTGGCCCGTGCAGAGCACGACGGTGTCGACCGGCAGGACGGAACTCTCGCCGTCGACGGTGACGTGCAGTCCGGCGTCGTCGATACGGTCGTACCGCACCCCGGGGACCATGGTGACGCCGCGGTGCTTCAGCTCGGTGCGGTGGATCCAGCCCGTGGTCCTCCCGAGGCCCGCGCCGACCTTGGACTCCTTGCGTTGCAGGAGGTGGACGCTGCGCGGCGGGACCGGCCGTTCGGGGGCGCCGAGGCCGCCGGGTGCCCGGTAGTCCATGTCGACGCCCCAGTGCCGGAAGTACGTCGCCGGGTCCTCGCTCGCCTTGTCGCCGCTGTCGGTCAGGTACTCGGCGACGTCGAAACCGATGCCGCCGGCACCGAGGATCGCGACCCGGTCCCCGACGGGGGCGCCGTCGCGCAGCACGTCGAGGTAGCCGACGACGCTCGGGTGCTCCACGCCGGGGATCTCGGGGGTGCGCGGGCCCACTCCGGTGGCGACGACGACCTCCTCGTACGCGGTGAGGTCCCCGGCGGCGACCGGGGTGTTCAGCCGGACGTCCACACCGTGCAGGTCGAGCTGGGTGCGGAAGTAGCGGATCGTCTCGTCGAACTCCTGCTTGCCGGGGACGCGGCGGGCCACGTTGAGCTGGCCGCCGATCTCGCCCGCGGCGTCGTAGAGGGTGACGTCGTGGCCGCGCTCGGCGGCGCCGACCGCGCAGGCGAGTCCGGCCGGGCCCGCGCCGACGACGGCGATCCGCTTGCGGGTACGGGTCGGGGTGAGGACGAGTTCCGTCTCGTGGCAGGCCCGCGGGTTCACCAGGCACGAGGTGATCCGGCCGCTGAAGGTGTGGTCGAGGCAGGCCTGGTTGCAGCCGATGCAGGTGTTGATGGCCTCGGGCCGCCCCGCCGCGGCCTTGGCGACGAAGTCGGGGTCGGCGAGCATCGGCCGCGCCATGGACACCATGTCCGCGTGTCCGTCGGCGAGCAACTGCTCGGCCAGTTCCGGGGTGTTGATGCGGTTCGTCGTCACGAGCGGGATCGACACGGCGCCCATGACCTTCTTGGTGACCCAGGTGTACGCGCCGCGCGGGACCGAGGTCGCGATGGTCGGGATGCGTGCCTCGTGCCAGCCGATGCCGGTGTTGATGACGGTCGCGCCGGCGGCCTCGACGGCCCGGGCGAGGGTGATCACCTCGTCCAGGGAGGAGCCGCCGGGGACCAGGTCCAGCATGGAGAGCCGGTAGACGATGATGAAGTCGTCGCCGACCGCCTCGCGCACCCGGCGGACGATCTCCAGCGGGAAGCGGATGCGGTTCTCGTACGAGCCGCCCCAGCGGTCGTCGCGTTCGTTGGTCCGGGCGGCGATGAACTCGTTGATCAGATAGCCCTCGGAGCCCATGATCTCCACGCCGTCGTAGCCCGCGCTCCGGGCGAGGCGGGCGGCCCTGGCGTAGTCGTCGACGGTCCGCTCGACCTCGTCGTCCGTGAGGGCGCGGGGGGTGTGGGGGCTGATGGGGGCCTGGAGGGCGCTGGGCGCGACCAGGTCCTGGTGGTAGGCGTAGCGGCCGAAGTGGAGGATCTGCATCGCGATCTTCCCGCCCTCGCGGTGCACGGCGGCGGTGATCGCGGCGTGCTGTTCGGCCTCCGCCTCGGTGGTCATTTTGGCGCCGCCCTCGTAGGGACGGCCCGCCTCGTTGGGCGCGATGCCGCCGGTGACGATGAGGCCTACGCCGCCGCGTGCTCTGGCCGCGTAGAACTCGGCCATCCGCTCGAAGCCGTGTTCGGCCTCTTCGAGGCCTACGTGCATGGAGCCCATGAGCACGCGGTTCCTGAGCGTGGTGTGTCCCAGGTCCAGCGGCTGCAGCAGATGGGGGTAACGGGTCATCGGGCCCTCCGTACGCGGTGTCGTCCCCGCTGTTGTAGACGACGGGCGCGGCTTTGTGCAACAAGTTGCATAAGGTTGCCCCACCAATGTGACGAGTGCCTCGCCGGGACGGCCGACGCCCTGGGGGCGCCCCGGCACGGCGGATGCGGGCGCGGGCCGGTGGTGGCTGACCGCGCAGCTCCCCGCGCCCCTGAAAACCCGGGGCGCCCCTCAGGGGCATGAGGAACGGCGCACCCGACCACGACGGACCCGCCCCTCAGGGGCGCGGGGAACTGCGCGACCGGCCACGGCGGACCCGCACCCTCACACCCCGCGGCATCCCACCCACCTCACCCCAGGGGCGCGGGGAACTGCGCACTCAGCCACAGCCGGCCCCCGCCCCGTCACACACCCCGCGGAGCTACCTCGTGCCTATGACCACGTTCGCGTACAGCTCCTCCGACACCTCCAGCCGAGGCGTCAGGCCCGCGGCGGCGAAGACCTCCAGCGCCCGGTCCGCCTGCCGCTCGCTCGTCTCGGCGAGCAGCACCCCGCCCGGCGCCAGCCAGCGCGGCGCCTGCGCGGCCACCCGCCGCAGTACGTCGAGCCCGTCCCCGCCCCCGTCCAGCGCGACGAGCGGCTCATGATCGCGGGCTTCCGGGGGCAACAGTGCCACCTCCCCGGTCGGGACGTACGGCACGTTCGCGGCCAGCACCCCCACCCGCCCGCGAAGTCCCGCCGGCAGCGGTTCGAAGAGGTCGCCCTCGTAGACACGGCCCCGCTCGCCCACGTTGCGGCGGGCACACCGCACAGCGGCGGGGTCGATGTCGGCCGCGTGCAGTTCGGCCGCGGGCAGCGCCGCGGCGAGCGCGGCCCCCACCGCCCCCGACCCGCAGCACAGGTCCACCACGACCGGCGCCTCGGAGGCGAGCCGCACGGCTTGCCGGACCAGGAACTCGGTACGCCGCCGGGGCACGAAGACACCGGATTCGACAGCGATGCGCAGCCCGCTGAATCCGGCCCAGCCCAGCACGTACTCAAGGGGCCGGCCCGCCGCCCGGCGGTCCACCATCGCGGTGAGTTCGGCCGGGGTGCGGGCGGTGGAGAGGATCAGTCGCGCCTCGTCCTCGGCAAAGACACAGCCGGCGGAGCGGAGCGCGGTGACGACATGATCGTAAGAAGGTGGCATCGAAGCCGGGAGCCTTTCGGAAGCCGAAGGGCGCTCCTGAGGATCACCTGCTGTCGGTGAGGTCCTGAGGCGGGAGCACCCGAACTGACACAGCGGTAATGGGGCTCACCTCCTCGGTCCGTCATGGCTGGGGCGGTCCGCAGCCGGACGGCAACATTACACGGCCGCGCCCGCCGGTACAGCCGCCGGTCGCCCCGCGACAACCGGTGGTTGTATTATGCAACCACTACCGGGAGGACAGACCGTGAGCGCAGCCGACGAGGCCGTCGAGACCATCCATCACGAGATGACCGCCTTCGCGCGGCGGGCCCGGGCCTCGGCGGGCCGGATGCACCCCGAGCTGTCCCTGGTCTCGTACACCCTGCTCGGCCATCTGGAGGTGAGCGGCGGCTGCCGTGCCACCGACCTGGCCGCGCACCACGCCCTCGACAAGTCGACGGTGAGCCGGCAGGTGTCGGCCCTCGAAGGCGCCGGGCTGATCGCGCGGCGTCCCGACCCGCGGGACCAGCGCGTCCAGGTGCTGGACCTCACGCCGGCCGGGACGGAGATCCTCGCCCAGGTGACCGAGCGCCGCCGGGCGGCCTTCCGCGCACGCCTGGCGGGCTGGCCCGAGGACGACCTGCAGCGGTTCGCGGCGTACCTGCTGCGCTACAACGCGGCGGCCGAGGGGCCGGGGGGATCCACGCCCGCCCCCGCGGACGCCCCCGGTACCGGCCCCGGCCCCACTCCCGCTTCCGCTTCCGCTTCTGCTCCCGCGGACGGCTGAAGGTCGGCCCGGGGCGGTCGTCAGCCCACCGCCACCGACCGCCCGTCCTCCTCGGGCCGCAGCTCCGGCACGCGTGCCGACAGGAACCTCGTCCTGCGCCGCAGCCTGAACCCCAGGGACTCGTAGAGCCGGACCGCTCGGGTGTTGCCCGCCCCGGTGTGCAGGAACGGGGTCTCGCCCCGCGCGCGGATGCCGTGCGCGACCGCCAGTGTCAGCCGGGTCGCCAGTCCCTCGCCGCGGAAGCCCGCGTCCGTGCAGACCGCGCTGATCTCGGTCCAGCCCGGCGGATGCAGCCGCTCCCCCGCCATGGCGACGAGCGCGCCCTCCCGGCGTATCCCGAGGTACGTGCCGAGTTCGACCGTGCGCGGCAGGAACGGGCCCGGCCTGGTGCGCGCGACGAGGTCGAGCATCTCCGGCACGTCGGCGGGACCGAGCCGTACCGCCTCCGGGTCCGGCGCCGCGGCCAGGCCGTCGTCCACGAACTGCACGCCGTCCACGTGGAACGTCACCTCCCAGCCGTCCGGGATCTCGCCGCGGAAGCCGGGCAGCGCGATCTCCTGGCCGGGTCCCGCGAGGGCCGCGACGTCCGCCCAGTCGTCGGCGCCGGGGTCCTCGGGCAGGGCCAGCCAGGGCGACACGTCGACGGGGTAGCGCAGGACGCGGCCACGGCGCTCGGCGAAGTGGGCGTGCGGGCCGGTCAGCGAGGCCCGCGCGGGGTTGTCCAGTACGTGGTCCGCGGCCGTCCGGCCGGCGGTCACCCGCTCCGCGGCGCTCATGCGGCGACCTCGATCACGATCTTGCCGCGGGCGTGGCCCTCCTCGACGGCACGCAGCGCCCCGGCCGCCTCGTCGAGGGGGAAGGTCCGCGTCACCAGGGGGTCCAGTGCGCCGTCGGCGACGAGTCGGGCCACCTCGTCGAGCACCGCGGCGCTGCGGGCCCGTACGACGGGCGAGCCGCCGAGGTCCGCCACGATGTCCTTGCCGCCCGCGGTGATCAGCTTCGTGCGGTCCGCCACCAGTTCGGCCGCCGCCCGCAGGACCTCGCCGCCGACCAGGTCGTACACGGCGTCCACCCCGTCCGGCGCCAGGGCCCGGACGCCCTCGGCGAAGTCCGGGCCGGAGGGCACGTGCGCCGCGCCGAGCGATTCGACCAGGTCCTTCTTGCCCGCGCTCGCGACACCGATGACGTGCAGTGCGCCGGCGCGGGCGATCTGGGCGACCGCGACGCCCACGCCGCCGCCCGCCCCCGTGAGCAGCAGGGTCGCACCGGCCGGCAGGCCCAGTTGCCGCAGTCCGTCGTAGGCGGTGGCCGCCGCCACCGGCAGGGCGGCGGCGTCGGTGAAGGAGACACCGGCGGGCTTGTGGGCGGTCACCTCCACGGGAAGCAGGGCGTACTCGGCGTAGCCGCCGGCCACCGGGTTGCCGAAGACCTCGTCCCCGACCGCGAAGCCGGTGACGCCCTCGCCGACCTCCTCGACGACCCCGGCGGCCTCGTTGCCGAAGACGGCGGGCAGCGCGCGCCGCTGCTGGCCGGGCCGCTGGTAGCCGGTGCGCTGCTTGAAGTCGACGGGGTTGACGCCCGCCGCCCGGACGGCGACCAGCAGCTGACCGGGGCCGGGCGCCGGCCGGTCCTGCTCGACCAGGGCCTCGGTCTCCGGACCGCCGTACTGGGTGAAGACGTACGCCTTGGGCATCGCTCCGTCACTCTCCTTCGCGCCGAGGTTCACACCGATGGGGGCACCGGCCGATGCGTTCACCGGCCGGTGGGCACTATCGGCAAGGAAGATCGCGGGTGCCGCTATTCCCGCGGCCGTCCGGGTCCGGCGAGTGTTCATACGGCGGCAACGATCCGAGGACGGGGCGGGCCGGCGCGCCCGGTACCGTGGAGGGCGTACCCGACGAATCAAGGGCCGCCGGCCGGCGGCCTGGAGGCACCACCCCCATGAGCGTGACCCGATGAACGTGACCCGCGGTTTCGCCGGACGTCCGCGCGTGCGCAACGACGGACTGCCGCCCGGCCAGTACGACGCCGGCGACGACTGGCCCGTCCTGTCCGCCGAGGTCACGCCGGAGCTGGCGCCCGCGCAGTGGACGTTCACCGTCGACGGGCTGGTCGCCGAACCGCGCACCTGGAGCTGGGACGAGGCGCACGCGCTGCCGCCGTCCGCCTACGAGGGCGACATCCACTGCGTGACGAGCTGGTCGAAGTTCGGGGTGCGCTTCGGGGGTGTGTCGCTCGACGCGTTCCTCGGGCCCGTCCGTCCGGCCGCGGAGACCACCCACGCGCTCGCCTACTCGCACACGGGCTACACCACGAACCTGCCGCTCGCGGACCTGACGGGCGGGCGGGCCTGGATCGTCTGGGAGTACGGGGACGGACCGCTGCCCGCCGAGCACGGGGGTCCGGCGCGGCTGCTCGTGCCGCACCTGTACTTCTGGAAGAGCGCCAAGTGGATCGCGGGTATCCGTCTCCTCGACCACGACGAGCCGGGCTTCTGGGAGCAGAACGGCTACCACCACCGCGGCAACCCCTGGGAAGAGCAGCGTTACTCCGGTGACTGAGACCCCGACACCCCCCTTCCCGCCCACGGCGCCCGCTCCCTCGACCCGGTTCGCCGTCCCCGGCCGGATCGCCGTGAGCGACCGCACCGCGGCCACCTGGCAGCGCGCCACCCTCACCGAGGTCCGCCGGGAGACACCGCACGCGTCGACGTTCCGGTTCGCCGTGCCCCGGTGGGAGGGCCATCTGCCGGGGCAGCACCTGATGCTCCGGCTGCGGGCGCAGGACGGCTACGTGGCGCAGCGGCACTACTCGATCGCCTCACCTCCCGACGACACCGGCCACGTCGAACTCACTCTCGACCACGTCGACGGCGGCGAGGTGTCCGGCTGGTTCCACACGGTCGCGAAGCCGGGCGACGAGGTCGAGCTGCGCGGACCGCTCAGCGGCTTCTTCGCCTGGCCCGGTGACCGGCCCGCACTGCTCCTCGGTGCGGGGTCCGGTGTCGTGCCGCTGATGTCGATGGTCCGCCACCACCGTGCGCGGAAGCTGTCGGTGCCGCTGCGCCTGCTCGTGTCGGCGCGCGGTCCCGAGGAGCTGATCTACGCGTCGGAGTACGGTCCCGAGACCACCACGGTGTTCACCCGCAGCGCCCCACCGGGTACGCCCGTGGGCCGGGTGTCGGCCGCACGGGTCGAGCGGCTCCTGGCCGACCCGCCCGAGGGCGGGTGGGAGGCCTACGTGTGCGGCTCGAACGGGTTCGCCGAGCACGCGTCGCGCCTGCTGGTGGGCGCGGGTCAGCCGGTGGACCGTATCCGGATCGAACGCTTCGGCTGAGGCGTCCGTCCCGGAAAGGTGTGCGGTCAGCCGGACCAGGTCCACTCGGCGACCTCCGGCAGGTCGGTGCCGTGTTCGCGGATCCAGGCGTCGTGGCGGGTGCGGACGTCCGCCATCCGCTGGCGTACGGCGGCGGCCCGCACGGCGAGCCCCGGGACCCGGTCGATGACGTCCATGACCAGGCGGTACCGGTCGAGGTCGTTGCGGACGACCATGTCGAACGGGGTCGTGGTGGTGCCCGACTCCCGGTAGCCGCGCACATGCAGGTTGCTGTGGCCGGTGCGCCGGTAGGCGAGCCGGTGGATCAGCCAGGGATAGCCGTGGTAGGCGAAGATCACCGGCTTGTCCGGGGTGAAGAGGGCGTCGTACTCGGAGTCGGCCATCCCGTGCGGGTGTTCGCCCTGCGGCATCAGCCGGGCGATGTCGACGACGTTGACGACCCGGACGGCCAGGTCGGGCAGGTGGGTGCGCAGCAGCGAGGCCGCGGCGAGCACCTCCTGGGTGGGTACGTCGCCGGCGCAGCCCAGCACCACGTCCGGTTCGCGGTCGCCGTTCTCCGTCCCGGCCCACTCCCAGATGCCGGCGCCCCGGGCGCAGTGGGCGCGGGCCTGTTCCATGGACAGCCAGTCGAAGCAGGGCTGCTTGCCCGCGACGATCACGTTCACGTGGTCGCGGCTGCGCAGGGCGTGGTCGGCCACGGACAGCAGGGTGTTGGCGTCCGGCGGCAGGTAGACCCGGACGACCTCCGGGCTCTTGTTGAGGACGTGGTCGACGAAGCCCGGGTCCTGGTGCGAGAAGCCGTTGTGGTCCTGGCGCCACACGTGCGAGGTCAGCAGGTAGTTGAGGGAGGCCAGCGGCGCCCGCCAGGACAGCTCCCGTGACGTCTTGAGCCACTTGATGTGCTGGTTGACCATGGAGTCGACGATGTGCACGAACGCCTCGTACGAGGAGAACAGGCCGTGCCGTCCGGTGAGGAGGTAGCCCTCCAGCCAGCCCTGGCAGAGGTGCTCGGACAGGACCTCCACCACGCGGCCGTCGCGGGCGAGGTGCTCGTCGGTGTCGAGGGTCCCGGCCTGCCAGGCCTTGCCCGTCGCCTCGTACAGCGCGCCCAGCCGGTTCGACTCGGTCTCGTCGGGGCCCACGACACGGAAGTTCCGCCGCTCGCTCGTGTCGGCCATGATCCGGGCGAGCAGTCCGCCGAGGACGCGGGTGGGTTCGTGCATGCTCGCGCCGGGCTTGTCGAGGGGGACGGCGAAGTCCTCCAGGCGCGGCATGGGCAGGGCGTTCACCAGCAGTCCGCCGTTGGTGTGCGGGTTGGCACCGAGCCGGCGGTCGCCCTCGGGCACGCAGTCCAGGACGAGGCGGGTGGGGCGGCCGTCGGCGTCGAAGAGCTCCTCGGGGCGGTACGAGCGCAGCCAGGCCTCCAGTTGCCGCAGGTGCTCGGGGTTCTCGCGGACACCGGAGAGCGGGACCTGGTGGGAGCGCCACGTCCCCTCGACGGGCTGTCCGTCGACCTCGGCGGGTCCGGTCCAGCCCTTCGGGGTGCGCAGGACGATGACGGGCCAGCGGGGCCGCCCCCTTTCCGCGCCCCGGTCCCTGCCGCCCCGGCCCTTCCGCCCGGCGCGGGCCTCCTGCTGGATGCGGGCGATGCGGTCCAGCGCCAGGTCCATCGCCTCCGCCAGCTCCCGGTGCACGCGGCCGGGGTCGTCGCCGGTCACGTGGATGGGGTCGTGACCGTAGCCGCGCAGGAGCTCGTCGAGTTCGGCGCGCGGCAGACGGGCCAGCACGGTGGGGTTGGCGATCTTGTAGCCGTTGAGGTGCAGGACGGGCAGGACGGCGCCGTCGTGGACCGGGTCCAGGAACTTGTTGGAGTGCCAGGAACCGGCGAGCGGTCCCGTCTCGGCCTCGCCGTCCCCGATCACGCAGGTGACCAGCAGGTCCGGGTTGTCGAAGGCCGCCCCGTACGCGTGGGCGAGCGAGTAGCCCAGTTCGCCGCCCTCGTGCAGGGAGCCGGGGGTCTCGGGGGCGACGTGGCTGGGGACGCCGCCGGGGAAGGAGAACTGCCGGAAGAGGCGCTCCATGCCGGTGACGTCCCGGGTGATGTCGGGGTACGTCTGCGTGTAGCTGCCCTCCAGCCAGGAGTTGGCGAGGACGGCGGGGCCGCCGTGGCCCGGTCCCCACACACAGATCGTGTCGAGATCACGCTCGGTGATGACACGGTTGAGGTGGGTGTGCACGAGGTTGAGGCCGGGTGAGGTGCCCCAGTGGCCGAGCAGCCGGGGCTTGATGTGCTCGGGCCGCAGGGGTTCGGTCAGCAGTGGGTTGGCGAGCAGGTAGATCTGACCGACGGCCAGGTAGTTGGCGGCACGCCAGTGTGCGTCGAGCGCTGCCATGCGGTCCTTGGCCATGGGAAGGGACTCCTGTTCGAAGGGGGATGGGGCGCGGGTTCCACGCACCGCGCCGATCAGTCGTCGGGAACCGCGTTGTTCGGCCGTCCGTGTCGGGCGACGGCCCCTGCCGGCGGTGCCGTGACGGCGCCGCTCGGGGTGTCCACGGGCCGCTCGTACCGCGGGCCGCCCGGGCGGGAGCACCGGATCAGCCTCCGGAGGGGTCCGTCCGGCCCGTGCGGGGCAGATGTTCACCGTACGGCGGTGCGGGACCGGCGAGCGGCCGGTGCCGGCCGGCCGCGGCGGTGCGGGACGGCCGTGCCCGGTGAGGGGCGGTCGACGGTGCGGAGGAGGCGGGACATGCGCACGCGGGAGTCACGGACGCGGGTGAACGGACGGCGGCAGCGGCACAATCCGCTGCGCCGCCGGTGCGACGTGGTGGAGGCGTGGACCGCCTTCGCCGTCGCCGTCGTGCTGTGTGTCGGCGCGCCCCTGGCCGGGCTCGCCGCGGGCCTGCAGGCGTACGACGTGGCGCGGGCCACGGCGGCGGAGCAGCGCGCCGAACGCCACCGGGTGCGCGCCGAGGTCGTCGAGGGCACGTCCGCCTCCGTGCCGGCGTCCGGCGCCGAGGGGGACCGGCGGCCGGTCCAGCGGGTGAGCGTGCGCTGGACCGAGCCGGGCGAGCGGCCGCATGCCGCGACGACCCGGGTGCCGGCCGCCACGCGGACCGGCGACCACACGTACGTCTGGGTGGACGGCCGGGACCGGATCGTCCCCGCCCCGACGAGCCGGACGGTGATCTGGCAGCACGCGCTGGCGGTGGGCGCGTGCGCCGCCGGGGTGGCCGCGGCGGGCGTGCTGGCCCTGCATGCGCTCGTGCGGCGGAGCGCCCTGCGCCGGCGCCTGGCCGAATGGGACCGGGCCTGGGCCCGTACGGGACCGGACTGGGCACGGCACCGGGCCTGACGGACCGGCGCGCGACCGGCCGCCGGGTCCGGAGCGGAGTCCGGCGCGACCGGCCACGGGGCCCGGAGCGGGGTGGTCACAGGGGCCGGGAGGGGAAGCCCAGGACCGGGACCGCCTCCTCCAGGGCGCGCACGACCCGGACGCGCAGTCCCGTGATCACGGTCTCGTGGGCCCGCAGGCCGAAGATGGTCGACCGGATGATCTTGATGGTGGTGTCGAGGTCGTCGACGGCCCGGCCGAGCCGTTCGGCGGCCTGCGGGTGCTGTACGAAACGCTGCGCGCTCTGCAGGGTCATGCCCGTCGCGAACAGCCGCTGGATCTCGTCGAGCCGTAGTTTCGGCAGCTGTTCCCCGGCCGCGCGGCCGTCTTCCCCGACGCCGTTTCCACCCCCGCCCATGCGCCCCTCCACCACGGGACCCGACGAGGCGTCAGCGCCCGCTCTCTCACCGTAACCGAACGAACGCGACTGCGGCAGCGCGGAGTTGGGCCCGGTGTCCGCGCGTGTGCGGCGGGCGGGCGCGAGCCGGTCCGCGGACACGGCCTGGCGAGCCGCCGACGGCGGCCGTACGGTGTGATCATCCGCACCCTCGTCCGCAGCAAAGGCGGTTCTCCATGGCCTTGTTCGACCTTCCCCTCGATCAGCTGCGGGAGTACCGCAGCGTGTCCGTCGAGCCCGAGGACTTCGACGCGTTCTGGGCGAAGACGCTGCAGGAGGCGCGCGGGTACGGTCTGGACGCGCGTTTCGAGCCGGTGGAGACCCGTCTGCGGACCGTCACGGTGCACGACGTCACGTTCGCCGGGTTCGGCGGGCATCCGGTGAAGGGCTGGCTGACCGTGCCCGCCGGGGCGAACGCCCCGCTGCCGGCGGTCGTGGAGTTCATCGGGTACGGCGGCGGGCGCGGCCTCGCGCACACGCACCTGCTGTGGGCGTCGGCCGGCTTCGCGCACTTCGTGATGGACACCCGGGGCCAGGGCGGCGCGTGGGGCGGCGGCGGTGACACGCCCGACCCGGTGGGCAGCGTGCCCGCCTATCCCGGGTTCATGACGCGGGGCATCGACGCCCCCGAGAACTACTACTACCGCCGGGTGTTCACGGACGGGGTGCGGGCCGTGGAGGCGGCCCGGTCCCATCCCCTCGTCGACGCCTCGCGCACCGCCGTCGTCGGGACGAGCCAGGGCGGCGGCATCTCGATCGCGGTGGGCGGCCTGGTGCCGGATCTCGTGGCGGTCGCGCCGGACGTGCCGTTCCTCTGCGACTATCCGCGCGCCACCCGGCTCACCGACCGGGACCCGTACCGGGAGATCGGCAACTACCTGAAGACGCACCGGGGGCGTACCGAGGGGGTGCTGCGCACGCTGTCGTACTTCGACGGGGTGCACTTCGCCGCGCGGGGACGGGCGCCGGCGCTGTTCTCGGCGGCGCTGGAGGACCAGACGTGTCCGCCGTCCACGGTGTTCGCCGCGTTCAACGCGTGGGGGCACGAGGACAAGGCGATCGAGGTGTACGACTTCAACGACCACGAGGGGGGCGGACCGTACCAGGAGGCGGTCAAGCTGACCTGGCTGCCGGCGTACGTCTGACCGGCGGCCGGCCGCGGGCGCCGTGGGTCGGCGGCCGGCCCGCGGGTCGGCCGCGGCCTGTCGCGCAGTTCCCCGCGCCCCTGACGGGGCACTGTCCTGATGCACCACTTCCTACGCGGTCCGGAGGGGTCATGTCCGAGGTACACGGTCGGTGCGAGGCACGCTTCTCGGCGGTGCGCGACGCGTTCGAGGAGAACTTCAGGGAGCGCGGTGAGCTGGGCGCGGCCGTGAGTGTCACGGTGGGCGGCAAGAGCGTGGTGGACCTGTGGGGCGGGTGGGCGGACGCCGGCACCCGGCCGTGGCAGCGGGACACGCTCGTCAACGTGTGGTCCACCTCCAAGGGGCCGACGGCCCTGTGCGCGCACATCCTCGCCGACCGCGGGCTGCTCGACCTGGACGCGCCGGTGGCCGTCTACTGGCCGGAGTTCGCGGCCGCCGGCAAGGAGGGCGTGCTCGTACGGCATCTGCTGTCGCACCGGGCCGGGCTGGCCGGGCTGCGCGAGCCGCACTCGCTGGAGCAGCTCTACGACTGGGAACTCACCACGAAGCGGCTCGCGGCGACGGAACCCTGGTGGGAGCCGGGGACGGTGTCGGGCTACCACGCGCTGACGTTCGGTTTCCTGGTCGGGGAAGTGGTGCGCCGGGTCTCGGGGCTGCTGCCCGGCGCGTTCCTGCGGCGGGAGGTGACCGGGCCGCTCGGCATCGACTTCACCCTCGGACTGCCGCGGGAGGACTACGGGCGCGCGGCCGAGCTGGTGCATCCGCAGACCGTCGGTCCCGGCGAACAGGCGGCCGCGTTCGGCCGGATGCCGCCGGTGGCGGTGGCCGCGCTCACTAATCCGCAGACGGGCGTCGCCGCCGCCGGCACGGCGGCGTGGCGGTCCGCCGAGATCCCGGCGGCCAACGGGCACGGCACGGCACGGGCGGTCGCCGCGCTGTACGGGATCTTCGCCGGCCGGGGCAGGTACGGGACGCACCGGATCCTGTCCCCGGAGGCGGCCGAGCGGGTCCGTACGGGACAGGGCGCCTGTCGTGACCTGGTGCTGGGCGCCGGCTTCGCGAGGGACACGGAGATCGCCCTGGGCCTCTGGCTCGGTGGCGCGAACCACTCCTACGGCCCCAACCCACGGGCTTTCGGACACGACGGCTTCGGAGGTTCCTGCGGTCTGGCCGACCCGGAGGCGGGCGTCTCCCTGGGGTACGTCATGAACCGTATGGGGCCGCGCATCGCCGACGACCCACGGAAAACGGCGCTCGTCGACGCCGTCTACCGGGCGCTTCGAGGGGACGGTCCGAGCCGGCCCGGGCGCGGGGGCGCACGGGCTGGATCCGGCCTGATGTCGGCCGACCCGCCGGAACCCACTTCCCGTGTGGTTTAGACCAATGCTAGAGATGGTCGTGTACGAGGGTCCGCGCTCCTCGGCCCCGTGACCAGGGCTGTGGGCGCGCGCCCACAGCCCGCACGGCTACGTCTTGTCATCAAGGGGAGCGGACATGGCCCGCAGCACCACGCACGACGACCCACAGCCGCTCTACGCGCGCATCGCCTCGGAGCTCCTCGGGGCGCTGCGCGACGGAACCATCGCGCCCGGCGAACGGCTGCCGGGCGAGAGACGGCTGGCGGCCCGCTTCGGCGCCAGCCGGGAGACGGTCCGCCAGGCGCTGGACATCCTGCGCCGGGACGGTCTGGTCTCCACCGACCGGCGCGGCACCCATGCGGAGCTGCCCGGCCCGCCGGCCGGGCAGCTGCCGTCGCTCGGCTTCCCGCTCGGCGCCCAGACGGCCCGGTCCTTCGCCGTGGACCGCGCCACGGTGAACTGGGAGACCCCGCCGCCGGAGCACGCGGCGGCCCTCGGACTGGCTCCGTGGCGGCCGACGCTGGTGCACCGCTACGAGTCCGCCGCACCGGACGGGCACGGGCGGCGGACGGCCGTGACCTCGTTCTCGGCCGTCGCCCTGTCCGAGGTGGAGGAACTCGCCCGCTACCGCGACCGCGCGGACGGCAGCTCGTCGGCCCAGCTGCGGCGCGTGTACGACTGGATGCGCCGGGCGGGGCTGACCCTGCACCACCGCGACTCCATCACCGGGCCCGGTGACGCGGCCTCGGTCCGGGTGCGGCGGCGGGTGCACGATCAGTACGCCCGCCCCCTGGAGATCACCGACCTGGTGGTGAACGCCCAGCAGGACGCGTTGGTCTACGAGTTCACCCTGCCGGCGGTCGACGCGACCGCCGGCCCCCGGTGAGCCTCTAGCGGGAACCGCGGGCGCCGACCGCCTCCCGGTACTCGTCCTCCTGCCCGGCCGGGACAGGTGCCGGGAGCTTGGCGCCCTCGATGTCCACGTCGGGGGTGACGCGGTCGAGCCAGCCCGGCAGTCCCCAGGCACGGCGGCCGATGAGGGCCATGGCGGCCGGCACGAGGGTCATCCGGACGACGAACGCGTCGATGAAGACGCCGAACGCCAGCGCGAAGCCGATGGACTTGATGATCGGGTCGTGGTTGAAGACGAAGCCGCCGAAGACCGCCACCATGATCAGTGCGGCGGCGCTGACCACCCGGCCGCTGCGCGCCACCCCGTGGACGACGGCCTCGGCCGCGTCCCCCGTGTGCTCGTAGTGCTCGCGCATACGGCTGACGAGGAAGACCTCGTAGTCCATGGCCAGCCCGAAGAGGACTCCGATGAGGAGCACCGGGAGGAAGCTGGTGACGGGACCGGCGGACGGGATGTCCAGGACGCCGTTGAGGTGGCCCTGCTGGAAGACCCAGACGGTGGCGCCGAGGGACGCGGCGACCGACAGCAGGAACCCGAGGGCGGCCTTCACCGGGACCAGCAGGGACCGGAAGGCGACCATCAGCAGGATCAGCGCGAGGATCACGATGAGGGCGATGAACAGGGGCAGGGCGCCGGACAGTTTGCCCGCTATGTCGATGGCCGCGGGGGTGGCGCCGGCGATGTAGAGGGTGCCGCCCGCCTTGTCGACGGCCGGGGCGTTGTCCCGCAGCCGGTGCACCAGGTCGGTGGTGGCCCGGGCGTCCGGGCCGGTCCGCGGGACGACCGAGATGACGGCCAGGCTGCCGTCCGGGTTGGGCACGGGCCGGGCGGCGGCCGCCACGCCCCGGTCGCGGGACAGGTCCGTACGCAACCGGGTCAGCGTGTCGGTCCGGTCCGCGGCCGGGATCCCGCTGGTGTCGACGACGGCGGTGACGGTCGCGTTGAAGCCGGGGCCGAAGCCCTCGCTGAGCAGGTCGTAGCTCTTGTGCTGGGTGCTGTCGGCGGGCTGGGACGCGTAGCCGGGCAGTCCGAGGCGCAGGTCGCGGGCGGGCAGGGCGAGCGCGAGCAGGCCGACGACGCCCACCAGGAGGACGATCAGGGGCTTGCCGGTGACGATGCGGGCCCAGCCGAGCGCCCAGGAGCCGGCGGCGCGTTCCGAGCCGCGGGGGCGCGGGCGCAGCCGCTCGCCGAGCATCCCGAGCACGGCGGGCACCAGGTTGACGGCGATGAGGACGGCGAGCAGGACGGTCGCGGCGGCGGCCAGCCCCATGACGGTGAGGAACGGGATGCCGGTGACCGCCAGGGCCGACAGCGCGATGATCACGGTGGCGCCGGCGAAGACGACGGCGCCGCCCGCGGTGGCGACGGCCCGCGCGATGGAGTCCTCGACGTCCGTGTCCGGATCGGCGAGCTGTTCGCGGTGGCGGGAGAGGATGAACAGGGCGTAGTCGATGCCCACCGCCAGGCCGATCATGAGGGCGAGGACGGTGGCGGTGCTGGTCATCTCGATGAAGCGGGAGACGAACTGGACGCCCAGCACCCCGATCGCCACGCCGACGACGGCGGTGAGCAGCGGGAGTCCGGCCGCGATCAGGGAGCCCAGGGCGAAGGCCAGGACGGCGAAGGCGATCACGACGCCCACGATCTCGGCCGGACCGCCGACCTCGGTCTTCGGCTGCATCGCCGAGCCGCCGAACTCGACCTCGAGACCGGCGTCCCGGGCCCGCTCCATCGCTTGCGTCAGGGCGTCCTTGGACGTCTCGGGCACGTTGTCGGCGGACTGGCGGAACAGGACGTCCGCGTAGCCTATGCGGCCCGATTCCGCGACGGTCCCCGCTTCGGCCGGGTCGGAGACGTTTACGACGCCGGGCACCCCGGCCGCCTTCCTCAGGCTGGCGGTGAGGGCCGCTTCGGCGCCGGGCTCGCCGAGCCCGCCGTCCTCGGGGGCGGCGAACACGACCCGGGCGACTCCGCCGGCGGCGGTCGGGAACTTCTCCTCCAGCAGGTCCTGGGCCTTCTGGGACTCGATCCCCGGCACCGAGAACTCCGTGCTCACCTTGCCGTGCAGGGTGACGCCGAGTCCCCCGACCACGGCGAGCAGCAGGAGCCATACGGCCAGGACCCTGCCGCGGCGGCGCACCGCCCATTGTCCCCAGGTGTACAGGCGTGACGCCATGCCCGACTTCCTCCCTCTCCCCGCGGGTCCTCGGCCGGACCGCGACATCTCTACACCCTAGGGCATTTTTACAGTCGAGTGTAAATTAGCCATGGATGGTAAAGTGCGCTCATGACGAGTGAGGGCCTTCGGGAACGCAGCAAGGCGCGGCGCCGGGAAGCGATCCTCCGGGCGGCCTACGAGCTCTTCGCGGACCACGGGTTCGAGGCGACGACCATCGCCGACATCGCCACGGCGGCGGAGGTCTCGCCGCGTACGGTTACCCTGTATTTCCCGTCCAAACTGGAGCTGGCGCTGGCGGAGTTCGACTCCTTCACCGTCCGGCTGGACACCGCGCTGCGCGAGCGGGGACCGGACGTCACGATCCTGGACGCGACGGAGCGCTGGCTGCGCCAGGAGATCGCCCACCGCAGCGACCTGGACGATCTGGCCGACCGCATGCTCGATCTCAATCCGCAGCTGCGCGCCGTCGCCGGGGCGCGGATGGCGGAGATCATCCAGGACGGCGCGCGGATCCTCGCCGAGGAGCAGGGCAGCGCCCCGGACGACTTCGGGCCCCGGATGGCGGCGGCCGCCGCGGCCGCGGTGATCAGCGAGGTGTGCCACCGGTCCGGCGACGCCGACATCGACACCGCGATGGCCTTCCTGCGCGCCGGACTCGCCACCCTGCCGACCGGTCCGGCCGCCTGAGCCGGCCGCGTCGGGGACGGCTCATCGCACCGCCCCCTCCCGCACACCCCCCTCGTCGATCCGCAGGCCCGGGATGCGGTCCCAGCCGGTGACGCGCATGAGCCGCCGGATGTGGGGCGAGACGCCCTGCAGGACGAGCGCGCCGCCGGAGCCGTGCAGCGAGAGGGCGATGAACACCAGCAGGCGCATCGCGCCCACGTCGATGAACGCCAGGTCCCGCAGATCGAGCCGGGTGCACGGGCCGGCGGCCGAACGGGCCCGGACGCGGGCCGTCTCGGCCTGCAGGGCGCGGGCCAGGGCGGTGACGTTCGTGTCGTCGACCTCGCCCGCGAGCGCCAGGCCGGGCGGGGCGAACATGCGGGTGACCGAGAGGAGTTCGTCGCGCCACACGAGGTCGGCGGTGACCCGTCCGCGGTGCAGCCTGTCCAGCGGGGCCAGTTCGAGGTCGTCGAAGACACGGCGGTCGTACTGGCAGATGCCGAGGACCGGCAGGGACGCGAAGACGGGTTCCAGGAGAAGTTCGCTGTCGTGCAGCATCTTGAGCCCCTTGCCCGCCCCCTCGCGCCTGACCTCCATGCTGACGCGCAGGCCCAGGTAACCGTCACCGACCGCGCGGCGCGCCTCACGGCGGATCACCTCGTCGAGGTCCCACAGTCCCTCGGCCGTCGCGAGGTGCGGGTCCACCGCCAGGCGCCCGGCCGACAGTTCGTCGTCGACGGCGCAGCCGCGGGCCTCGAGGAAGGTGAGCGCGAGTCCGGCGGGCAGGTCGGCCGGGCCCAGCACCAGAGCGCGGTGCCCACTGGCCAGCCCGTCGAGAAGGAACGCGGCCATCACGGCCTCGCGCTCCTCGTCCGCGTCGTAGCCGAGGAGCAGATGGTCCCCGGAGCGCATCTCACCGACCGTTTTGAGCGCGGGCACCGTTCCCATACCCCGCACCTCCCAAGGTCGCCGCTCGGCGTGCTGGGACCCCGTCAACGCTACACCTGACCGGGTTTTCGCGGGTCGGCCGGAATTCGGACACCGGCCCCGCGGCCGGTATCCGGACATGGGCCTCCCCGGGCGTTAGGGTGGCCGCCACCGGCCGGGTGAGGGGGAGCGAATGGGCGCCTCGGTACGCAACAGCGGCAACGGCAATCTTCCCGCCGAGTCCAACACGTTCGTCGGCCGCGAGCCCGAACTCGCCCGTATCTCGGCCCTGTTGAGCTCCTCACGGCTCCTGACCCTCACCGGCCCCGGAGGAGTCGGCAAGTCCCGGCTCGCCCTGCGGGCCGCCCACGCCGCACAGTCGGACTTCCCCGGCGGGGTGTGGCTGGTGGAACTCTCCGACCTGCAGAACCCGGACCTCCTGACGAACGCCGTCGCCGAGGCGACCCGGCTGACCGAGCAGACGCTGCGCCCCCTGCTGACGGCGGTCTGCGAGCACCTCGACAACGGACCGGTGCTGCTCGTGCTGGACACCTGTGAGCACGTACTGGACGAGTGCGCCCGGGTCGTCCACGAACTCCTCGCACGGGTGCCGCGGTTGTGCGTGCTGACCACGAGCCGGCAGTCGCTGGGCGTGCTGGGTGAGCACCTCCTGCCGGTGACACCGCTGCCGGTCGGCGAAGACTCGGACGCGGTGGCGCTCTTCACGGCCCGCGCCGCGGCCGCCGTACCGTCGTTCGCGCTGACGGACGCCACCCGGGCCGACGTCACGGCGATCTGCACGCGGCTCGACGGGATCCCGCTCGCCCTGGAACTGGCGGCCGTGCGCCTGCGCGGCTTCCCCCTCGACCGCCTCCTGCAGGGCCTCGACTCCCGTTTCGACCTGCTCGTCTCACCCGCCCGGCCACGGCTGGCCCGCCACCAGACGCTGCGTACGGCGATCGGATGGAGCCACGAGCTGTGCACCCCGCTGGAGCGGCTGCTGTGGGCCCGCCTGTCCGTGTTCGCGGGCGGCTGGGACGTGGAGGCGGCCGAATTCGTGTGCCACGGCGGCCCGTTGGCCCCCGAGGAGATACTCGCGCTGCTCGCGTCACTCACCGAGAAGTCGATCGTGACCCGCGAGAGCAACGGCGCGGCCGGGCGCTACCGCATGCTCGACACGATCCGCACCTTCGGCGCCGACTGGCTGGAGGGCCTGGGCGAACAGGACGCCGTACGCGTCCGGCACCTCGACTACTTCCGGTGGATCGCCCGCCAGGGGGAGGCCGAGTGGCTGGGACCCGGCCAGCGGATGTGGGCGGAGCGGCTGAGTGTGGAACACGCCAATCTGCGGGTCGCCCTGGAGGAGTCCCTGGCGGCGCCGGACCCCGGGACCGCACTCGAACTCACCGGCACCCTCTGGTACTTCTGGTTCGCGTGCGGCTTCGCCGACGAGGGGCGGGGCTATCTGGAGCAGGCCCTGCGCCAGGTGCCCGACGACGCCTCCGGGCGCACCCTGGCGACCTGGGCGCACCGTCTGGTCACGGTCGTGCCGGAGGACATGGAGGCCGCCGAGTCCGTGAGCGCGGCCTACGTGTGGCTGGCGCAGGAGCGCCGGCTTCCCGTGCCCGCGCTGCCGTTGACGGGGGCGAGCCTCGCGGTGCGCGGCGAGTCGGCGCGGTCCGCGCTGCTGTACGGCAGCAGCGCGCAGGCACCCGGGGTCGGCGGCGGGGCGGAGTTCTTCCAGCTGCTGACGCTGGCCGTGCAGGCGTACCTCCTGGCCGGGCAGGGCGCGTTCGAGCGGTGCGCGGTGGTCGCGGAGCGGCTGCGCGTCGACTGCGCGACCCGCGGTGAGCTGTGGATGCGGGCCTGGGGCGACTTCTTCCTCGGCCTCGCCGGGATCGGGCTCGGGCGGCACCAGGACGCGCTGCGTTCCGCGCGCCGGGCGCTGGCCGCCAAGTGGCGCGTCCACGACCGTTTCGGGGCGGCGGCCGTCGCGGACCTCCTGATCGCCGTCGAGGCCGTCGGCGGCGAGCCCGAGCGTGCCGCCCGGCTGCTCGGCGTGGGCACCCGCCTGTGGCACTCCGCCGGCCTCCCCCAGCTGGGTGACACCGAGACGGCCGTCTTCCGCCAGGAGTACGCACGCCGTCTGCGGGCGGACCTCGGGGACAGCGCGTTCACCGAAGCGGTCCGCGAGGGCCGCGGGCTCGGCCCGGAGGCGGCGATACGGCTCGCGCTGGACGGTCCGCCCGACGAGGCGGACCCCTGACGGCCGTTCGGACCGGTGAGCGCCCTGCGGCGACGGAGTACGGGAACACCGCACGGGCCTGGCAGGGACCGGTACGACGGGCAGCCGGCCGGGCGACCACACGGACCGGGTCACGGCCGTCGCGGCAGGCGTCGAGGGGTTCCTCAGAGCCAGCCGTTGCGGCGGAAGCCGCGGTGGATGACGAGGCAGAGGGTGGCGATGACGCTCAGGACCACCGGGTAGCCGTACGTCCAGTGCAGTTCCGGCATGTGGTCGAAGTTCATGCCGTAGAGGCCGCAGAACATGGTGGGGACGGCCACGACGGCGGCCCAGGCCGTGATCTTGCGCATGTCCTCGTTCTGGGCGACCGTCACCTGGGCCACGTGCGCCTGCAGGATCGAGTCGAGCAGTCCGTCGAAGGCGTTGATCTGCTCGGTGGCACGGGCCAGGTGGTCGGCCACGTCGCGGAAGTACGGCTGGATCTGGGGCGAGACGGCGGCCGGCGGCTCCTCGACGAGGATCCGCAGGGGCCGGTGCAGGGGGATCACGGCCCGCTTCAGTTCGAGCAGCTCGCGCTTGAGCTGGTAGATCTGGCCGGCGTCGCCACGGGCGGTCCGCTCCGCGAAGACCGCCGTCTCGACGGCCTCTATGTCGCTCTGCACGGCGTCCGTGACCTCGACGTAGTCGTCGACCACCTGGTCGGCGATGGCGTGCAGGACCGCCGACGGCCCCTTTCGGAGCTGCTCGGGCAGCTTCTCCAGGGCCTCGCGGAGCGGGCCGAGGGACCCGTGGCGGCCGTGCCGGACGGTGATCACGAAGTCGGGGCCGACGAAGACCATCACCTCGCCGGTGTCCACGACCTCGCTGGTCGCGGTGAGCTGCTCGTGCTCGACGTACCGGACGGTCTTGAAGACGGCGAACAGCGTGTCGCCGTACCGCTCCACCTTCGGCCGCTGGTGCGCGTGGATCGCGTCCTCGACGGCCAGCGGATGCAGTCCGAACAGCTCGGCCAGGTCCGCGAACTCGTCCTCGGTGGGCTCGTGCAGGCCGATCCACACGAAGCCGTCCCGGCCGGCTCCGCGGGTGCGCCGGATCGCCTCCTGCGGCGCCCAGTCGCCGGGCTGCCGCCCGCCCCGGTGGTAGACCACGCAGTTCTCCACCGCGCTGCCGAGCGGAGAACGGGCGGGATGGCTGAGGTCCACCGTGTGGCGGCGGGTACGGCGGACCACTCGGCCGAGACTGCGGATCATGGACACGTGCCGGGACTCCTTCGGTGACCGGATCAGTGTGCCACCGGTCCCCCGCCGGCCGGCATCAGCCCCTGGTCAGCTGCCTGAGCGCCGTGTTGAGTTCGAGGACGTTCACCCGGGGCTCCCCCATGAAGCCGAGGGTACGGCCCTCGGTGTGCTCGGCCACGAGCCTGCGGACCCGTGCCACCGGCAGACCGTTGCGCTCGGCGACCCGGTGGACCTGGAGGGCGGCGTACGCCGGGGAGATGTCCGGGTCCAGGCCGGACCCGGAGGACGTCACCGCGTCGGCGGGGACCTGCGACGGGCGGACCGTGCGGTCGGCCGTCGAGTTGTCCCTGGCCACCTCGGCCTTCGCCTCCCGCACCCACGTGATCAGCTCGGCGTTGTCGCCGGAGCGGTTGGTGGCGCCCGAGAGGATCAGCTCGTACCGGGTGTTCACGGAGTTCTCGCCGAGGCCGTTGGCGGGCCGGGGCTGGAAGTAGTCGAGTCCGTAGCCCTGCTGGCCGATGAGGGACGAGCCGACGACCGCGCCGTCCGAGCTGATCTCGGATCCGTCGGCCTTGCCGGGGAAGAGGGCCTGGGCGACGCCCGTCACGGCGAGGGGGTAGAGCACCCCGCAGACGGCGGTGAGGACGAGCAGGGCCCGCAGACCCGCGCCCAGCAGCCGGGCGGTGTTCGTGACCGGGTTGTTCATGACGATCAGCACGCTTTCAGGGGGGTTACAGGCCGGGGAGGAGGGAGACGAGCAGGTCGATGACCTTGATGCCGACGAAGGGCGCGACCAGTCCGCCCAGGCCGTAGACGGCGAGGTTGCGCCGCAGCAGCCGGTCCGCGCTCAGCGGCCGGTACCGCACCCCCCGCAGGGCGAGCGGCACCAGCGCGACGATGACCAGCGCGTTGAAGACCACCGCGGAGAGGATCGCCGAGTCGGGCGAGGACAGCCGCATGACGTTGAGCCTGTCCAGGCCCGGGTAGACCGCCGCGAACAGCGCCGGGATGATCGCGAAGTACTTGGCGACGTCGTTGGCGACGGAGAACGTCGTCAGCGCGCCCCGGGTGATCAGGAGCTGCTTGCCGATCCCGACGATCTCGATGAGCTTGGTCGGGTCGGAGTCGAGGTCGACCATGTTCCCGGCCTCCTTGGCGGCGGAGGTGCCCGTGTTCATGGCCACTCCCACGTCGGCCTGGGCCAGCGCCGGGGCGTCGTTCGTGCCGTCGCCCGTCATCGCGACGAGCTTGCCGTCCGCCTGCTCCCGCTTGATGAGCGCCATCTTGTCCTCGGGGGTGGCCTCCGCGAGGAAGTCGTCGACGCCGGCCTCCGCCGCGATGGCCGCGGCCGTCAGCGGGTTGTCGCCGGTGATCATGACGGTCCTGATGCCCATGCGCCGCAGTTCGTCGAACCGCTCGCGCATACCGTCCTTGACGACGTCCTTGAGGTGGACGACGCCCAGCACCCGGGCGCCCCGGGTGTCCTCGACCGCCACGAGCAGCGGGGTGCCGCCCGCCGCGGAGATCCGGTCGGCGAGCGCGGTGGCGTCGGCGGCGACCGTGCCGCCGCGCTCGCGGACCCAGGCGACGACCGAACCGGCCGCTCCCTTGCGGATGCTGCGTCCCCCGACGTCCACTCCCGACATCCGGGTCCGGGCGGTGAAGGTGATCCACTCGGCGTGCGCGAGCTCGCCCCGGTGCCGTTCGCGCAGTCCGTACCGCTCCTCGGCCAGGACGACGACGGAACGGCCCTCGGGCGTCTCGTCGGCCAGTGAGGAGAGCTGGGCCGCGTCGGCCAGCTCGCCCTCGTCGATGCCGGCGACCGGCACGAACTCGGCCGCCCGGCGGTTGCCGAGCGTGATGGTGCCGGTCTTGTCGAGCAGCAGGGTGGAGACGTCACCGGCCGCCTCGACCGCCCGGCCGGACAGGGCGAGGACGTTGCGCTGCACCAGCCGGTCCATGCCCGCGATGCCGATCGCGGAGAGCAGCGCGCCGATCGTGGTCGGTATCAGGCAGACGAGCAGCGCCACCAGCACGATCATGGTGAGGTGCGTGCCGGCGTAGTCCGCGAACGCGGGCAGCGTGGCCACCGCGAGGAGGAAGACGACCGTCAGCGAGGCCAGCAGGATGTTCAGCGCGATCTCGTTGGGCGTCTTCTGCCGGGCGGCCCCCTCGACCAGGCCGATCATCCGGTCGACGAAGGTCTCGCCGGGTTTCGTGGTGATCTTGACGACGACACGGTCGGACAGCACCTTCGTGCCGCCCGTGACGCCCGAGCGGTCGCCGCCGGACTCCCGGATGACCGGGGCCGACTCACCCGTGATCGCCGACTCGTCCACGGACGCCACGCCCTCGACGACGTCACCGTCGCCGGGGATGGTGTCACCGGCCTCGCAGACGACCAGGTCGCCGACGCGCAGCTCGGTGCCGCGGACCGCCTCCTCCCCCGAGTCCGGGCCGGAACCGGAGCCGGAGCCGGAGCCGGGCCGGACGACGCGCCGGGCCACGGTGTCCGTCCTGGCCCTGCGCAGGGTGTCCGCCTGTGCCTTGCCGCGGCCCTCCGCCACCGCCTCCGCGAGGTTGGCGAAGACGACCGTCAGCCAGAGCCAGGCACTGATCGCCCAGCCGAACGGGTCGCCCGGGTCCTTGGCGGCGAAGGCCGTCGTCAGCACCGAGCCGACCAGCACCACGAACATCACGGGCGATTTGACCATCACTCGCGGGTCGAGCTTGCGCAAGGCGTCCGGCAGCGACCTGAGCAGCTGCCCCGGGTCGAAGAGACCCGCGCCGACGCGGTTCTCGTCGGCCTTCTTCCCGGCCGGTGCGCGGCCGTGCGGCGCCCGGGCCGGAGTGATCGTGGACATGGAGCCCTCTTCTGCCTTGTCTCGGAGCGGATCCGTACGGGTCGTCATGACGCCAGCCCCTCGGCCAGCGGGCCCAGCGCGAGCGCCGGAAAGTAGGTCAGGCCGGTGATGATGAGGATCACGCCCACCAGCAGCCCGCTGAACAGCGGTTTCTCCGTCCGCAGGGTGCCCGCGGTCGCCGGCACGGGCCGCTGCCCGGCGAGCGAGCCGGCCAGCGCGAGGACGAACACCATGGGCAGGAACCGGCCCAGCAGCATGGCCAGTCCGAGGGTGGTGTTGAACCACTGGGTGTCCGCGTTCAGACCGGCGAAGGCCGAGCCGTTGTTGTTGGCCGCGGACGTGTAGGCGTACAGGATCTCGGAGAAGCCGTGCGCCCCGCTGTTGGTCATCGAGTCGCCCGGCGTCGGCAGTGCCAGGGCCGCGGCGGTCAGGACGAGGACCAGCGCCGGCGTGACGAGGATGTAGAGGGCCGCGAACTTGATCTCGCGGGTGCCGATCTTCTTGCCCAGGTACTCGGGTGTGCGGCCGACCATCAGTCCCGCGAGGAACACCGCGACGACCGCCATGATCAGCATGCCGTAGAGGCCGGATCCGGTGCCGCCGGGCGCGATCTCCCCGAGCTGCATGCCGAGCAGGGTGATGCCGCCGCCGAGTCCGGTGAACGAGGAGTGGAAGGAGTTCACCGCGCCGGTGGAGGTCAGCGTCGTGGACACCGCGAAGATCGACGACGCGCCGACGCCGAAGCGGGTCTCCTTGCCCTCCAGCGCGCCCCCCGCGAGGTCGAAGGCCGGGCCGTGGTGGGCGAACTCGGTCCACATCATCAGGGCGACGAAACCGGCCCAGACGGTGGCCATGGCGGCGAGGATCGCGTACCCCTGCCGCAGGCTGCCGACCATGCGGCCGAAGGTGCGGGGCAGCGAGAACGGCACGACCAGGAGCAGGAAGATCTCGAAGAGGTTCGAGAAGGGGGTGGGGTTCTCGAAGGGGTGGGCGCTGTTGGCGTTGAAGTAGCCGCCGCCGTTGGTGCCGAGCAGCTTGACGGCCTCCTGGGAGGCGACCGCGCCGCCGTTCCACTGCTGCGTGCCGCCGGTGAACTGGCCGACCTCGTGGATGCCGGAGAAGTTCTGGATCACCCCGCAGGCGGCCAGGACGATCGCGGCGGCCACGGACAGCGGCAGCAGGATGCGGACGACACCGCGCACGAGGTCCGCCCAGAAGTTGCCGAGTTCGCCGTCGCGGGACCTGGCGAAGCCTCGTACGAGGGCGACGGCGACCGCGATGCCGACGGCCGCGGAGACGAAGTTCTGCACGGCGAGACCGGCGGTCTGCACGACGTGGCCCATGGCCTGTTCGCCGTAGTACGACTGCCAGTTGGTGTTGGTGACGAAGGAGACGGCCGTGTTGAACGCCTGGTCCGGGTCGATCGACGCGAAGCCGAGCGAACCGGGCAGCACACCCTGCACGCGCTGCAGCAGGTACAGGAGGAACACCCCGGCGGCGGAGAAGGCGAGGACGCCGCGCAGGTACGCGGGCCAGCGCATCCCCGCGTCCGGGTCGGCGCCGATGCCCCGGTAGATCCACTTCTCGACGCGCAGGTGCTTGTCCGAGGAGTAGACGTGGGCCATGTGGTCGCCGAGGGGGCGGTGGACGAGTGCCAGCGCCGCGGTGAGTGCCAGCAGCTGGAGGACGCCGGCGAGTACGGGACTCATGACTGTGCTCAGAACCTCTCGGGGAACACGAGGGCGACGACGAGGTAGCCCAGCAGGGCGACGGCCACGATCAGGCCGATGCCCGTCTCGACATCGGATGCGGTCACAGCTTCGTCACTCCCTTGGCGACGAGGGCCACCAGCGCGAAGACCGCGACCGTGGTGAAGACGAAGGCCAGATCGGCCATCGTGAGCTCCTGGATGAGGTGCGGGGTGCGGTCACCGGTGCCCCGACGCACTGCGTCAGGCCCGGCCGACCGCGTTGACCTCTTGAGGAAACATCCGCCACAGCCGCCCGCGGCGTTCGTTGACGGCTCCCATACGCCGCCGCGCACGCTCTTGACGGTTCCCATACGGCGGGACGCCGGCGGGGCCGGTCCTGGGGCCGGGCTGTCGCCGGAGCCCGCGGCCCCAGAGGCTAAACCGCCGGCCCGGACCCCGCGGGCCTCGTGGCCACCACCATCCGGCAGCGCGGGCTGCCGTCGTCCCGGCGGCCGAACTCGGGCAGGGCGTACAGCTCGACCGTGAAGCCGGCGCGGGCCAGCTCCCGCCGGACCTCACCGAGCCGGAACTCCCGGTAGTACATGACGAACGGGGGACGCCACACCGCGTTCCGTACCTTCATCACCGCGTCGAAGCCCAGCATGGCCAGGTGGCCGCGCGAGCCGGGGCGGGCCGGCGCCACGACCGGGAAGGCGAACCGCCCGCCGGGCCGCAGCACCGAGTGGACCTGTGCGAACAGCCCCGGCAGCTCGCGGGGCAGGAAGTGCCCGAACGCCCCGAAGCTCACCACCAGGTCGAAGGCGGGGCCGAACGGCAGGGCGCGCGCGTCACCGCGCACCCAGGAGGCGGGCGGTCCGTCCGGGCCCTGCTGCCGCCTCGCCACGTCGAGCATGCCCGTGCTGATGTCGACACCGGTGACGCGCTCCCGGCACACCGCCCGCAGCACGTCCATGCCCGCGCCGGTGCCGCAGCACAGGTCGAGCCCGCTGCCGAACGGCCCGAGGTCCGTCAGGGCCCGCGCGACGGACCGCAGGAACGAGTCCGGCGTACGGAACGGGGTGTGGTCGAACTTGGGCGCGAGCAGGTCGTAGCCGTGTTCGACGGACGACAGCGCCTGCACGGCGAGTTCGCGGAACGTGGGACCTTGCGGCGTGAACATCGCGGCTCAGCATAGGGGCTTCCCGCCCGGGCTCTGGCCATGGCGCGGCCTTTCGGACGCTCCCGGGCGCTGTCACCCTCGACAGTGGGTCCCGACAGTGAGCAGTGAGCAGTGAGTGAGGAGTGCCGGGTGCCGGAGCACCCGTGTACGACGTCCGCCCAGGGAAAGGCTGTATCCGCCCCATGACCTCCTTCCGTCCCGCACCCGCCTGGCTCTCCGACGCGGTCTTCTACCAGATCTACCCGCAGTCGTTCGCGGACTCGAACGGCGACGGGATCGGTGACTTCGCCGGCATCGCCGAGCGCCTCGACCACCTGGCCTGGCTCGGGGTGAACACGGTCTGGCTGAACCCGTGCTTCGTCTCACCGTTCCGGGACGCCGGGTACGACGTCGCCGACTACCTGAACGTGGCACCGCGCTACGGCTCGAACGACGATCTGGCGAAGCTCGTCGAGCAGGCGGGCCGCCGCGGTATCCGGGTCCTCCTGGACCTGGTCGCGGGGCACACCTCCGACCGGCACCCGTGGTTCACCGCCTCGGCCGACGATCCCGCGGACCACCGCTACATCTGGACGCCGCAAGGGCGGCCGGAGGGGTTCGTGGCCTCGCCCGGCAGCAGGCCGGGCGCGTACCTGCCCAACTTCTTCGCCTTCCAACCCGCCCTCAACTTCGGTTACGCGCGTGAGAATCCGGCCGAGCCGTGGCGTCAGCCGGTGGACGCACAGGGGCCGCGCGCCAACCGGGAGGCGCTGCGCACCATCATGGACCACTGGCTGGGCCTCGGTCTGTCGGGCTTCCGCGTCGACATGGCCGCCTCGCTCGTCAAGGACGACCCGGACAAAGCGGAGACCAGCAGGATCTGGACCGAGCTGCGGCACTGGCTGGACCGTACGCACCCGGACGCGGTGCTGCTCTCGGAGTGGGGCGAGCCGGAGGTGTCCGTCCCCGCGGGGTTCCACACGGACTTCTTCCTGCAGTTCGGCGGCCCCTCGGACGGTCTCGCGCTGCGCTCGCTGTGGAGCAACGGCTCCGGGACCGTCAACCTCGACTGGGACCCGCTCGACTGCTTCTTCGACCCGAGCGGCAAGGGCTCGCCGCGCCCCTTCGTGGAGGCGTGGAGGCAGGCGTCGACGGCCCTCGGCAGCAGCGGCTTCATCTCGCTGCCCACCGCCAACCACGACTTCTCCCGCCTCAACTGCGGTCCCCGCTCGGCCGAACAGCTCCCGGTGGCCTTCGTCTTCCAGCTCACCTGGCCCACCCTGCCGGCCATCTACTACGGTGACGAGATCGGCATGCGGTACGTCCCGGACCTGCCCGACACCGAGGGCAGCGTGCTCGGACCCCGCTACAACCGGGCCGGCTCCCGTACGCCGATGCAGTGGGACGAGGGCCCGAACGCCGGCTTCTCCACGTCCGGGCACCCCTACCTGCCGGTCGACCCGGATCCCGGCCGCCCCACCGTTGCGGCCCAGCGCGCCGACGACACGTCCCTCCTGCATCTCGTCCGCCGTCTCATCGCCCTGCGCACCGCGACCCCCGAACTCGGCCCGGACGGCTCGGTGGAGGTCGTGCACGCGGGCTACCCGTTCGTGCACGTACGCGGCGGGCGGTACCTCGTCGTCGTCAACCCCTGTCAGCGGCCGACGAGTTGTCCTCTCGGGGAGCTCCGCCCCGGCCGGCCCCTCGAAGTCCGCGGAGTGGACACCTGCGACGGCACGCTCACCGCGGAGGCGTTCGGCTACGGCGTCTTCGAGCTGGCGCCGTGACGGAGCGGCGGTCACCCCCTCGATGACATCCGGACGTCCGGCGACACCCGTACGGGGAGCGCCCGGACGCTGTTGCCCACGAAGCCGCAGTGGTGCGTGAGGCCGGACTCCGGCACCGCGAGATCGAGGTCGGGGAAGCGGGTGAACAGCCGTTCCAGGGCGATGGCGGACTCCATGCGGGCCAGCGGGGCGCCGAGGCAGTAGTGGGCGCCGTGGCCCAGGGACAGGTGCCGGGTGGCGCCGGGCCTGCCGGGCCTGGTGACGTCGAAGCGGTCGGCGTCGGGGCCGTGCGCGGCCCGGTCACGGCCGGCGGCCGAGTAGCCGGCGAGGACGGGCGTGCCCCGGGGGACGACGGTGCCGCCGACCGTCAGGTCGCTCACCGGGTAGCGGAAGGGGAAGTAGCTGACCGGCGCGTCCCAGCGCAGGGTCTCCTCGACCACGTCCGCCCAGCTCGCCCCGCCCTGCCGGACCAGTTCCAGCTGGTCGCGGTGGCCGCACAGGGCGCGTACGGCGTTGGTGACGAGGTTCAGGGTGGTCTCGTGCCCGGCGATGATCATCAGCACCAGGGTGCCGAGGAGTTCGCCGTCGTCGAGCCGGTCGCCGCCCTGGTCGCGGACGGCGATCAGCGCGCTGGTGAGGTCGTCGCCCGGCCGCTCGGTCCTGGCCGCGACGACCGCGCCGAGCACGGCGACCAGTTCCCGGTTGGCGGCGAGCGCCCGTTCGGGGCCGAGGTCCGTGGCGACGACCTGGTTCGACAGGTGGTGCAGCCGGTCGCGGAACACGGCGTCCACGCCCAGCAGTTCGCCGATGACACCCATCGGCAGCGGCAGCGCGAAGTGGGTGCGCAGATCGGCGACTCCCCCGCCCCGCGAGGCCGCGCGGTCCAGGTCGTCGAGCAGTCCGGCCGTCAGCTCCTCGACGCGCGGCCGCAGCTCCTCGACGCGCCGGGCGGTGAACGCCTTGCCGACCAGTGAGCGCAACCGCCGGTGGTCGTCACCGTCGGCGGTCGACATGCCCCGTACGGTCGCGAAGGTCGCGAGCGGCCATCCGGCGGGGATGCGGCCCTCCCGCAGCGCCGTGAAGTGCACCGCGTCCTTGGCGACCTGAGGGTGTGCCAGGAACTCCTTCAGTGCCTCGTGGCCCAGCACCGCCATGCCGTCCACCCCGCCGGGCAGCACGACCGGCGCGACGGCGCCGCGCGCGAGCAGGCGTGCGTTGCCGGCGTGCGGGCAGCCGCCGGCCGGGGCGAGGGGGTGCGGCGCGCCGGACGTACCGGACGCTCCGCCCGACGGTGCGGCGGCCGTGCTGTCCAACGCGATCTCCTGACTGCCGTGGACGGTCCGCGCGGGCCGTCACAGGAAGGGGGTGCCCGGGTCGAGGCCCGAGAGTACGCGACCGTAGATCTCCAGGTTGGTGGCGGGATTGACGAAGGAGTGCAGGCACAGGGCCTGCATGTCACGCGCGATGCGCTGCATGGGCACGTCCCGCTGGAGGGAGGAGGCGCCGGCCGCCGAGGCGAGCAGGTCGACGGCCTCCCTGCAGAGCCGGGTGACATAGCCGCTCTCGGCGCGGATCCTGGCCCGCTCCAGCGGGGTGTACGGGTCGCCGTCGCGGGCCTTCGTCCCGATCTCGTCGACCAGCCGCGCGACCACCAGTTCGGCGGCGGAGACCCTCATCCGCGCCTCGGCGAACTGGAGGTGCGTGACGGTGGCCTCGTGCTGCCGCTCGTGGAAGGTGTACGTGATACCGCGCCGGTGGATGCGTCCGCCGAACTCCGCGAGCGCCGCCCGCCCCATGCCCAGCGCCGCCGACGCCGCCCACGCGCAGAACAGCAGCAGTACCGGCATGCGGTAGAAGGGATCGTCGGCGTTGGTCTTCGACGGGGTCCGTCCGGCGAGCATCTGCCCGACCGGCAGCACCCGGTGCGCGGGGACGGGAATGTCCCGGGCCACGACGGTGTTGCTGCCGGTACCGGCGAGACCCGTGGCGTCCCAGTCGTCCAGGATCTCCAGCTCGGACATCGGGACCGCGACGTACACCGTCTCGGGCGGCCCCGGCAGAGGCCGCCCGTCGGACGGCACGACCGCGGCCGTCAGCAGGTGCCACTGCGCGTGGTGACAGCCGGTCGCGAAGGCCGAGGGCCCGTCCACGCGGTACCCCCCGTCGCAGGGCACCGCCGTGGCACCGGGGACGAGCGTGCCGCCGATCCTGACGTCCGGACCGTACGGCCCGGTGAAGAAGTCGTCCTGCGCCTCGTCGGGGAAGAGGGCCGCGATGTACGAGACGCCGGCCTGACCCAGTGTCACCCAGGCCGTGGAGGCGCACTCGGCGGCGATCTCGGCGAAGGCGTCGACCTGGGTGCGCAGCGGACTCTGGTGACCGCCGTACCGGCGGGGGACGTTCATCCGGTGCACGCCGGTGCCGGAGAGGGCGGCGACCACCTCGTCCGGTATCCGCCGTTCGCGCTCGGCGCGCAGTGCGTTCCGCCGGATCAGCGGCCGCAGTTCCCGTACCCGCTCGACGATCCCGGCATCGGCCATGCCGACCACCGTGGCGCGGGGCGGCACCCCTGTCAACGCCCCGGATCCGGCTTCCCGGCCCTCGCCGAACGAGATGGTGCTACAGTTTCCTCAGCACTTGTGTACGCCTGCTTCCAGGCGCCGGTGCCGATCCACTCTCCGCAGCTGGTCCGCCCGTCGTCTCCCGACCGGCGCGCAGCCGCTTCTCCGCAACACCTCTCTCCATGCCGCCGGCATCACAGGCCTCGTCCCGTCGTTCCCGGCGGTGCGCGGCGCGAGAGGTGACGCTTCCCGCCCCGCAGGACGTGCGGACACCGCCCCTGCTCCGGCTCCTCCCCACCCTCCCCATGCAAGAAGAACGCGTATCCGTCCCCGAAAGGACACCCCTCATGACCACCACACTCGAACGCCCGCCCACTCCCGTCACACAGGAGACGGCCACCGGCGTACTCGACATCACCTCCGGCGGGCAGGGCCACCTGCGCGCCGGGAACCTGCTCCCCGGCGGAGCCGACCCCCAGGTCTCCGCCGCCCTGATCCGCCGGTACGGCCTGCGCAGGGGCGACCTCGTCGAAGGCCTGCGCGGCGGCCGGCAGCGCGCCCTGACCGAGGTGCGGCGGATCAACGACCGCCCCGCCGAAGAGGCGCGCCGGCGCCCGCACTTCCGGGACCTGACCCCGCTGCACCCGCACGAGCGGCTGCGGCTCGAACACCCCGCGGGCGGGGTGACCACCCGCCTCGTCGACCTGGTCGCACCGGTCGGCAAGGGCCAGCGCGGCCTGATCGTCGCCCCGCCCAAGACCGGCAAGACCGTGCTGCTCCAGCAGCTGGCCGCAGCCGTCGCCGGCAACCACCCCGAGGCCCGTCTGATGGTGGTGCTCCTCGACGAACGTCCCGAGGAGGTCACCGACATGCGCCGCTCCGTACGCGGCGAGGTGCTCGCCTCCACCTTCGACCAGAGTCCCGGGCAGCACATCGCGCTCGCCGAGCTGGCGATCGAACGCGCCAAGCGGCTCGTCGAGGCGGGCCAGGACGTCGTGATCCTCCTCGACTCGCTCACCCGGCTGTGCCGGGCCCACAACAACGCTGCCGCCGCGGGCGGCCGCACCCTCAGCGGCGGGGTCGACGCCTCGTCGCTCCAGGGGCCCAAGCGGTTCTTCGGCGCCGCGCGCCTCACCGAGGAGGGCGGTTCGCTCACCATCCTCGCCACGGCCCTCGTGGAGACCGGCTCCCGTGCCGACGACTACTACTTCGAGGAGCTCAAGAGCACCGGCAACATGGAGCTGCGTCTTGACCGCACCCTCGCGTCCCGCCGCGTCTTCCCCGCCGTCGACATCACCCCGTCGGGCACCCGCCGCGAGGAACTGCTCGTTCCGGCCGCCGAGTTGGCGGCTCTGCGCGGCCTGCGCCGCGCCCTGCACTCCCGCGGTGACGGCCAGGCGGGCCTCGAGACCCTGCTGGAGCGCCTGCGGCGGACCCCGGACAACGCGACGTTCCTGCGCCAGGTGCAGCAGACGGTGCCGGGAGCGCAGTAGGCCTGTCCGCCTGAGCGACCGGTCCGCGCACGGGTGCTGCGGCATCCGGGTGCTCGACGGGCCCGTTCGGCCGGGGCAGCGGACGTGGCGACGCGCGCGTTCCTACGTTTGCGGTATGACCATCGGATTCTCTGCCCGCACCGTCGTCTCCTGCTCCGCTCTCTGCGTCGCCGGGGCCCTCGTTCTCATGCCGGGACCGGCCGCGGCCCACGGCGGGGCGCACCCGGGCATCCATGGCGCACACACCGGGACGGACAGCGCCCCCACCGCGCCCGCGCCGGGCACCGCCGAACCGCCCCCTTCGCCGCTGGACCGCCCCGGGACACAGGTCACACCCCGGGCCGGGGCGCCCGGAGTGCCGCGGGACCTCTCCGCACGGTCCTGGCTGGTGGCCGACGCCGACACCGGCGAGGTGCTCGCGGCACACGACGCACATGCCGCGCTGCCGCCCGCCAGCACGTTGAAGACCCTCTTCGCGGTGACCGTGCTCCCGATGCTGCCCCCGGCGGTCCGGCACACCGTCACCGAGGCGGACCTGGCCGGCATCGGCTCCGGCAGCAGCCTGGTCGGCGTCCGCGCGGGGCGTACCTACCGGGCGTCCGACCTGTGGCGGGGCGTCTTCCTGAACTCCGGCAACGACGCCGTGCGCGTACTCGCCCGGATGAACGGCGGCTGGGAGAGCACGGCCGCCCAGATGCAGGCCAGGGCACGGGCCCTGGGCGCCCGTGACACCCGGGTCGTCTCACCCGACGGCTACGACATGCCCGGCCAGGTGTCGTCCGCGTACGACCTCGCGGTCTTCGGACGCGCGGGACTGCGGAACACGGACTTCGTCCGCTACTGCGCCACCGCCCGGGCGACGTTCCCCGGCGACGGCCGGGCGTACGAGATCCGGAACACCAACCGGCTGCTGACCGGTGCCGACGGGGTCGCCCCCTACCCGGGGCTCATCGGCATCAAGAACGGCTCCACCTCCCGGGCCGGCAGCACCCTCGTCGCCGCCGCGCGCCGGGACGGGCACACCCTCGTCGTGACGGTGATGGACCCCCGGGCGGGCGGCCGGTTCGCCGTGTACGAGGAGGCGCGCTCGCTGCTCGACTGGGGGTTCGCAGCCCTGGGGCGGGTCGAACCGGTCGGCTCGCTCCTGCCGCGCCCCGTCGCCCGGGCCGCCCCGGGTCCGGCGGCCCCGACGCCCACGCGCCCCGGTTCCTCGCCCGCCACGGCATCCGCTCCGCAGGCCGGACCGGCGGCGGGGCCGGCCGGTGGGACCGGTGTCTCCGGCGACGACCGGAACTGGCTCGTGACGGCGGGGACACTGGCGGGCGCCGCGGGTCTCGGCGGGGGCGCCGTGGCACTGGCCCTGCGACTCCACGGCAGGCGCGGCGGACGGTCCGCGCGGGACTGACCCCGGACGGACGGACCGGCGCCCCGGCCGTCCCGTCCCCCGCCGTCAGAACACCGACAGACCCGTGAGGGTCGTGAAACGGTCCAGGGCCGCGACGCCCGCCACCGAGTTGCCGTGTTCGTCCAGGCCCGGGCTCCACGCGCAGAGCGTGCAGCGGCCGGGGACGACGGCGATGACCCCGCCGCCGACGCCGCTCTTGCCGGGCAGGCCGACGCGGTAGGCGAACTCGCCGGCCGCGTCGTACGTGCCGCACGTCAGCATGACCGCGTTGACCTGCTTGGCCTGGCTCTGCGTCAGGAGGCGGGAGCCGTCGGAGCGGATGCCGTGGCGGGCGAGGAAGCCGGTGGCCAGGGCCAGGTCGGCGCAGGAGGCCTCGACGGAGCACTGGCGGAAGTACTCGTCCAGGAGCACCGGGACCGGGTTGTCGATGTTCCCGTACGAGGCCATGAAGTGGCCGAGCGCCGCGTTGCGGTCGCCGTGGGCGGCCTCGGAGGCGGCGACGTCCTCGTCGATGGAGAGGCCGTCGTTGCCGCTCTCCGCGCGCAGGAAGTCGAGGAGGGTGCCTGCCGCGTCGCCGGTCCGGGTGTGCAGGCGGTCGGTGACGACGAGGGCACCGGCGTTGATGAAGGGGTTGCGGGGGATGCCGTTCTCGTACTCCAGCTGGACGAGGGAGTTGAAGGGGTTGCCGGAGGGCTCGCGGCCGACGTGCTCCCAGAGCTCGTCCGCCTCGCGGGCCAGGTCCAGGGCGAGGGTGAAGACCTTGGTGATGGACTGCGTCGAGAACGGCTGCCGCCAGTCGCCGACGCCGTACACCGTGCCGTCCAGCTCCGCGACGGCCATCCCGAACCGGGCCGGGTCGCAGGCGGCGAGGGCCGGGATGTAGTCGGCGGGGCGGCCACGGGCGGGGGACCGTGCGATCTCGGCGGCGATGCGGTCGAGAACGGGCTGGAAGGTGAGGGTCGAGCGCATGATCACCATCATGCCGCTCCCCTGGCCGGAGGGGGGCGGTCCGGTACGGGTGGGTGGGGTTGGCCGCGCGGTTCCCCGCGCCCCTGAGGATGTGGGGGCGGGGCTGTGGAGACAGTGGCGGGCCGTGGGGGTTGCGCGCGCAGTTCCCCGCGCCCCTGCGGGCGGGGGCCGGGTCGAGCTCGCCGTCATGCTGCGGCACCGCAGGGGTTGCGCGCGCAGTTCCCCGCGCCCCTGGGGGCGGGGCCGGGGCGGAGGAACCGTGCGGTCGGTGGTGGTCAGAGGCGGGTGAGTGGGTCCAGTGCCCGGGTCGGGCGGATGTGGCCGACCACCGCGCCGCCGCCCAGCAGCGGCGCCCCGGCGAACTCCGTCAGCGCCTCCGCGGGCACCCCCGCCCGGGCCAGCGCCGCCGCGGCCACGGGGATCCGCGCCCGGTCCGCCCCGTCCGCTATCTTCACCGCGACCGCCCGCCCGTCCGGCAGCGCGGCGACCTGCACGCCCTCGAAGCCGTCCTTGGCCAGCAGCCCCGGCACCGCGCGCATCAGCGCGGCCACGTCCCGCCCCGACCCGGACGCCATCTCGGCGTGCAGGCGCATCGCGTCGGCGACCCGCGCCTCGGGCGTACCGGACGGGGCCGTCGTGATCCGGGCGGCCGCCCGCGCCAGGCCGTGCAGGGAGACGGCGAACAGCGGAGCCCCGCACCCGTCGACCGTGACCTGCGCGATGCCCTGCCCGGTCAGGTCCTCGACGATCTCCGCGATCGCCTGCTGGAGCGGATGCGCGGGATCGAGGTAGTCGTCCAGCGACCACCCGTTCAGCCGCGCCGTGTACAGCATCGCCGCGTGCTTGCCCGAGCAGTTCTGCGCGAGCCTCGACGGCAGTCGCCCCGCGCGCACCCAGTCCTCCCGTACGACCGGGTCGAAGGGCAGGTCCGGGACGTTGCGCAGATCGTCCTCGGTCAGACCGGCGAGTTCCAGGATCCGCCGCGTACCGGCGAGATGGCGCTCCTCGCCGGAGTGGCTGGCCGCGGCCAGGGACAGCAGGTCCCCCTCGAGCGGCAGCCCCGCCCGGACCATCGCCACCGCCTGCACCGGCTTGAGCGCCGAACGCGGGTAGAAGGCCGCTTCCACGTCGCCGGTCTGCAGCTCCACGCTCCCGTCGGCGGCCAGCACGACCACCGAACCGTAGTGGACGCCCTCGATGACACCCCCGCGGACGAGATGGGCGACGGGCGCGTGCAGCGGTTCCCGGACGGGGGGCGCGGCGGCGAGTGAACTCCCGCACCCGGCGAGGGCGTCGATGCTCATGCGTCCACCCCGTTCTTGCGCACGGCCGCGACCCGGCCGCGTACCCCGTACCAGCCCGCCACCAGCGCCGCCGCGATCAGCGGCAGGCACAGCACCGTCGTACGGCCCGCTCCCCCGTCCGCGTACATGAGGACGAGCACGGCGGCGAGGAAGACGAGGGTCACGAGTTCGGTCCAGGGCGAGCCCGGCAGCCGGTAGGCCGGGCGGTCCAGCTCGCCCTCCTCGGTCTTCCGCCAGAACTGCAGATGACAGATCATGATCATGCCCCAGGTGGCGAGGATGCCGAGTGCCGCGAAGTTGAGCACGATCTCGAAGGCGTCGGCGGGGACGACGAAGTTGAGCCCGACCCCGAGTACGCAGATGCCGCTGGTGAGCAGGATTCCGCCGTACGGGACCTGGCTGCGGCTCATCACGGAGGTGAACCGGGGCGCCGAGCCGGACACCGACATGGAGCGCAGGATGCGGCCGGTCGAGTAGAGCCCGGAGTTGAGGCTGGACATGGCGGCGGTCATCACGACGAGGTTCATCACGCCGCCCGCGGCCGGGATGCCGATGCGGGAGAGCACGGTCACGAAGGGGCTCTCCCCGGCGGTGTACGTGTTCCAGGGCAGCAGCATGGACAGCAGCAGCACCGAGCCGACGTAGAAGAGCCCGACACGCCACATGATCGAGTTGATGGCCTTCGGCAGGATCTTCTCGGGGTTCTCCGTCTCGCCCGCCGCGACGCCGACCAGTTCGACGGAGGCGTACGCGAAGACGACGCCCTGGACGATCAGCAGCATCGGCAGCAGGCCGTTGGGGAAGAGGCCGCCGTTGTCGCCGACGAGGGACGGGCCGGGGACGGCTCCGTCGACGGGCTGCCGGGTGACCAGCACGAAGATCCCGATCAGCATGAAGGCGACGAGCGCGCCCACCTTGACGATCGCGAACCAGAACTCCAGCTCTCCGAAGATCTTCACGGAGATGAGGTTCACGGTGAGCACGACCGTCAGCGCGACCAGGGCGATCACCCACTGCGGGATGTCGGAGAACATGCCCCAGTAGTGGGTGTAGGTGGCGACCGCGGTGATGTCCGCGACGCCGGTGGTCGCCCAGTTCAGGAAGTACATCCAGCCCGCGGTGTAGGCGCCCTTCTCGCCGAGGAACTCCCGCGCGTACGACACGAAGGCGCCCGAGGACGGCCGGTACAGGACGAGTTCGCCGAGGGCCCGCACGACCAGGAAGGCGAAGATCCCGCAGACGGCGTACGCGATGAAGAGCGACGGGCCCGCGTCGGCGAGCCGGCCGCCGGCGCCGAGGAAGAGGCCGGTGCCGATGGCCCCGCCGATGGCGATCATGTTGACGTGCCGGGACTTCAGGGACTTGCTGTACCCCGCGTCACCGGCGTCGACGTGACCGCCCGCCCTCCCCTCCTTCCCTGCCCGTCCTGTCTGTTCTTCGAGGTACTGCTCGCTCACGCCTGTGTTTCGCCTTCTGTGGGGGTGTCCGCCTGATCGGTGCGCCCGGTGCGTCCGGGGCGCACGATCGCGGTGAGGGTCGTCCCGACCCGGTCGAGGTGGTGTGCCATCGCCTCGGTCGCGTCGGGTGCGCTGCCGTCGACGAGGGCGTCGACGATGGCACGGTGTTCGCGGTCGGACTGCTCGCGACGGCCGCCGAGCTCGTTGAGGAACGCCGACTGCCGGGCCAGCGCGTCCCGGATCTCCTCGATGACGCGGCGGAAGACCGGATTCTGTGCGGCCTGCGCCACGGCGAGGTGGAACAGCGTGTCCATGGCGGCCCACGCGGTGGTGTCCCGTTCGCGCTCCATCCGGTCGAGCAGGCGGGCCAGGTGGTCGAGGTCCTCGGGTGTCCGGCGCACGGCGGCGTACCCGGCCACCGGGATCTCGACGTGCCGCCGTACCTCCATCAGGTCACTGGCCGTGTAGTCGCCGAAGGTGGGGTTCTCGACGGGGCCGCTCGACACGACGAACGTGCCCTTGCCGGTCCGGGACACGGTCAGCCCCATGGTCTGCAGGGCGCGCAGCGCCTCGCGCAGCACGGGCCGGCTGACCTCCAGCCGCCGGCACAGCTCCGCCTCGGAGGGCAGCTTGTCCCCCACGGCGTACTCACCGCGCTCGATGGCGCCACGCAGGTGCCCGAGCACGGCCTCCATGGCGCTGATGCGCCTCGGCGGCGGTACGGAGCCGGCTGTCTGGCTGTCTGACAGGTTCACGGGGGTGATCCTCCGGGGCGCGGGAGGCGACTGTCAAGGTTGCCCCTGCGAGGAACGGCGCACAGGTGCCGGCCGGACAGGTGCTCACCGTGGGACGCGGACGAGCCACCGGCCGGGCCGCCCCGCTCTTCGGGAGCGGCCGCCGCGCTCATCCCCAGATCGCCTCGGCCGCCGTGACACCCGCGAACGCGGCTCCCAGGCCCGCCGCCACGCTCGCGACCGCGTTGAGGCCGGCGTGGAGGCGGGCCCCGCTCTCGGCCAGGCGCAGGGTCTCGTACGAGAACGTCGAGTACGTGGTGAGGGCGCCGCACAGGCCCGTGCCGAGCAGCAGCTGGAGGTGGGAGGAGGCCGCTCCCGCCGCGGCCGCGCCGGTCAGGGTGCCGAGGATCAGGCAGCCGGTGACGTTCACCGTGAAGGTGCCCCAGGGGAAGGCGGAACCGTACCGGGACCGCACCGCGCGGTCGGTGAGATGGCGCAGGGGTGCGCCGATCATGGCGCCGGCGATCACCAGCAACCAGTTCACGAGGAGCCCTCGCCCTCGGCGGCCGCGGCGGCTCCCCACCCCGACCGTCGCGCGCGGACGCGCGTCACCGCGACGGCCAGCCGGACCGCCGCGAGCGTCGCCACGAGGGTGACCGCGAGGTAGACCAGGGCGGTACGGGGCCGGCCGGCGTCCAGCAGCCGCTGGATGTCGACGGCGTACGTCGAGAAGGTGGTGAAGCCGCCGAGCACCCCGGTGCCGAAGAAGGGGCGGACCAGCCGGTGGGGCGCCCACACCTCGGTGACCAGGACCATGAGGACGCCGATCACGAAACAGCCCACGACGTTGACCCAGAACGTGGTCCAGGGGAAGCCGCCCCTGCTTCCCGGCCAGAGCAGGGCGGCCCCGTAGCGCGCCGACGCGCCGGCCGCGCCGCCCACCGAGACCGCCGCCACCACGGACCACTGCCCCCGCAGCACCGGTTCCCGCCGGGCGGGCACGGAAGGTCCTCCGAGGCCGTCCGCCGTCTCGGGGCGAGGGGTGGTCATACGTGCGTGTCTCCCGGTCGTGGCAGGAGATCAGGCTAACTCCCGGTGGCGGTCAGGACGCACCCGCCGCGTTCGCGGCGACGGCGTCGAAGCGGGCCGCCATCGCCTCCTGCAGCGCCTGGGCCGCCGACAGGGGACGGACCATGACCGTGAAGTCGTCGACCCGGCCGCTCTCGTCGAAGTGCAGGAAGTCGCAGCCCTGGAGGGTACGGTCCCCCACCCGGGCCTCGAAGACGAGGGCGAGGTCACGGCCGCCGGAGTCCGCGATCTCCCGGACGTAGCGGAATTCCTCGAACACCTCCATGACGGCGCCCAGGATCGCGGAGGTGACCGGCTTTCCGGCGTACGGCTTGAAGACCACCGGGCTGGTGAACACGACGTCCTCGGCGAGCAGGTCGACCAGGGCCGCGTGGTCGCCGTCCTCGACCGCCTTGCGGAAGGGGTGCGTCATCGTCCACCTCTGAACTCTCTCATCGCTCGTACGGGCAGCCCGTGCGGGCACTCGCGCCCCTGCTCATACTCAACATATTGAATAGGTGTGTCGGACGGTACTCCGAGGCCGTGCCGATGCGCAACGGGTCCACGGAGGGTACGGCGGTGGTCCGGCGAGGTAGGAAGGAAACACCGACCCGGAGGTGCTGTCGTGTACTACCCGTTGACCGTCCGTGACTTCCTCGACCGTGCGGCCCATGTCTATCCGGACCGCGTCGCCGTCGTCGACGAACCGGACCAGCCCGGACCGGGTCTCGGCGACGTCACCTACCGGGAGCTGGCGGCACTCGCCCGCGCGCAGGCGGCGAAGCTCGACCGGCTGGACGTCCCGGTGGGCGGCCGGGTCGCGGTGGTCTCGCAGAACTCGGCGCGCCTGCTGACGTCGTTCTTCGGTGTCTCCGGCTGGGGGCGCGTCCTCGTACCGGTGAACTTCCGGCTCACGCGGTCGGAGATCGACTACATCGTGCGGCACTCCGGCGCCTCGGTCGTCTACGCGGACGCCTCCTGCGCGGCGGTGCTCGACTCGCTCGACGTCAAGCACAGGTTCGTCCTCGGTGACGACGAGGACCTGTTCCTGCACGGGGCCGAGCCGCGGGAGTGGGCGGAGCCGGACGAGGGGGCGACGGCCAGCGTCAACTACACGTCCGGAACGACCGCCCGCCCCAAGGGGGTTCGGCTCACGCACCGCAACCTGTGGCTGAACGCCGCCGTGTTCGGGCTGCACACCACGATCAGCGACCGTGACGTCTATCTGCACACCCTCCCGATGTTCCACGCCAACGGCTGGGGCATGCCGTACGGCGTCACGGGCGTCGGCGGCCGGCACATCGTGCTCCGCCAGGTCGACGGGGCCGAGATCCTGCGCCGCGTCGAGCGGCACGGCGTCACCCTGATGTGCGCGGCGCCGGCCGTCCTGAACACCGTGCTCGACGCCGCCGCGGACTGGGAGGGTCGGATCCCCGGCCGCGACCGGGTCCGTATCGTCTGCGCGGGCGCGCCGCCCCCGACCCGCACGATCGAGCGGGTGACGGTCGAGCTGGGCTGGGAGTTCATCCAGATCTACGGGCTGACCGAGACCTCGCCGCTCGTCACGGTCAACCGCGGCCGCGCGGAGTGGGACGGCCTGGAACCCGGAGAGCGTGCCCGCAGGCTCGGGCGGGCCGGCGTGCCCGCGCTCGGCGTACGCGTGGACGTCGACGGGGACGGGGAGGTGCTGACCGCGTCCAACCACAACCTGGAGGGCTACTGGGAGCAGCCCGAGGAGACGGCGAAGGCCCAGGCCGGCGGCTGGTTCCACACCGGGGACGGCGGTTACCTCGACGACGAGGGGTACCTGGTGATCTCCGACCGCAAGAAGGACGTCATCATCTCGGGCGGCGAGAACGTCTCCTCGATCGAGGTGGAGGACGTGATCACCTCGCATCCGGCGGTCCGCGAGGTGGCGGTCATCGGCATCCCGGACGCCAAGTGGGGCGAGGCGGTGACCGCGCTCGTGGTGGCGGACGGATCCGGTGTCACCGCCGACGAGCTGATCGCCCACTGCCGTACGCGACTCGCCGGTTTCAAGACGCCCAAGCGGATCGACTTCGTGGAGTCCCTGCCGCGTACGGCGACCGGGAAGCTGCAGAAGTTCAAGCTGCGCGAGCCGTTCCGGCGCGACGGGTGAGGGAGGGCGGACGCGGGTGCGACGGAGGCCGGCTCCCCTTCGTCACACCCGCGTCCGCCCTCGGAGCGTCACCGGTGGCCGAACCACGCCATCGCCGGCAGCGCCCTGTCGTCGTACCCGAACAGGGCCTGGTTCTCCCAGCCGTTGCCGGACGAGGGGTCCGCCGGGTCCCAGCCGTTGCCGGTCACCGCGGTCCAGGTGGACTCCCAGTAGAAGATGCCGAGGCCGCGGCCGTTCGGGACGGCCTCCACGATGCTCGCCACGTCCTTCATCCACTGCGTCTGGCCGGCCGTCGAGGCGGCGTAGCCGGGGACGAGTTCGCTCGCGAGGTCGATGATGTTCTCGGTGGGGTCCTCGCTGTCCAGCCGGAAGGGATAGGCCGTCTCGGCGAGGTACACCGGCTTGCCGTAACGGGACGCCGTGTCGTCCAGGGTCGTCTGGAAGTCGGCGAGCGTGCCGTGCCAGTAGCCGTAGTAGGACAGCCCGACGACATCGAACTTCACGCCGTTGGACACCGCGTTGTCGAACCACCAGCGGGTGCCGGCCAGGTCGCCGCCCTTGGCGAGGTGGATCGCCACGGTCGTGCCCGGGCTGACCGCCTTGACCGCGTCGTAGCCCGAGTTGAGCAGTCCGGCGAGCTGCGGCCAGTTCGAGGTGGAGCCCTCGTTCCAGAGCATGCCGCCGTTGATCTCGTTGCCCACCTGCACCATGTCGGCCGTGGTGCCCTGGGCCTTCAGGGCGTTCAGGACGTCGTACGTGTGGTTGTGGACGTCGGTCCTGAGCCGGCTGTAGGAATGGCCGGACCAGGCGGCGGGCTTGGACTGGGCGCCCGGATCGGCCCAGGTGTCCGAGTAGTGGAAGTCGACGAGAAGCTTCATGCCCTGCGCCTTGACGCGCTTGGCGGTCGCGAGGACGCGCGCCTTGTCGTTGTAGCCGTCGGCGGGATTCACCCACACCTTGAGGCGGGCGTAGTTCTGCCCGGCGGACTTGAGGATGGCGAGGGCGTCACCGGCCGTGCCGGAGCTGTTCCTGTACACCCCGCCCTTGGCCTCGCTCTTGGCGAGCGAGGACACGTCCGAGCCCTTGACGGCCAGTCCGGTCGACCCGGCCGTGAAGGTCTAGGTCGTCCACGTTGAGCCAGTTGCCCGCCTTCGCGTCGGAGTTGACGGCGATCGTGCACCGGTTGTTCGTCACCGCGACCGAGGCGACGATACGGAGCCAGCCGCTGGACGAGACCGGGAGGTCGGTGCGCTGTTCCGCGCCCCCGCAGTTCTTGAGCGCGAGGTACGCGGAGTTCTGGCCGCCGCCCGAGCGGACCCAGGCGGTCAGCTTGTAGGTGCCGTTGGTGAGGCCGGAGAGGTACTGGTAGGTCTCCACCTTGTAGGCGGCGGCCGAGTGGTGGGTGAGGCGGTAGCTGCCGGTGCGGCCGCCGGACTCGGTGAACGAGGCGGCGTTCTGGCCCGCGGCGGAGTAGGTGGACCAGCCGGCCGGGGTGGCCGTGCCGGTGCCGTCGGACTCGAAGCCGGGGTTGGTGAGGGTGGTGGCCGCGTCGGCGCTCTGCGCGGGGAGCAGGGTGAGGGCGAGGCCTGCTGCCAGTGGCAGCAGCAGGGCCTTGAGTGTGCGTCCGGGATGGAACATCGTCGTCCGTCGTCCCTTCGACGTGCGGTGGATGGGGTTGGTTCTCCGCCCCCGCCGCCCCTTCCCGTTCCCGTCCCTGGGGGCTGCGCCCCCAGACCCCCGCTGTCGCGCTTCGCGCTCGTCCTCGAACGCCGGACGGGCTGAGAATCAGCCCCTCCGGCGTTCGAGGAGCGGGGGTTCGGGGGCCGAGCCCCCGAGGTCGGGACGGGAAAGGGCGGCGGGGGCGAAATCCGTGGGCCGGGTCAGTCGTCGAGGCGTACGACCCGGACGGCCCCCGCGGGCACCGCGAGACGCCCCGCGGCCCGCTCACCGGTGAGCAGCTCCGTACCGTGCGCCTCGATCGGCACCTTGACCTCGGCACCGGAGTGGTTGATCGCGAAGAGGAACGTGCCCGACTCCCCCGCCCGCCGCACCACTTCGACGTCCCGCGGCAGATCGGCCCGCGGGGCGATCCGCGCGTCGTCGGCGGTCCAGCCGATCAGCGCGTCCAGCCCCGCGGCCCCGAGCCGCGTCGACACGTACCACGCGGATCCCGCACCGAACCGGTGCCGGGTGACCGCGGGGCGTCCGGCGGCGAGCCCGTCGGCGTACGTCCACACGGTCTCCGCGCCGCGCGGCACCACGAACTCGCTCCACACGTCGCCGGCGAGCTCGGACCCGTCGGGTCCGGCGAGGCGCACCTGCCCGCCCGCCGGCAGCGGGGAGAACTCCTCGACCGTCAGGCCGAGGACATCGCGCAGCGGACCGGGGTACGCGCCCTCGTGCACGGCGTCGTGCTCGTCGACGATGCCGGAGAAGTAGGAGACGACGAGGGTGCCGCCGCCCTCGACGTACCGCGTCAGGTTCCGTCCGGCGGTCTCGGTCATCAGGTAGAGCGCCGGTACGACGACAAGGGGATAGGCCGACAGGTCGGCTTCCGGGTGGGCGAAGTCGACGGTGAGGTGCCGGTCGTAGAGGGCCTCGTAGAAGGCGTCGGCGCGCTCGCGCGGGTCGTGGTCCTCGCTCGGGTGCCAGGCCAGGTTCTGCGCCCACCAGGAGTGCCAGTCCCACAGGACGGCGGCGTCGGCCACGGTACGGGTGCCGCGGATCTGGCTCAACGAGTCCACGGACGCGCCGAGTTCGACCACCTCGCGCCACACCCGGGAGTCGGTGCCGGCGTGCGGGAGCATCGCCGAGTGGAACTTCTCCGCGCCGCGCCGGGACTGCCGCCACTGGAAGAACATCGCGCCGTCGGAGCCCCTCGCCACATGGGCGAGCGAGTTGCGGGCCATCTGGCCCGGTGCCTTCGCGGGGTTGCGGGCCTGCCAGTTGACGCCCGACGTGGAGTGTTCGAGCAGCAGCCAGGGGGCGCCGCCCGCCACGGAGCGGGTGAGGTCGGCGGCCATCGCGAGGTTGACGTGCGTACGGCGGCCGTCGGTGATCAGGTAGTGGTCGTTGCTGACGAGGTCGACCTCGCGGCCCCAGGCCCAGTAGTCGACGGAGTCGCACTGGCTGAGGGCGGTCATGAAGTTCGTGGTGACCGGGACGCCGGGCGCCAGGCGGTGCAGGATGTCCCGCTCGGCCACGAAGTTCTCGCGCATGGTGGCGTCGGCGAACCGCTTGTAGTCGAGGGCCTGGCCCGGGTTGCCGACCGTCGGGGTCAGCCGGGGCGGGTTGATCTGGTCGAGGTCCGCGTACCGCTGGCCCCAGAAGGCCGTGCCCCAGGCCTCGTTGACCGCGTCGACCGTGCCGTACGTCCGGGCGAGCCAGCGGCGGAAGTGGGCGGCGCAGCCGTCGCAGTAGCAGGCCGAGACCGGGACGCCGTACTCGTTGTGGACGTGCCACAGGGCCAGTGCGGGGTGCCCGGCGTACCGGGTGGCGAGCCGGGTGGTGATGTCCGCGGCGGCCGACCGGTAGTGCGGGTTGCTGTGGCAGATGGCGCCGCGTGAGCCGAACGCGTAGCGGGTGCCGTCGGCGGCCACGGGCAGCGCCTCGGGGTGCTCGCGGTAGAACCAGGCGGGCGGCGCGACGGTCGGCGTACCGAGGTCGGCGCGTATGCCGTTCTCGTGCAGCAGGTCCAGTACCCGGTCGAGCCAGCCGAAGTCGTAGCCGCCCGGCGAGGGCTCCAGGAGCGCCCAGGAGAAGATGCCGACGCTGACCATCGTGACGCCGGCCTCGCGCATCAGCCGGACGTCCTCGTGCCAGACCGCCTCCGGCCACTGCTCGGGGTTGTAGTCCCCACCGAAGGCGAGCCCGGTGAGGCCCTTGGGGGTGGTCTCCGGCATGGAAATGTCTCCCGGTCATTCGATCTTCTGGGAACGTGCACACACAGCGCCAGCGGCGCGAGGCCAACATAACCGCACAGCTACAACCATTGACAAGTGTCCGGGATGTTTCTCTACTGTGAACGCTCACAGAAGCATGGCAGGCCTCCGCAGCAGGCGGAGACCACGGTCAGGGAGATACATCCATGCCACACACGAAGCTGCGTCGCCTCGTGACCATCTCGGTCGCCGTCACGCTCGGCGCCTCCGCGCTCGCCGCCTGCGGGTCCTCGGACGACGAGGACGACGGGGCCGGATCGGGGCCGGTCTCGCTGACGTACTGGGCCTGGGCGCCGGGCATGGACAAGGTCGTCGACCTGTGGAACCAGGGCCAGGGCAAGAAGGACCGGATCGACGTCACGGTCAAGAAGCAGGCGTCCGGCGACACCCTGGTCACCAAGATCCTGACCGCGCACAAGGCCAGGAAGGCCCCGGACCTGGTGCAGGCCGAGTACCAGGCCCTGCCGACGCTGGTCAGCAACGACGCGCTCGCCGACATAGCCGGCGACGTGGACGGGGTGAAGGACAAGTTCGCCGAGGGCGTCTGGCAGCAGACCACCCTGGGCTCGGACGCGGTGTACGCGATCCCGCAGGACTCCGGGCCGATGATGTTCTACTACCGCGAGGACCTGTTCAAGAAGTACGGCCTCGAAGTCCCCGAGACCTGGGAGCAGTTCGCCGAGACCGCCCGCGCGCTGAAGAAGAAGGCGCCGCAGACGGACCTGACCACCTTCTCCGCCAACGACTCCGGGCTGTTCGCCGGTCTCGCCCAGCAGGCCGGTGCCAAGTGGTGGACCACCGAGGGCGACACCTGGAAGGTCGGCATCGACGACGCGGCGACGCGGAAGGTCGCCGACTTCTGGGGCGGCCTGGTGAAGGAGGGCGCCGTCGACAACCAGCCGATGTACACGCCCGCCTGGAACAAGGCGATGAACACCGGCAAGCAGATCGCCTGGGTGAGCGCGGTCTGGGCACCGGGCACCCTCACCACCGCCGCGCCCGACACCAAGGGCAAGTGGGCGATGGCCCCGCTGCCGCAGTGGTCCGACACCGAGAACGTCACCGGCAGTTGGGGCGGTTCGTCCACCGCCGTCACCACCGACTCGAAGCACAGGTCGGCCGCCGCGAAGTTCGCCGCCTGGCTGAACACGGACCCGCAGGCGCTGACCGCGCTCGCCAAGGAGGGCGGCATCTACCCGGCCGCCACGACCGCGCAGACCGGTGACGCCTTCGCCGAGCCGCCGGCGTACTTCGCCGATCAGCCCGACTTCTACACGCAGGCCGCCGCCATCGCGAAGACCGCCGCGCCCTCCGCGTGGGGCCCGAACGTGAACGTCGCGTACAGCACGTTCAACGACGCCTTCGGCTCGGCCGCCAAGAACAAGTCGGACTTCGGTACGGCCCTGACGAAGATGCAGGACGAGACCGTCGCCGACCTCGAGAAGCAGGGCTTCGAGGTCGCGGAGTGACGAGCGCACGCCGGAAGGCGTACGGGGCCAAGGGAGCCCCGTACGCCTTCCTCCTCCCCGCGACGATCCTGTTCGCCCTCTTCTTCGCGCTGCCCATCGGCTACGCGGTGTGGCTCAGCCTGCACAAGGTCCAGGTCAAGGGCCTGGGCCTGGGCACGGGCGCCCGCAGCGAGGTCTGGGCGGGCCTGGAGAACTACACCGACTCCCTCACCGACTCCGAACTGCTGGCCGGAGCGCTACGCGTGCTCGGGTACGGCGCCATCGTGGTCCCGGTGATGCTGGGGCTCGCGCTGCTGTTCGCGCTGATGCTCGACACCGACCGGGTCCGCCTCGCGCCGGTCACCCGGCTCGCGATCTTCCTGCCGTACGCCATTCCCGGTGTCGTCGCGGCGATGCTCTGGGGTTTCCTCTACCTCCCGGACGTCAGCCCCTTCTACTTCGTCCTCGACCGGCTGGGCCTGCCGCAGCCGGACCTGCTGGACGGCGGGCCGCTGTACGTCGCGCTGTCCAACATCGCGGTGTGGGGCGGCACGGGCTTCAACATGATCGTCATCTACACCGCGCTGCAGGCCATCCCCGCCGAGGTGTACGAGGCGGCGAAACTGGACGGCGCGACCCCGCTGCAGACCGCGCTGCGGATCAAGATCCCGATGGTGGTGCCGTCGCTGGTGCTCACCTTCTTCTTCTCGATCATCGCGACGCTCCAGGTGTTCAGCGAGCCGACCACGCTCAAGCCCCTCACCAACTCCGTCTCCACCACCTGGAGTCCGCTGATGAAGGTGTACCAGGACGCCTTCGGCAAGGGCGACATCCACTCCGCCGCGGCGACCGCGGTGATCATCGCGCTCGTCACGCTGGTCCTGTCCTTCGGCTTCCTGCGGGCCGCGAACTCCCGTACCAAGCAGGAGGCAGCACGATGAGTTCCCTCGCCGTCCGCAAGGCGGCCCCGGCCGCCGGGACGACGCCCGGCACCGCCCAGGGACCGCCGCGGCCCCGCCGGATCGCCTTCGTCCCCACGGTGACCCTGCTGATCGGCGCGCTCTACTGCCTGCTGCCGGTGGCCTGGGTGGTGATCGCGGCGACCAAGTCGGGCAGCGAGCTGTTCTCGACGTTCACGTTCCTGCCGGGCACGGGCTTCGCCGAGAACGTCGCGGACCTCAACGCCTACCGCGACGGCGTGTACTGGAAGTGGATGGGCAACTCCGCCCTCTACGCGGGCCTCGGCGCCCTCCTGTCGACGGCCGTCTCGGCGTTCAGCGGGTACGCACTGGCGATCTACCGCTTCCGCGGCCGCGAGACCGTCTTCAACATCCTGCTGGCGGGCGTGCTGATGCCGCCGGTGATCCTGGCCATTCCGCAGTACCTGCTGATGGCCGAGGCCGACCTCACGGACTCGTACGCGTCCGTGCTGCTGCCGCTGATCCTGTCCCCCTACGGGGTGTATCTCGCGCGGATCTACTCGGCCGCGGCCGTGCCCGCCGATGTCGTCGAGGCCGGGCGGATGGACGGCGCGAGCGAGCTGCGGATCTTCACCCGGATCGCGCTGCCGATGATGGTGCCCGGACTGGTGACGGTCTTCCTGTTCCAGTTCGTGGCGGTGTGGAACAACTTCCTGCTGCCGTACATCATGCTCAGCGACGACGAGAAGTTCCCGATCACCCTCGGTCTGTTCACGCTTCTCGAACAGGGCTCCAACACTCCGGCCCTCTACACCCTGGTGATCACCGGCGCGCTGCTCGCGGTGGTCCCGCTCGTCGCGCTCTTCCTGGTCATCCAGCGGTTCTGGAGTCTCGATCTCCTGTCGGGAGCCGTAAAGTCGTGACCATGAGCCAATCGGGGGGCCGGCGCCGACCGCCGACGATCCACGACGTCGCGCGCGAGGCGGGAGTCTCACGGGGGACCGTGTCACGCGTCCTCAACGGCGGTCACTATGTGAGCCCCGCCGCCCAGGAGGCGGTCAACGCCGCCATCCGCAGGACGGGTTACGTCGTGAACCGGCATGCCCGCTCGCTGATCACCGGACGCTCGGACTCGATCGGCTTCCTGCTCACGGAGCCGCAGGAGAGGTTCTTCGAGGACCCCAACTTCAATGTCCTGCTGCGCGGTTGCACGCAGGCACTGGCGGCGCACGACATCCCGTTGCTGCTGATGCTGGCGGGCACCGAGGACGAGCGCCGCCGTATCACCCGGTACATCACCGCGGGCCATGTCGACGGGGTGCTGCTGGTCTCCAGCCACTCCGGCGACCCGGTGGCCGAGCAACTGCGCGACGCCGGAGTGCCGCTCGTCATGTGCGGCAAGCCCATCGGCGTCGGATCCAAGATCAGCTACGTGGCGGCGGACGACCGGGACGGCGCCCGCGACATGGTGCGCCACCTGGTCTCGCTCGGCCGGCGCCGGGTGGGGATGGTGACGGGGCCGCTGGACACCCCCGGCGGTGTCGAGCGGCTGGCCGGCTACCGGGAGGTGCTCACCGAGGCGGGCATCGGCCTGGACGAACGTCTCGTCGTGTCCGGCGACTACAGCCGGGCCAGCGGTGAGGCGGGCGCCGGGCTCCTCCTGGAGCGGGCACCGGACATGGACGCGGTGTTCGTGGCGTCCGACCTGATGGCGCAGGGTGTGCTGAGCACGCTGCAGCGCGCGGGCCGGACCGTTCCCGGTGACGTCGCGGTGGGCGGCTTCGACGACTCCTCGGCGGCGGTCGCCTCCAGCCCCGAGCTCACCACGATCCGCCAGCCCTACGACCGCATCAGCTCCGAGATGGTCCGGGTGCTGCTGGCCCAGATCGGCGGCGAGGACCCGGCGGCGGTGATCCTGCCGACGGAGCTGGTCACACGTCAGTCCACCTGAGCCGGGGGTGGGCCGCCCCGGCGGACGCGGTCCCGGCGGACAGGAGGAGCCGTACCCCCTCGGCGGTCAGCAGCACGCTGTCCGGTGAGCCGATGTCGATGGCGAGGGAGGGATCGCGCTCCGGCCAGTGCGCCGGGAGCGCGCCCAGCGGGACGAGGCAGTAGTGGACGACGTCCGGCAGGCGGCGGACCATACGCGCCTCCGAGGTGAAGACCAGCACGGTCCGCCCCGTCACCGGCAGGGTCAGTCCGAGCGGGTCCGCGCCGTCGTCGTCCCCGTACGACGGGACCAGCACGTGGCTGCCCGTCAGGGCCGCCCGCGCGTGCTCGTTCCCCCCGTCGTGGGCCAGGACCCCCAGGGCCCGCAGGATCACAACGGCGGTGTCTTCGTCGGGCGGGCCGCTCATGGTGCCGTGTTCCGTCCTCGCTGCGCGACCTCCCGGAAGGCGATTCACCCGGGATAGTCCTTCCGTGCGGAATGCACCACTTATACCCGACCGCCTCGTGCCCATGCGGGGCCGTACCGATGCCCTGTACACTGAGTGACCGCGAAGGGGAGTAGCCCTGCGAACCGGTCGTCGACACGCTGGAACCCCCGGGTTCCCGGTGGCCGGGCCCTGTGGTCACACGGGTGGGCGAGACCTTCGGCCAGGCATTGCCGTGCCCGCGTATCCCGCGGCGCACCCGTCGTGCCGGGCCGATCGGTTCTCCCGTCGCCCCCGTCGAGGGCGCTTCGCGAAGATCCGGGGGCCCGGTCCTAGAGAAAGCCACCGGAATGCATCTCGACCCCCTGGCGATCCTCACCGCTTTCGGGCTGATCTTCCTCGCCGAACTGCCCGACAAGACGATGTTCGCGTCGCTGGCCATGGGCACCCGTATGCGGCCGCTGTACGTGTGGTTCGGTACGTCCACCGCGTTCATCGTGCATGTCGCGATCGCCGTCGGCGCCGGCAGCCTCATCGGCCTGCTGCCCGACTGGACCGTCAAGTCGGTCTCGGCCGCGCTCTTCGCGTTCGGCGCGTTCATGCTGCTGCGCGGCGGCGCGGACGACGACGAGGAGGACGCCGGCGGCCGGACCGTCGCCGGTTTCTGGCCCGTCTACACGACCGCCTTCATGGCCGTCTTCATCAGCGAGTGGGGCGATCTGACGCAGATCACGACCGCCAACCTCGCGGCCACGAACGGTGTCGCGTCGGTGGCCGTCGGTGCCGCGGCCGCGCTGATGTCGGTCTCCGCGCTCGCGCTGCTGGCGGGACGCTTCATCGCGAAGCGCGTGCCGCTGAAGACCGTGCAGCGGATCGGCGGGATCTGCATGCTCGGGCTCGCCGTCTGGTCGGTGGTGGAGATCTTCGCGGGCTGACGGTCCGCCCCGCAGGCACCTGGAACGAACCGGTCAGGATCGGAGAAGCGGGTTCGCGGCACGCGGCCGTAGCGTGAGGGCACCGGCGAGGAACCGGTGGGAGACCGGCGGACGAGCGCCGGTGGAATCACATCAGCGGAGGGACCCGTCATGCCCGAAGGCCTCAGGACCGTCACCTATCCCGTCAAGGATCTCGCCCGGGCCAAGGCCCTGTTCGGCGCACTCCTCGGAGTGGAGCCGTACACGGACGAGGCGTACTACGTGGGCTTCCGGGCGCCGGGGCGGCCGGAGGTCGGCCTCGACCCGAACGGCCACGCCAAGGGCCTGACCGGGCCCGTCCCCTACTGGCACGTCTCCGACGTCCGGGCGGACCTGGCCGCGCTCGTGGGCGCGGGCGCCGAGGTGGTCCAGGACGTCCAGGACGTCGGCGGCGGCATGCTCGTCGCCTCCGTGAAGGACGCGGACGGCAACGACATCGGGCTCGTCCAGGAGGCCTCCTGAGCAGGGCGGCCGCCCGCCCGGCCCGGGGGTGACGAACTCCATGCAACTGCACTAGTTGCACGCTCAACGAGCGGCTTCTTCTCTGTTACCGTGCGGTCATGGCAGCAGAGAAGGCCGCTCCCCGGCTCGAGGACCAGTGGCGGGACATCCTGTCGGTGCACGCCCGCACGATGTGCGAGATCGACCGCGCACTGCATCCGCACGGCCTGGGCGCCAGTGACTTCGAGGTGCTCGACATGCTCGCGTCGAACACCTCGGCCGCGGCCCCGGACGCGGACTCCGGCACCGGCACCGGTACGGACACCGGCTCGCCGGAGCTGTGCCGGGTGCAGAACATCGCGGATCGCATCCACCTGAGCCAGAGCGCCCTCTCCCGGCTGATCGGCCGGCTGGAGAAGGAGGGCCTCGTGGAGCGGAGCGTCTGCCAGGAGGACCGCCGCGGGGTCTGGGTGGCCCTCACCGAGAAGGGCCGTGACCTGCACACCCGGGTACGCCCGCTCCAGCGCGCCGCCCTCGCGCGCATGCTGACCGACGCCGGCTGAGGTCTCCCGCCGGGAGCGCCGGATCCCGTACGGTCACAGGTGCCGTCGTGGTCGTGAGGGCGGGGGGAAGCTGTGCCAGGGAGCACCACAGTGATCGTGGACGATGTGCGGCAGGCCACTACCGGCAGGTACGAGACGCGGTGCGTGGAGGAGTCGCACGACGTCATCGCGGAGCACTACTACGACCTGCGGCTGGACGTACCGGGCCGGACCGAGGACTTCCTCACCGAGCTCAGCGTGGCCGGACTCGGCGCGCTGACCGTCGGCGGGATCAGTTTCGGCACCGAGGTGACGATCGACTTCGCGCAGCCTCACGTCTACCACGTGACCGTGCCGCTCACCGGCCGCTTCCGCTGCCGGGAGGGGCACGGGACGACGACGTACGCCGCGCCCGGACGCGCCGTGTTCCTGCGGCCGGAACACGGGGTGCGGGTGGACGACTGGTCGGCCGACTGCCGTGCCCTGAGCGTCAAGGTCGACATGCCGGCCGTGCACGAGCGGCTGGAGGTCCTGCTCGGCAGGTCCGTGCGGCGGCCGCCGCATTTCGAGCCGTACTTCGACCTCTCCGGCGGGGCCGGGCGCAGCTGGTTCAACCTCGCCCTGTGGTGCCTGCCGGAGAAGGACGGCCCGGACGGACTGCTGCACCGCTCCCTCATCCGGGCGAGCATCGAGCAGACGCTGCTGGAGGGACTGCTGCTCGCGTCCGGCCACTCCTACCGCGACGCCCTGGAGGCACCCGTTCCGGCGGTGCGGCCCGCGACGGTCAGGCGGGTCATGGAGGCCGTGGAGGAGCGGCCGGCCGAGCACTACGACGCGGCGCGGCTGGCGGCCCTGTCCCAGGTCGGGGTGCGGGCCCTCCAGGAGGCGTTCCGCAAACACGTGGGCATGTCCCCCACGGCGTACGTCACCGAGGTCCGGCTGCGGCGGGTGTACGAGGAGCTGCGCGCCTCCGGGCCCACGGCGGTCACGGTCACGGAGGTGGCGTACAGGTGGGGGTTCGCGCACCTCGGGCGCTTCGCGCAGCGCTACCGGACGCGGTTCGGCGAGTCGCCCGGACAGACGCTGCGGTCGGGGTGACGCGGGCACCGCGCATCCCGGACCGCGGGCACCGCGCATCCCGGACAAGTACCGCGCGCAGCGGAGCGATTACGCCGCGGTGACGTCCTACCGTTGATCGCGACGCCCGTGCGTCAGGGATGAGCGGTGTCGGCGCCGTTCATCCCTTCACCCCGCGGACCAGGGCGCGGGAGCGAGCGGAAGCACGCCCGCGCCCCGGGGCCCGGCCGTCCTCACCGTCCCCGCGGCCGGGCCCGACCCCGCCCGTGTCCGCGTCCGTACCCGGCCGGCCTAGGCCAGGGGTCGCGCCAGCAGGGTGCGTACGCCCTGGGAGTCGAGCGTCAGGCCGTGCGGCGTGCTGGCGTCGATGGTCAGGGAGAGGTCGCTGGCGGGCCACTGCGCGGCGAGCGCCCCGAGCGGTACGAGACGGTAGCGCGACACGGACGGCAGCAGCTCGGCCATGGTCATCTCCGAGGTGAACACCGGGACCAGGGGCTCCTCCCCCGGCTGTTCGAGGACGGGCAGCGCCACGACCGTGGGGTCCGCGACGGACTCGTCGGCGGCGTCGTCGGGCACCGGGACCAGCACGTCGCTGCCGGCCAGCGTGTCCAGCGCGGCGCCGTCCTCGGCATTCGCGGCCAGGGCGCTCAGTGCGCGCTGGGCCTCCACCGCGGCGATGTCGTTCGAGGGGTTCTCCATGGCACATCCAGACGTAGTGGCGGGAACAGGCCGCCCGGGCCGGTCTCCGGCCCGGGCGCGGCTGGTCGCCTACCCGTCGCAAGGAGCGCCATGCGGCTTCCGCACACCCGGCACCGAACGGTCACGGAACGAGCGGAATGCCGTACGGGACGGGCCCGGCCGCACCGGACTTAAATGTCTGCAATATTGCTGTGCATATTGTTAACAATCTTGTAGCGTGCGTCACGCCCCGCCTCCGGGGTCCTTGCGCGAAGTAACTCGACGCCCTTCGAGGGGAGACCCATGCCCAGATTCTCTGCGTCTGCCGGACGCGGCGCACTCATCCGTCCGACCGGTCCACGGTCGGTACGCACCGTGACCCGCACACACCTCCTGCGGGGGATGGCCTTCGCGAGTTCCCTCGTCCTCACGGCCGTCGCGGTGCCGGCCTCCGTCGCGGCCACCGCGTCCGGCGCGGCCCCCTCGCTGAGCCGTGGCCGGGCCGCGGACCCCCAGGACGCCGCGCTGGACTTCGACTCCGCCGCCTACACGACGATCACCGTCACCGTGGACGGGCGGCCGATGGACGTCCGCTGGTACAAGGAGATCTGCTACGCAGCCGAGCCCGTCGCCGCGGCGGCGCAGCAGCCCGGCGGTCCCGGCGGCGGCAGCACCACGATCCCCAATACCGCCTGCGGCTACCAGAGCATGAATGTGTTCGTGCCCGAGAGCGCCTTCGACGACCAGCGGGCACCGGTCTACTTCGCGGTGAACAACAGCGGCTGGAAGGCCAGTTACATACGGGCGAGCGTCACCGCCGGCACCTCCTACAACAGCTCGACCAGCAACGTCGGCGCCGCGCTGAAGGCGGGGTACGTCTTCGCCGACGTGGCCAACCGCAGCCGCGGACTGGTCGGCGCCAACGGGACGGCCGCCGGCAAGGCCCCCGCCGCGGTGGTCGACGCCAAGGCCGCCGTGCGCTACCTGCGCCTCAACGACGCGGCCATGCCCGGCAGTGCGGAGCGGATCGTCATCAACGGCACCAGCGGCGGCGGCGCGCTGGTGTCGATTCTGGGCGCCTCCGGCAACAGCGCCGAATACGCCCCCTACCTCGCCGCGATCGGCGCCGCCGGCATCGACGCCAAGGGACGCAGCACCCTGCGCGACGACGTCTTCGCCGTCAACGCGTACTGCCCGATCACCAACCTCGGCAACGCGGATGCGGCCTACGAGTGGCTGTACAACGTCCTCGACACCCGTAACCGCACCGGCTCGAATCCCTCGCCCCAGGACGCCACCGCGATCGCGGCACGGTTCGCGGCCTACGAGAAGAGCCTCGGACTGCGCAACCCCGACGGCACGCCGCTCACCGCCGCCACCATGCTCGACACCGTCAAGAAGGAGGTCGTCCGCTCCGCCGAGACCTACCTGAAGGCCGACCCCGCCCACACGATCCCGCCGCTGGGCGGCACCTTCGAGATCACCTCCGGCGGCCCCGGCGCACCGCCCACCACCAGGACGTACGTCAACGACTGGATCGACGTCGACGACGCCACCGGCACGGTGCGCTCCGTCGACATGGCGAAGTACCTCGTCTTCGTCGCCACCCAGGCCACGCTCAAGACGACCCCCGCCTTCGACGCCGTGGGCGTCGACGGGAACACCACCAGCGGCACCGAGACCGACCTCTTCGGCCCGCCCACCCAGAAGTACATGAACTACACCGAGTACAGCTGGAACCACAACGACGTCGCCGGTGACGGCAGCGGCCTCGACGACACCGGACTGACCTGGAAGCAGTACACCGCCAAAAAGACCACCACCGTCGACGACCAGGTCCACCTGATCGACCCGATGGACTTCGTCGGCACCGGCGCCGACACCGCACCGAACTGGTACGTCCGCCACGGCACCCGGGACCGGGACACCGCGTTCAGCGTCTCGGTCAACCTCGACCGGGCGCTCGCCGCCGACAAGCAGGTCAAGGACCTCGACTACCGACTCGCCTGGAACCAGCCGCACGCCGGCAACTACGACGTGCCCGAGGCGATGACCTGGATCGCCCGCGTCGTCCGCAGGGCCGGCGACCCGCTCGCTCCCGGCTCCCGGCTCCCGGCTCCCGGCTCCCGGGGTGAAAACGGACCAGTAGTGGTGACCGGCGCCCACCCGGCGACGGGGACCCGGGCCTAGCGTGGACGCATGCCGATGCAACCCTGGTTTCCCGGTGCCAAGCTGGGCATCTTCATCCACTACGGCGTCTACGCGGTGGGCGGTGCCGCCGAGTCCTGGTCCTTCTACACGGGCGAGATGACGCACGGGCAGTACATGGAACAGCTCGGCGGCTTCACCGCGTCACGGTACGACCCGGACGCCTGGGCCGAGCTGTTCGCCCGCGTCGGCGCGCGGTACGCGGTCCTCACCACCCGGCACCACGACGGCGTCGCCCTGTGGGATACCGGCCACCGCAATCTGGACGTGGTCCGGGACACCCCCGCCGGCCGTGACCTCGTCACCGGATTCGTCGAGGCGCTGCGCGCCCGTGATCTCAAGGTCGGCCTCTACTACTCGCACTCCGACTGGAACCACCCGGACTACGCGAGCGAGCGGCACCCCGGCCCGTACGCCGTGCCGCTCAACGGGTACACGCAGGCCGAGCCCGGCAAAGAGGACCCGGCGGCCTGGGCGCGCTATCTCGCCTACCGCGACGGCCAGGTCGGTGAACTCGTCGAGCGCTTCCGTCCCGACGTCCTGTGGTTCGACGGCGAGTGGGAGCGCACGCAGGAGCAGTGGCGGACGGACCAGCTCGCCGGTCTGGTCCTCGCGGGCAACCCGGCCACGATCCTCAACGGCCGCATGCCGGGCCACGGCGACTACGCCACACCCGAACAGGGCACTCCGCTGCGGGCTCCGGACGGCCCGTGGGAACTGTGCCTCACGATCAACGACTCCTGGAGCCACCGGCCGCAGGACCGCGCCTTCAAGTCGGTGCGGCAGCTGGTGCGGTACTTCACCGAGACGATCGGTATGGGTGGCAACCTGCTGCTGGCCGCCGCCCCGCGCGAGGACGGGACGATCCCCGAGGAGCAGACCGCCCGCATGGAGGGCCTGGGCGCCTGGATCGGCCGGCACAGCGAGGCGGTGTACGACACGGTCGCCGGGCTGCCCGCCGGGCACCACTACGGGCCCAGCACCCTGTCCGCCGACCGGCGCACGCTCTACCTGGTGTGCTTCGACGCCCCGCGCGACAGCGTCTCGGTACGGGGTCTGCGCAACCGGGTCCGGCGCGTCACCGTCCTCGGCACGGGGACCGCACTCGGGCACCACGTGACCGGCGGCCTCGACACGGTGCCCGGGGTGACCTGGATCGATGCTCCCCCGGCGGACGACCTGGACGAACAGGCGACCGTCCTGGCCGTCGAGCTGGAAGGGGAGCTGGACCTCTACACGGGCTCCGGCCGCCTCTGACGGATGCCTGACCCGCGCCCCCGAAGGGGCGCGGGAACTGCGCGGCCGGCCACGACGCGCCCGCGGATGACCATCGGGCCACCAGAGGCGCGCCGGAGCTCAGGCGGCTCAGGCGATGGTGGCGAGCGCCGCGTTGAGCGTCGCGGACGGCCGCATGACGGCAGCGGCCTTCGCCGGATCGGGCTGGTAGTAGCCGCCGATCTCCGCCGGAGAACCCTGTACCGCGTTCAGCTCGGCGATGATCGTCTCCTCCTGCGCGGTGAGCGTCCCGGCGAGCGGCGCGATCACCTTGGCGAGCTCGGCGTCGTCGGTCTGCGCCGCCAGCTCCTGCGCCCAGTACAGGGCGAGGTAGAAGTGGCTGCCGCGGTTGTCGATGCCGCCGAGGCGGCGGCTCGGCGACTTGTCGTTCTCCAGGAACGTGGCCGTCGCGCGGTCGAGCGTGTCGGCGAGGACCTGGGCGCGCGCGTTGTCCGTGGTCTGCGCGAGGTGCTCGAAGCTGGAGGCCAGCGCGAGGAACTCGCCCAGGCTGTCCCAGCGCAGGTAGTTCTCCTTGACCAGCTGCTGCACGTGCTTCGGGGCGGAGCCGCCGGCGCCCGTCTCGAAGAGGCCGCCGCCGTTCATCAGCGGGACGATCGAGAGCATCTTGGCGCTGGTGCCCAGCTCCAGGATCGGGAACAGGTCGGTCAGGTAGTCGCGCAGGACGTTGCCGGTGACCGAGATCGCGTTCTCGCCGCGGCGCACGCGCTCCACGGAGAACTTGGTCGCCTCCACCGGGGACAGGATCTTGATGTCCAGGCCCTCGGTGTCGTGCTCCGGCAGGTACGCCTTGACCTTCTCGATGAGCTGCGCGTCGTGGGCGCGGGTCTCGTCCAGCCAGAACACGGCCGGGTCGCCGGTGGCGCGGGCGCGGGTGACGGCCAGCTTGACCCAGTCCCTGATCGGGGCGTCCTTGGTCTGGCAGGCGCGGAAGATGTCACCGGCGGAGACCGCCTGCTGGAGCACGACGTTCCCGGCCTGGTCGACGAGGCGGACCGTGCCGGTGGTGGGGACCTCGAAGGTCTTGTCGTGGCTGCCGTACTCCTCGGCCTTCTGCGCCATCAGACCGACGTTCGGGACCGTGCCCATGGTCGCCGGGTCGAAGGCGCCGTTGGCGCGGCAGTCGTCGAGGACGACCTGGTAGACGCCGGAGTAGCTGCTGTCCGGGAGGACCGCGAGGGTGTCGGCCTCCTGGCCGTCCGGGCCCCACATGTGACCGGAGGTGCGGATCATCGCGGGCATGGACGCGTCGACGATGACGTCGGACGGGACGTGCAGGTTGGTGATGCCCTTGTCGGAGTCGACCATCGCCAGCTGCGGGCCCTCGGCGAGCTCGGCGTCGAAGGACGCCTTGATCGCGGCGCCCTCCGGCAGGGACTCGAGGCCCTTGTAGATGCCGCCGAGGCCGTCGTTGGGGGTCAGACCGGCGCTCGCGAGGGTCTCGCCGTACTGCGCGAACGTCTTCGGGAAGAAGGCGCGCACCACGTGGCCGAAGATGATCGGGTCGGAGACCTTCATCATCGTGGCCTTGAGGTGCACGGAGAACAGCACACCGTCGGCCTTGGCCTTGGCGATCTGCGCCGTGAGGAACTCGCGCAGCGCGGCGACGTGCATGACGGAGGCGTCGACGACCTCGCCCGCGAGGACGGGTACGGACTCACGCAGCACGGTGGTCGAGCCGTCGTCGCCGGTCAGCTCGATGCGCAGGGAGCCGGCCTCGGAGATCACCGTGGACTTCTCGGTGGACCGGAAGTCGTCGACGCCCATGGTCGCGACGTTCGTCCTCGACTCCGCGGTCCAGGCGCCCATGCGGTGCGGGTGGGCCTTGGCGTAGTTCTTGACCGAGGCGGGGGCGCGGCGGTCGGAGTTGCCCTCGCGCAGCACCGGGTTCACGGCGCTGCCCTTGACCTTGTCGTAGCGGGCGCGGATGTCGCGCTCCTCGTCGGTCTTCGGGTCGTCCGGGTAGGCCGGCAGTGCGTAGCCCTGCGACTGCAGCTCGGCGACCGCGGCCTTCAGCTGCGGGATCGAGGCCGAGATGTTCGGCAGCTTGATGATGTTGGCGCCGGGCGTCTTGGCCAGCTCGCCCAGCTCGGCGAGCGCGTCGGGGATGCGCTGCCCCTCCTCCAGGTACTCGGGGAAGAGGGCGATGATGCGTCCGGCCAGCGAGATGTCACGGGTTTCCACAGTGACACCGGCCTGCGACGCGTACGCCTGGACCACCGGCAAGAACGAATAGGTCGCCAGGGCCGGGGCCTCGTCAGTGTGCGTATAGATGATGGTCGAGTCAGTCACCGGGTGCTCCGCTCCACGTCTGCAACATTGCTCGACATCAAGATATCTCGTACCGGGGCTCCGCCGGACAGGAGGCCGCGCGTCCGCGCCACGGCCCTGCCGGGGATCGGCCCCCGCCCCGGGCGCCGCACTCGCTACCATCTGCGGCGTGTGCGCAAACATCATGGTTGCCGAGGACGACGCGAAACAGGCGGAGTTGGTGCGCCGATACCTGGAGCACGAGGGGCACTCGGTCACGGTCGTCGGGGACGGCCGTACGGCACTCGACAGGGTGCGCCACCGGGAGCCCGATCTGCTCGTTCTCGATGTGATGATGCCCCGGGCCGACGGCCTGGACGTGGTCAGGATCCTGCGTGCCGAGTGCCGGGAGGTGCCGGTGCTGATGCTCACGGCCCGCAGCACTGAGGACGATCTGCTGCTCGGCCTGGATCTCGGCGCCGACGACTACATGACCAAGCCGTTCAGCCCGCGTGAGCTGATGGCCCGGGTCCGTACGCTGCTGCGCCGCAACCGGGGCTCCGCCGGTGCCGGGCCCCTGCCCTCGCCCGGCCCCGCACCCGCCGCCACCGCCGATGCCGCCGTCGAGGACGGGACGCTGTCGGTGGGCACCCTCCGGATCGACACGGCCCGGCACGAGGTGCTGGTCGGGGGGATGCCGGTCGAGTGCACGCCCGGCGAGTTCCGCATCCTCACCGCGATGGCGGCCGAACCCGACCGGGTCTTCACCAGACAGCGGCTCCTGGAGGAGCTGCACGGCTTCGACAAGTACATCAGCGGCCGCACCGTCGACGTGCACGTCATGAATCTGCGCAAGAAGATCGAGCACGCCCCGCGACGCCCGACCCGGCTGCTCACCGTCTTCGGTGTCGGCTACAAACTCACCGACCCCGCGAAGAAGGCACATCGTGCGACGCCGTGACGAGCGGACCAGGCTGCCTCTGCGCAAGAGCCTGCTCGGCCGGCTGCTGACCGTGTCGGCGCTGGTGGCGTCGTGTTCGGTCGCCGCCACCGCCTGGCTCGCCGTGCAGACGACCTCCGGCGCGATCCGCCAGGAGCAGGGACAGAACCTCATCGCCGACGCGGAGATCTACAACACCCTCCGGGGGTACGCGGCCACCCACCCCGACTGGGTGGACGTCGACGACACCGTGCGCCGGCTGGCCCGCACGTCCGAGCGCCGGATCGTACTGACCACCCAGGACCGCCGGCCGCTCTCCGACTCCACCGACGGCGCGAGGAGCGCCTCCGGCAGCGCGCCCTCCGCCCCGCTGCCACGGCAGGCTTCGGCGGTCGTCGACCCGCTGTCCGTCGACACCGTGCTGGCGCCCGGTGCCGCCTCCGCAGGTACGGATCGCGTCGATCCACGCGCGGTCGGACCGTTCCTGCTGCCGGCCGGGGAACGCGAGATCCTGCGCAAGGCCACCACCGCGAGCGTGAAGTGCCTCGCTGCGGCGGGCGTCGCCGCGGACGTCGTCCAGAGCCCGAGCGGACGGCCCCGTGTCCAGTACGTGAGCAGCGAGACCGACCGCTCCCTGGAACTGAGGTGTCTGACGACCTCCTCGGCCGGTCCCACCGCGACCGAGAGGAAGGCCCTGCGCGCACTCGATCAACTGGCCGACGCCTGTCTGAAACGGCAGGGCCTCACCGGCGTGAAACTGAACCTGGACCTGTCCTGGGACCGAGGCTACGGGGCGGACGGCTCGGGCACCGACGACCTGTCCGCGCTTCCCGTGACCGAGGGCGGCACCACCGACGAGAAGCGGGCGGCCGAGCAGCGGGCCGTCCAGGAGAAGGTGGCACAGGACCGGGCGACCAGGGAGAAGATCGGCGCCGGCGCCGGCCGCCTGCCCACGGAGCGCAGCAGCAAGCATGACCGGGCGACAGCCTCCTGCGTCGACAGCGCCCGCCGCGAACAGCTCACGTCCTATGTCGCGGCCCCCGCGCTGCTGTTCATCGACAGCCCCGATGCCGTCAGCGTGCCCGGTTTCGATCTCTCACCGGCCAACACCACGCGTATCGCCGGCGCCGCGGCCCTGGTCCTCGCCCTCACCGTCGGCGCCTCCGTGATCGCCGGAGCCAGGCTCGTACGCCCGCTGCACGCGCTCACCGGCGCCGCCCAGCGGATGCGGGACGGCCTGGGCCCGGCGCCCGTACCGGTCGGCTCGGACAACGAGATCGGACGGCTGGCGGCGGCCTTCAACGACATGGCCGCGCACCGGGCCAGGCTCGAGGAGCAGCGCAAGGCGATGGTCAGCGATGTCGCCCATGAGCTGCGTACCCCGCTGAGCAACATCCGCGGCTGGCTGGAGGCGGCGCAGGACGGTCTGGCGGAGCCGGACCCGGCGTTCGTGTCCTCGCTCCACGAGGAGGCGGTGCAGCTCCAGCACATCATCGACGATCTCCAGGACCTGGGGGCCGCCGACGCGGGCGCGCTGCGCCTGCACCTGGAGCCGGTCCGCGTCGACGACCTGCTCGGCCAGGTCGCCGCGGCCCACCAGGGGCTGGCCGAGACCGCGGGCGTCACGCTGACGGTCTGCGCGGCGGCGCCCGGCGCACCTGTTCCGCCGCCGCTCGACGCCGATCCCGTACGGCTGCGCCAGGCCGTCAGCAATCTGCTCTCCAACGCGGTACGCCACACACCGCCCGGCGGCCGGGTCACGCTGCGCTCGTACGCCAACGGGTCCGGGGACGAGGTGGCCGTGGAAGTCTCCGACACCGGCAGCGGCATACCGCAGGACGACGTCCCGCACGTCTTCGACCGCTTCTGGCGGGCGGAGAAGTCCCGTAACCGGAGCACCGGCGGCAGCGGCCTCGGCCTGGCGATCGTCCTCAAACTCGCCGAGGCCCACGGTGGTACGGCGAGCGTGGTGAGCACGGAGGGACGGGGCTCGGTCTTCACCCTGCGCCTGCCGGCCGCGCCGGACCGGGGTGCCGAGCGGGCGGAGCCCGGGGAGACCGCCGCCCGACCATGATGCGATGACCATGGCGCTCTGACAGGTTCTTCACACGTGGCCGCCAGTCTTGGGCCGTGCCCGGAACCTGGTGCGGTTCGGCCCCCAGGTACCACCAAGTCCGGGCCGGAACTGGAGTGTTCATGTCCCGCCATCACACCCTGCGTCTCGCCGTACTGACCGCCGTCGCGGCCGGCGCGATGCTCGTCCCGGCGTCCGCGGCCGTCGCCGACGACCGGACCCCCACGCAGACCGCGTCCGCGTCGGACGACGGGCCCACGGCCAAGGAGAAGGCCGCGGCCGACAAGAGGACGAAGGAGCTGGAAGCCAGGAAGGCCGCGGCCGGCAAGGATCTGCCGAGGGGCGGTGTCGCGGCGGGCGAGGCCCCGGCCGATGACACCGGTGTCACCACCCTCGCCGGTTCGGCCGCCGGCGCCCTGCTGCTCGCGGGCGCCGGCACCTACGTACTGCGTCGCCGCTCCGCCGCACGGCACGACGGCTGATCCAGTACGGCGTCCGACCCGGCACGACGGTGGCGCCGCCCCTCACCGGGCGGTGCCACCTCGTGCGTCCACCCGCCTCCGCGTATCCGTCCGGTACGCGGTTCTGCTCCGGAGTCCGCTGTGTCCTCTGCACCTCGTCCGCATCCGGTACGGCGTCCGGCCGGCCTGCCGGTCCTCGCCCGCCTCGCCCTTGCCGTCACCGCGGTCCTCACCGTGCTCACCGGCTGCTCGTCCACCCCCGGCACGGCCGCTCCGGCCGCCGCGGACTCCCCCGCCGCCGCCGGTTCCCTGGCGCCAGGCGCTGCCGGCGCCGAGCGGCCGGCTGTTCCCACCGAGGTCGCCATCCCCTCCGTCGGGATCACCGGCCCACTGATGGAACTCGGCCTCAACGCGGACCGGACCGTCGAGGTCCCCCCGGCCGAGAAGGGGATGACCGCCGGCTGGTACGTCGGGGGTTCCGTGCCCGGAGAGGTCGGTCCCGCCGTCATCATCGGCCACAACGACACCCGCTTCGGCAAGGCCGTCTTCCACGACCTCGGGAAGATCACCAAAGGTGCGGACATCACCGTCACCGACAGCCGGGGAGCTTCGGCGCGCTTCACCGTCACGGGCACCGAGAGCGTCAGCAAGAGCTCCTTCCCGACCGAGAAGGTCTACGGCCCCACCGGCGAACGCGCACTGCGCCTGGTCACCTGCGACGGCGATTTCGACGCCCAGGGGCACCCGGTGAACAACCTCATCGTCTACGCGACGCTGGCCTGACGGCGTGCGCGGACGGGCCAGGGCCGCGATCCGGCCGGGGGCCGGACCGTCCGCGCGGGCCGGCCGCACCGGCTGCCCGTACGCGCCGGCGGACGCGCGCCCGGCCGGCCCGGCCCGGCATGTGGTCATCACCGCAGTTCGCCCTCAGGTCGCGGGGTCGAACCACGTGGGCTCGTCGGACAGCGCCTGCTTGATCCGGAAGAGCCCGTGTTCGTTCAGCTCCGGCAACGCGTCCACGTCGAACCAGGCGACCTCGAGCGACTCGTCGTCGTTGACGCGGGCCTCGCCGCCGACGGCCCGGCACCGGATGGTGATGTCCATGAACTGGCAGACGTCGCCGTTCGGATACGTGATCGGCTTCAGGGCCTGTACGAGCACGACGCGTTCGGCGACGCACCGGACGCCCGTCTCCTCGTACACCTCCCGGACGGCGCAGGCGGCGGGCTGTTCGCCCGGCTCCGACATTCCGGCGACGACCGCCCACTTGCCGGTGTCGACGCGGCGTCCCAGCAGGACTCTGCCCTCGTCGTCGAAGACGACGGCGGTGACTCCGGGCAGCCAGAGGAGCTGGCGGCCTGCGGTGGCCCGGATCGTACGGATGAAGTCAGGAGTAGCCATGGACCGACCCTAAGGGGCCGAATTCCTTCGTCTCACCGCGTTCGGCGCACGCCCGACGACACCGCCCACGCGAGCCCGCCCGCCGCGACCAGGACCAGCAGCATCTCGGGCGCGATCCCGAGGCGCGTGGCCGGGGTCTCGGAGGAGCGCAGCGGCACCTTCTGGACGAGCGAGTCCGCCACGAACATGCCGGTCCGCTGGGTGATCCTCCCGTCCGGCATGATCACGGCACTGACACCGCTGGTCACCGGGACGGTCACGGTACGGCTGTGCTCGACGGCGCGGACACGGGACATGGCGAGCTGCTGGTAGGTCATCTCGCTGCGGTCGAACGTGGCGTTGTTGCTCGGTACGGAGATGATCTGCGCGCCGTTCGTGACGGTGTCGCGCACGGCCCAGTCGAAGGCGGCCTCGTAGCAGGTCGCGAGGCCGACCTCGGTGCCCGCCATGGTGAACACGCCCGGCTTGTCGCCTCGGCTGAAGTCCTGGCTGACCATGGACGTCCAGTTCCCGTTGACGGCGCCGATGAGCGAGCGCATCGGAAGGTACTCGCCGAACGGCTGGACCTGCCGCTTGTCGTAGGTGGCGCCGGGGCCCTTCACCGGGTCCCAGAGGATCTGCTCGTTGTAGAGCTTGCCGTCCCTCTGCACGACGGCGCCGACCGAGACGGGCGCGCCGATCGCCTTGGCCGCCTTGTCGATGACTGCGTAGGCGTCGGAGTTGCGGAACGGGTCGATGTCGGAGGAGTTCTCCGGCCACAGCACGAAGTCCGGCCGGGCGGCCTTGCCCGCCTCGACCCGCGCGGCGAGACGCTCGGTCTCCCGCGCGTGGTGGTCGAGGACGGCGCGGCGCTGGGAGTTGAAGTCGAGGCCCGCGCGCGGCACGTTGCCCTGGATGACGGCGACGGTCGCGGTGCCGTCCTCGGCACGGTCGCTGACCAGCAGGCGTGCGGCGAAGGCGCCGGCCACGGGGAGGACGAGGCTGAGCAGTGCCACGGCGGCGGCCCCGCGGCGCACGGCACTCGTGCGCCGCGCCTCGACGACCTGCCGGACGGTTTCGTACAGGCCGAAGCCGCACAGGACGACGGCGAACCCGAGGACGGGGGTGCCGCCGACCGCCGCGAGCGGCAGGAAGACGCCGTCCGCCTGGCCGAAGGCGATCTTGCCCCAGGGGAAGCCGCCGAAGGGCACGCGCGCGCGTGCCGCCTCTCCGGCGGTCCACAGGGCGGCCGCCCAGAGGGGCCGGCCGGGCAGCTTCGACACGGCCGCGATGCCCGCGCCGACGAGGGCGACGTACACCGCTTCGATGATCACGAGCGCCAGCCAGGGCCCGGGGCCGACCTCCACGCCGGTCCACACGAGCAGCGGCAGCAGGAAGCCGAGGCCGAAGAGGTAGCCCAGACCGAGGGCCGCCTTCCAGGTGCGGCCGCGCAGGCACCAGCCGAGGACCGCGAAGGCCGGCAGCGCCAGCCACCACAGGGTGCGTGGCGGAAAACTGACGTACAGCAGCACTCCGGAGAGTGCCGCGGCGGCGGCCGGCAGGAGTCGTCGCGCCAGGCCGACCACGCGCGGGACGGGCCGGGTCTGCGGTTCGAGCTGTTCCGGCTCGTCTACGGAGGTCGCTGTGACGGTCACTCCGGGAGTCTACGGCGCGTGACCGGGGCGCCGACAGCGCGGCCTCCGGCGTCCGAACGGGCGCCGACCGACCGTGGACGGGCCCTGTACGAGCGCCGTACAGGCGCTGTACGGGGGCTCGCCCCTCACTTGCCGCATCGTTTCTGCGCAACTCGTCCACAAAGCGGCGCATCACCCGTTACGGTGTGCCGGAGCCTTCGACGTACAGGCCGTTTCCGGCCGGGTGGTCGGGGCCCGTCACAGGTCGGGGGGCGTCGGGGTGGGGTCCACGGGGATGACTTCGCCGGCCGGTCCGGCGTCGGCACACGACAGACGCAGTGCGTCGGACGCGGCGGGGGTCGTGGCGCTCGGCGCCTGCGCCGCCTGGTCCCTGATCACCGCCGCGGCGCACGGCGGCCGGCCCGAAGGGGTGCTGCTCGCCGTGCTCGCCGTCGCGGCCGGGTACGCCTCGGGACGGATCTGCGGCGAACTCCTGCCGGTGGCCGCGCCCGGCGCGGGCGCGCTGGCGGGGCTCGGGCTGGTCGTGGCGGCCCCGCACATCGATCCGGGCAGCCAGGCGACCTCGCCGCTCGGGCAGACCGGGGCGACCGCCGCGCTGCTCACCCTCTGCGCGGGGGCCGCGTGCTGCGCGGCCTGGGCGGCCGGGCCGCCGGGACTGCGGCTCGCGCTGCGCCTGCTGGCCGCCGGCACGGCGGCGACCGCGGCCGTCCTGGGATCGACGTCGGGCTTCGTGGCCTGTCTGGGGGTGCTGCTCTGCTCACTCGCCGCGGACCGTATACGCCGCAGGGCCGTGGGGCTCGGCGGTCTCGCACTCGCGGTGGTCCTGGTCACCGGGGCGACCTGGGCGATCGCCGAGGACGTGCTGCCGGACGGTCTGGCCACGTCCCTGGAAGGGCAGCTCACCCGGCACCGGGTGCTGCTGTGGCACGACGCGCTGGACATGGCCGCCCGGGAGCCGGGGCTCGGCGTCGGGCCCGGCCGCTTCGCCGAACTGAGCCCGACCGCCACCCAGGCGCTGCCACCGGACGGCAAACCCCATTCGGCGCCGCTCCAGCAGGCCGCCGAACAGGGTGTCCTGGGCGTCGCGCTGCTGGCCGCGGTGTTCTGCTGGGTCCTGTACGCGCTGTGGAGGTCACCGCGCCCCACCCCGGTCGTCCTGACGGCCGGCGCCGCGCTGGCGGCCCTGGCCGCGATCGCCGCGGTCGGCAACGCGCTGAGCTTCACCACGGTCACGGCGGGCGCGGGCCTGCTGGCGGGCCTGGCCACGGCCCGCCCGGCCGCACCGGAACCACCGGGGAGACCGGGCGGCCCCTGACAGGTGCCCCGGGGCGGGGGTCGGCCAGGTGGGGTTCGGGGCCGGCCGTCGGCAGAACGGTGCCCCGTGGCGCGGCCGGGCAGGGTCTGTCGGGTGGTGGGGCCGACGGCGTCTCCGCGTCCTGCCGGGACGGCACCGGGGCGCACATCTCGTCGAGCCGCCCCCGGTCCCGGTCCCGGGAGAAGAGCGCCTCGCGATGCCGCCGGCCGGACCCGCGACAGCGCCGTCCGCGGCGCGGGCCCGGCGGCGCGCCCCGTCCAGGCCGGGCCGCGGGGCCGGATGTCAGCGGACGTGGCCCGTGGCAGCGGCACGCAGGCGGTCGCGGATCACCCGTACGGCCGCCTCCGCGTTGTCCACCGTGATCGTGAACGTGTGGCCGTCGCCCAGGAGGAGGACCAGGCCCTCGCCGCGCCGGACGACCACCGCCGTGCCCTGCTCGGGACGCCAGCGGTAACCCCAGCCGCCCCACTGGCGGGGGGTGACCCGGGGGGCGAAGTCGGCGCCCGTGATGTGCGACAGCGGGATGCGGCGGCGCGGGAGGCCCATGTGGCCGCAGCGCACCTCCAGGCACTCCTTGTCGACCTTCACCGCGACGTGGACGAACGCGAGCGTGCCGAAGAGCACCAGGAGCCCTGCGGCGATGCAGCCGACCACGGACATGGCGAGCGGGGCGACGCCCGACGTCCATGCCGAGTCGACGGCCAGCTCGATGCCCAGCGCCAGGCAGGCGGCTCCGATGCTCGCGAGCAGCCACTGCATGCGGTTGGACGCGCGGCCGTGCCAGACCTCGGTGTGCGGGGCGTCGGCAGCGCCCTGTTCGCCGTGGGGGTGGTCCGTCATGCCCACGAGCGTACTCACGTTCCGCAGAGCGGGCACCCGGTCGCGGAGGGTCACTGTCCTGCGGCGGGCCCGCGCCGGGTCCTCCCGGACGCGGGGCTCGTGCCGAGGGGCCGGTGTTCAGCGCGCGGGACTGACCGCCTGGAGGAGTCTGCCCTCGTCGTACGTCAGCGCGGTCGCGGGCAGTACGCCCTCGCGTCCGCCGAGCAGCACCGTGACGGCGCCCGGGCCCGAGACACCGGAAGCGTCGCAGGCGGGTGCCCCACCGGCGCGGCGCAGTGCCTGGGCGGCCACGGCGCCCGCGGAGCCGTGCAGGACGAGCGGCGCGGCGCCGGGCCGCTGCACGGCCGCGCGGATGCGCTCGGCGACCAGTTCGTAATGGGTGCAGCCCAGGACGACGGCCCGCACGTCCTCGGGGGTGCGGGCCGCGGCCGCGGCGATCGCCGCGTCGACGGCCGCTTCGTCGGCGTGCTCGACGGCGTCCGCGAGGCCCGGGCAGGGCACCTCGGTGACGGCGACCCCACCGGCGAACTCACGGATGAGCCCGCGCTGGTAGGGACTGCCGGTGGTCGCGGGCGTGGCCCAGATCGCGACGGGCCCGCCGCCCGCCGCGGCCGGCTTGATCGCCGGGACCGTGCCGACGACGGGCACCCCGGGCTCCAGCCGGGCGCGCAGCGCGGGCAGCGCGTGCACGGAAGCGGTGTTGCAGGCCACGATCAGCGCGTCGGGCCGGTGCGCGGCGGCCGCCTCGGCGACGGCGAGGGCGCGTGCGGTCACGTCCTGCGGGGTGCGGGGCCCCCACGGCATGCTGCCGGGGTCCGAGGAGAGAACGAGCTCCGCGTCGGGTCGCAGCCGACGAACCGCGGTGGCCGCGGCGAGCAGTCCGATTCCGGAGTCCATGAGCGCGATCTTCACCCGGTCACCATAGTCGATGGGCCCCGGCGGGCCGCCGCGGTGGGGAAGACTGCGGAGGATGAGCGCCCTCGCATGGACCGCTGTCGGATCACTGACCGCCTGGCTGTGGCTGCTTCTGGGCCAGGGCTTCTTCTGGCGCACGGACGTCCGGCTGCCGCCGCGCCGGGATCCGGACACCTGGCCGTCGGTGTGTGTCGTCGTGCCGGCCCGCGACGAGGCCGCCGTCCTGCCCGACAGCCTGCCGTCGCTCCTCGCGCAGGACTATCCGGGGCGGGCCGAGGTCTTCCTCGTCGACGACGGCAGTTCGGACGGTACCGGGGAGCTGGCCCGCGAGCTGGGCCGGCGGTACGGCGGGCTGCCGCTGACCGTCGGTTCGCCCGGAGAGCCGCCTCCGGGCTGGACCGGCAAGCTGTGGGCCGTGCGTCACGGCATCGGTCTGGCACGCGCGCGTGAACCCGGGTACCTGCTGCTCACCGACGCGGACATCGCCCACGAACCGGACAGCCTGAGGGAGTTGGTGGCCGCGGCCGTCACCGGGGAGTACGACCTCGTCTCGCAGATGGCCCGCCTGCGGGTGGAGAGCGTCTGGGAGCGGCTGGTGGTGCCGGCGTTCGTCTACTTCTTCGCGCAGTTGTATCCGTTCCGGTGGATCGCCGCGAAGGGGTCGCGGACGGCCGCCGCGGCGGGCGGCTGCGTCCTGCTGCGGACGGCCGCCGCCGAGCGGGCCCGCATCCCGGACGCCGTCCGGCAGGCCGTCATCGACGACGTGGCGGTGGCGCGGGCCGTGAAGGGGTCCGGGGGGCGCATCTGGCTCGGACTCGCCGACCGTGTCGACAGTGTGCGTCCCTATCCGCGGCTGCACGACCTGTGGCGGATGGTCTCGCGCAGCGCGTACACCCAGTTGCGGCACAACCCGCTGGTGCTGGCCGGCACCGTGGCCGGTCTCGCCGTGGTGTACCTGGTGCCCCCGGTGGCCCTCGTCGCGGGGCTCGCGACGGGCGGCCGCACGGCGGCGGCGGCCGGCGGGCTGGCGTGGCTGACGATGACGGCGACGTACCTGCCGATGCTGCGCTACTACCGGCAGCCGCTCCGGCTCGCCCCGCTGCTGCCGGTCACCGCCCTGCTGTACCTCTTCATGACGGTGGACTCCGCGGTGCAGCACCACCGGGGGCGCGGCGCGGCCTGGAAGGGCCGCACCTATGCCCGCCCCGACGCGGCTCCGGAGCAGCCGTGAGCCCTTCCGGGACACGTGCCGGGACGGCTCACTTCCTGCCGGGGGTCCAGTTCATGCCCCACCCGTAGGCGTAGTCCACGGTGCGCTGCGGGCTCACCCCGCGGTCCGGGACGAGGAAGCGCGCCTCGCGCTGGACGACGAGGTCGTTGCCGGTGTTGGTGATGAGGGCGAGTGCGCACACGGTCGAGGGCACGGTGCACTCGCCGAGCGAGAAGTCCACGGCCGCGCCGTGCAGCGGCTGGAGGGTGACCGTGGCGTCGAGGTCGGCGAAGGAACGCGCCCCTTCGTAGATGGTGACGAAGACGAGGATGCGCCGGAAGTACTGGAGGTGGTCGAGGTTGACGCTGAGGTTCTCGCCGCTCGTCGTCGCGCCGGTGCGGTCGTCGCCGTCGAGGTGGATGAACGGCGGCTGGTGCAGCGCTCCGAAGGCGTTGCCGAGGGCCTGGACGACGCCCTTGCTGCCGTCGGAGAGCTCGTAGAGGGCGCACAGGTCGAGGTCGAGGTCCGCGTGCATGGCGATGGCCCGGCCCAGCTTGGCCTGCCAGCCCGAGAACTGTTTGCGCACCGTCCAGTTGAGGTTCACACGCATCACGCCGGAGGTGCCGCCCTGCTTGGTCAGCGAGACGGACGGCGCGTCCTTGGTGAGCGTGACCTTGGTCAGCCGTACGGGAGCGGCGGGCGGGGCGGGCGGGGCCGGGGGCGTCGTCGGCCGGGAGGCCGTGACCGGCGGGGCCGTGGGGGCCGGGGCGGGGGCCGCGGGCGGGGCGGGGGCCGCGGGGACGGGCGGCGCCGCCTGCCGGGGCTCGTCGACCGTGATCCCGAAGTCCGTGGCGAGGCCCTCGAGTCCGCTGCCGTACCCCTGTCCGACGGCGCGGAACTTCCACGCGCCCTGTCTGCGGTAGAGCTCGCCGAGCACGAACGCCGTCTCGACACTCGCGCCCTCGCTGTCGAAGCGCGCGATCTCCGTGCCCTGCCGGTCGTCGAGGATCCGGATGTAGAGCCCGGGGACCTGCCCGAACGTGCCGCCGTCCGAGGAGGCGGCGAGCACCACCCTCTCAATCGCGGACTCCACGCGCGCGAGGTCGACGAACAGGGTGTCGTTCACCTGGCCGCCGGCGGTGCGCTTGCCCTCGTGGCGCACCGCGCCGGAGGAGTGCGACGGCTGGTTGTAGAACACGAAGTCCGCGTCCGAGCGGACCTTCCCGGACGCCAGCAGCAGCGCCGAGGCGTCCGCGTCGGGCACGCCGGGACCGGCCCGCCAGCCCAGTTCGACGCGCAGTCCGGTCGTCGGCACCGGAACGTTCGAACCTTTAGACATTGACATGTCCGCCCCCCTCGGGTGTCTCCGCGAAGACCGCGCCTCGTCACATTCGGTCGTTCCGCGCCAAACCTAATCCCCCGGGCGGCGAACGCCCATGACCACGCCGGTGGGATCACCGGCCGACCCGCGGGTAACCCGCCCGGAACTCGGCTTTTACACGATCCTTGCACCGCCCGCTGCCCTTTTTCGCCAAATTCGCTCGCATTGGGGGTTCCGCGTCACTGCCGGCACGGAAAACAACCCTCTTATCGGTCTCCCCAACCAGCACATCGTGGGCTTAACTTATGTGTCATGACCTCCCCCCGCTCCACCTATGGCGGCGGTTACTACTCCGCCTCCTTCCCGGACACCCCGATCTACGACTCCCTCGTGGCCGAGCGGGGCACCCCGCAGATCGCCCCGATCCGGGTCCCCGCGGCCTACGACACCGCGGGCAGCAACCTGCCGGCCCTGCCGTCGGCCCTGCCCGCGCTGGCCGCCGCCCCCTCTCCACAGGCCGCCCAGTACGGCTACCCCCAGGCCCAGCAGCCCGCTCCGCTGCAGCAGGCCGCCGCGCCGTACATCCCGCAGCAGGGCGGCGCGCCGCGCGGCTACCCGGGCCAGCAGGCTCCCCAGCCGCAGCGCCCGATGACCGGCGGCACGGGCTACGAGGCGATGCGCCCCGCGGCTCCGCGTCCCGCGCAGGCGGCTCCCCGTCCGGCCCAGGCGCCGTACCAGGACCCGTACAACAACCAGCAGTACCGGGGTTACTGAGGAATTCGGCGGGAGGACCTCCGCGGCGGACGCCCGGTCCGGCGACCGTCCGGCCGCCGTCGCGCGGTCCGTACTTCCCGACGCCCCGAACTCCTCGGACCCGAACAGGTCCGCCGCCCGGGAACACCGCCACCGGGTACGGCCGTTGAGCCTGTGCGAGAAGTTCATGGGAGACCGGCGGGAGAGGTGATTTCGCTCTCTCCCGGCCGGTGCCGCGCGTGAACGACTCCCGAGGGGGTTATCACGGACGCGGAAGGGGGTGCGCAGTGGTGCGGACCATCAGGGGGCTCCGGCGCTGGCGGCACAACCCGCTCCGGCGTACGACGGACCTGGTCGAGGCGTGGGTGGCGCTGGGGGCGCTCCTGCTGATCCTCGTCGCCGCGCCCCTGGTGGGTGTCCTGGCCGGCGGACTCGCCGGGGACGCCCTCCAGCGGTCCGTGCGGGAACAGCGCGTGAACCGCCACCCGGTGACCGCGACCGTCGTCCATACGGCGGACCCCACCCCGCTCGACCCCGACCCCGAGACGGCCACCGGGCGGGACTCCCACAGCCGGGTGCTCGCCCACTGGACGGGACCGGACGGCTCGACCCGTCGCGGCACGGTCGTCGCGGCCCTCGAATCCCCGCGCCCCGGCGACCGCTTCACGGTGTGGACGGACGGGCGCGGTCACGTGGTGGGCCGGCCGCTGGACACCGCGACCGCGGCGACGCACGCCGTCCTGGCCGGCTTCGGCACGGCCGTCGCCTGCGCGGGCGTCGTCGAGGGCTCCCGGCGCCTGCTGGTCCGGCACATGGTGCGGCGCAGGTACGACCGCTGGGACCGGGCCTGGTCACGGGTGGGGCCGGACTGGGGCAGGACGGGCACGGGCAGCTGACGGCCTTCCCCGCTCCGGTCAACCACGCGGGCCCGCGCACGCTACGGTGGACCGGCCGAGGTCTTCGGCACCGTCATGAGAGGCTGTTTCACGTTCCCCGCGAGCCGAGTTGACGGCCCCGTACCGGGAACACGGCTTCTCAGGACCCGCGTACGACGAGGTGGGGGCACAGCAGCGCCATGGCACAGGGCACGGTCCAGGTGACGCACACCGGCACGTCGCGGTGGCGGCGTCGCACAGGTGAGTACGTATCGCTCGCCGCCGCCCTGGAGGCCGCGGCCGACGGTGACGTGCTCACCATCGCTCCCGGCACCTACCGGGAGAACCTCGTGATCGAGCGTGCGGTGACGCTGCGCGGTCCCGAGGGTTCGGCCGGTTCCGTGCGCATCGCGCCCGTCGACGGGGTGCCGCTGACCGTGCGCGCCTCCGCGGTGGTCCAGGACCTGCTCGTGGAGGGCCAGGACTCGGCCGCCCCCGCGCTGCTCGTCGAGGAGGGCACGCCGGAGCTCATGGACATCCGGATCGTCACCCGGTCCGCGGCCGGCATAGAGGTGCGCGGCGGGGCCCGGCCGACGGTGCGGCGGTGCACGGTGGACAATCCGGCGGGCGTCGGCATCTCCGTGCTCGACGGCGGGGGCGGGGTCTTCGAGGAGTGCGAGGTCGTGGCCGCCGGACAGTCGGGCATCTCGGTGCGCGGCGGGGCCCATCCGCGCCTGGAGCGCTGCCGGGTGCACCACACGGCGGGCGCGGGCCTGTCGGTGACCGGCGAGCAGTCCGCCCTGGAAGCGGTGGGCTGCGAGGTGTACGAGGTCAGGGGCAGCGGCGTACAGGTCTCCGCGCGGGCCACGGCGCACCTCACCGACTGCGACGTGCACCGTACGACGTCGGACGGCGTCACGCTCGACACGGACGCGGTGCTGACGCTCGCCGACTGCCGCATCCACGACATCCCGGAGAACGCGGTCGACCTGCGGTCCCGCTCGATCCTCACCATGACCCGCTCCACCGTGCGGCAGTTCGGGCGCAACGGCCTGTCGGTGTGGGACCCCGGCACCCGGGTGGACGCCAACCAGTGCGAGATCCACGACAGCACGGGCGACTACCCCGCGGTGTGGGTCAGCGACGGCGCGACGGTCGTCCTGGAGTCCTGCCGGGTGCACGACGTGCCGGACGCCCTGTTCGTGCTCGACCGCGGCTCGCGCGCGGACGTCGTCGACAGCGACATCTCGCAGGTCCGCAACACGGCGGTGTCGGTGAGCGACGGCGCCACCGCGCAGCTGGACGACTGCCGGATCCGGGACGCCGCGACGGGTGCCTGGTTCCGCGACCACGGCAGCGGCGGGACGCTCTCGGGCTGCACGGTCGACGGCACGCAGACGGGTGTGATCGTCACCAAGGGCGCCGACCCCACCATCGAGCGGTGCACCGTCACCTCGCCCGCGGAGGCGGGTTTCTACGTGTCGGCGGGCGGCCGCGGCAGCTTCCACGGCTGCCGGGTGACGGGCAGCGGCGGTTACGGCTTCCATGTGATCGACGGCTGCCGGGCGACGCTGAAGAAGTGCCGTACGGAGCGGTGCGCGCGCGGGGGTTACGAGTTCGCCGACGCCGGTGGCGACCAGGCGTCCGGCACGGGTCCCCTCGTCGAGGACTGCACGAGCGACGAGAGCGCCCACGCGCGGACCCCGGCCCCGGAGCCCGCCGTACAGACCGCGGGCGGGTCCTCCGGTCTGCTCGGGACGATCCCGGGTCCGCGCGCCGGCGAGCCGGAGCCGCCGGCCGGCGTGTCCGTGCCGGAGCAGCCCACGCGCAGCTCGGAGGCGGTGCTCAGCGAACTGGACCTGCTGGTGGGCCTGGAGGGCGTCAAGCGCGAGGTGCGGGCGCTCACCGACATGATCGAGGTGGGCCGCCGCCGCCAGGAGGCGGGCCTGAAGGCGGCCTCCGCCCGGCGCCACCTCGTCTTCACTGGCTCCCCCGGCACCGGCAAGACGACGGTCGCCCGCCTGTACGGCGAGATCCTGGCCTCGCTCGGCGTCCTGGAGAAGGGGCACCTCGTCGAGGTGTCCCGCGTCGACCTGGTCGGCGAGCACATCGGTTCCACGGCGATCCGTACGCAGGAGGCGTTCGACAAGGCGCGCGGCGGCGTCCTGTTCATCGACGAGGCCTACGCGCTGTCGCCGGAGGACTCGGGGCGCGACTTCGGCCGTGAGGCGATCGACACGCTGGTGAAGCTCATGGAGGACCACCGGGAGGCGGTCGTCGTGATCGTCGCGGGCTACACGGCCGAGATGGAGCGCTTCCTGTCGGTCAACCCCGGGGTGGCGTCCCGTTTCTCACGGACCATCACCTTCCACGACTACGGCTCCGAGGAGCTGCTGCGGATCGTGGAGCAGCAGGCGGACGAGCACGAGTACCGGCTGGCGCCGGGCACGCCCGAGGCGCTGGTGAAGTACTTCACGGCCGTCCCGAAGGGGCCCGCGTTCGGCAACGGCCGTACCGCGCGGCAGACCTTCGAGGCGATGGTGGAGCGGCACGCGGGGCGGGTCGCCCAGCTCACCGAGCCGAGCACGGACGACCTCACCCTGCTGTACGCGGAGGACCTGCCGGAACTGCCCTAGGCAGCCTCTTCCCCCGCTGCCCGCCTCCCCGCGGGGAGGCGGAAGCGGCGGGACGACCGGACCGCGCTGAACGCGATCGTGACGGCGCCTTCGGGTCAGCCCGCTCAAGGCCGGCCGGGACGCGCTCGCCGGGATCGCCGGACTCGCGAACGAAGATCGGCTCACGGTGGCGGGCCCTGAGGGAGGTCGCCCGAAGGGGCGGCGTGGTCGCACCGCCGACTCCGACCGCAGGCCTGGACCGGAACCGTCCCGGGCGGGTGTCACTTGATGTGGCGGGTGATGCGGGTGGCGCTGTGCAGCAGGTACTCCAGCGGACCGCGGCGCAGGTACCGCGTCCAGAGGGTGGCCACCAGCATGGCGACCCCGCTGAACACGGCCAGCGCGATCAGGGCCGGGCCGGTCTCCTCCTCCATGCCGACCAGGTGGATGGCGAGGATGTGGGCGACGTAGGCGGACAGCGCGACCGTGCCGACGGCGGCGAGGGGCCGGGCCGATCGCGTGAGACGCGGCATCCGGGCGGCGGCGGTGACGCAGGCGGCCACCACGAGCAGTGCGACACCGGTACCGCCCAGGATGGAGAAGGTGGTCTGGCTGTGGGGTGCGCCGACCAGCAGCCAGGCGGCGGGGGTGTCGTCGTCGAGGTGGCCGACGGTGTCCGACCACCAGGCGCAGGCCGCGCCGTCGCCGTCGGTGGCGGCCGCGATGGTGGCGCGGGCGTCCGGGACGAAGTGCAGGGCCAGCCAGGAGCCTCCGTAGCCGAGCACGGTCAGGACGCCGCCGGTCCATGCCAGCCGGGTACGGACGCGGGCCCGGGCCGGATCGAGGCGGGCGAGCGCCATCCCGGCCAGCATGAACGGCATCCAGGTGAGCACCGGGTACTCGCCGGTGAACAACAGCTCCAGCAGGCCGTCGGTGCCGGTCAGGCGCGCGAGGGGATCCGCGGCGACGACCGCGTCGCCCCAGTCGCCGTCGTGGAGGGTCTGCCGGATCGCGTAGAGGATCACCGGCATGACCAGGGCGCCGGCGGCCGCCAGCAGGGCCAGGGTGCGGGCCCGCAACCGGCAGAGCGGCACGAGGAACAGGAAGAGCAGCCCGTAGAAGGAGAGGATGACGTCGACGTCGGTGTCCAGGGCGGTCAGCGCATAGCCGGCGGCGATCAGGATCAGCGCGCGGACGACGACGCGGCCCGCGGCCTGCCGCCCGGGCCGGCCGGTGTACGGCTGCGGGCGGCCGGTGATGAGGATGAGGGAGAACCCGGCGAGCAGCGCGAACAGTGCGGAGGACCGGCCGCGGGCCAGTTCGGCGAGGAAGCCCGGCGGTCCGCCGATCGCCGGTTCGGGGCCGACGTGGGCGGCGTACATACCGAGGACTGCCAGGCCCCGGGCGAGGTCGATGCCGACGAGGCGGCCGGCCGAGGGCGGACGGGTGGTGCCGGGCGGCCGGCCCGGCTGCGGGAGAGGCTGCGACACAGCGGGGTCGGGGACCGGGGGCGCGTGGTGTGTCATGGCTCCCAGACTGACGACGCACCGCGTCCGGGCCCATCCGGCACGTGGCCGCCGTCCTCCCGCCGACCGGCTGGAGGCTCCCCGTCACCCGGCGGGTGAAAGCGCCGCGGGAACTTCCGGACCCTCTCCCGCGTGGTACGAATCCTCAGGCGGTCCCACGTCGACAGCCGATAGAGGGGGACGCACGTGATTCGCGTACTGGTGGTCGACGACGAGGCGCTGGTCCGAACGGGCTTCGAACACATCCTGTCCGCGGCCGACGACATCGAGGTGGTGGCCGCGGTCGCCGGCGGCCGAGCGGTGAGGGCGGCCGAGGAGTTGCGCCCGGACGTGGTGCTGCTGGACATCCGGATGCCGGACGTGGACGGGCTGACGGTGCTGGCCCAGCTGCGGCAACTCGCCGGGAAACCGGTGGTGGCCATGCTCACCACGTTCGACATGGACGAATACGTGGCCGCCGCCCTGCGCTCGGGGGCGGCCGGTTTCCTGCTCAAGGACACGGATCCGCTGCAACTGCCCGTGCTGGTGCGCAACCTGGCCGAAGGCGGCGTCGTGCTGTCCTCCTCCGTCACCCGTACCGTCGTGCACGGCTACCTCGACAACGGCCCCCAGCACGCCGCCATGCACCGCATCCAGGTGCTGAGCGACCGGGAACGCGCCGTGCTGGTCCTGATCGCCGAAGGGCTGTCCAACACCGCCATCGCGGCACGGATGCACCTGAGCACCGGCACGGTCAAGGACCACGTGAGCGCCGTGCTGTCCAAACTGCGGGTGGTCAGCCGCGTCCAGGCCGCCCTGCTGGCCGAACGCGCCGGTCTGCTCAGGGCGCCGGACCGGCGGGAGGAGAGGTGAAGGACCGCCGGATACCCGCGCCCGTACTGGACGCCGTGGTCGTCGTCGTCTCCCTGCTGGACATCTGGGTGCACGAGGAATCCGATGAACCGCTGCGCAGAGCCGCCGCCCTGCTGGCCACCGCCGCCCTGGTCCTGCGCCGCCACACGCCGCTGCCGGCCTTCCTGCTCACGCTGCCCGCCGCCCTGGTCAGCGATGCGATCTTCGCGCCGCTGGCCGCGCTGTACTCCCTGGCCTCGCTCAACCGCCGCCGAGTACTGCTGGCGGTCGGCGCCCTGGCTCTGACCGCCTGCGACCTGACCTACTGGACCTGGCCCGGACCGGAGTTCGCCGACTTCTCCGACTCCTCCGACCTGGTCATCGTCACGTACAGCCTGGCCACCGCCACCGCGCCGGTCTTCCTCGGCCAGCTCGTCCAGGCCCGCCGTGAGCTGTCGCTGCGCCTCGCCGAGATCTCCCAGGCCCGCGAGCACGAGCGTGCACTGCTGGCCCAGAGCGTGCTGGCCAAGGAACGCGCCCAGCTCGCCCGGGAGATGCACGACGTGGTCTCCCACCAGGTCAGCCTGATCGCGGTACGCGCCGGAGCGCTGCAGGTCGCCACCCACGACGCCGCGGCGCGCGAGGCCGCCACCACCATCAGGCGGTTGAGCGTGCAGACCCTGGAGGAGCTGCGGCACATGGTCAGCGTCCTCAGGGCCGCCGGCAGCCGCCCCACCGAACTGACCCCGCAGCCCTCCCTGGCCGACCTGCAGCACCTCGTCGACACCAGCGGCATCGAGACGCAGTTGCACACCGACCTGCCCGCCGCCCTGCCTCCGCCCCACCAACGCGCCGTCTACCGCGCTGTGCAGGAAGCTCTCACCAACGTCCGCAAGCACGCCCCCGGCGCCACGGCCGTCATCCGCATCCGGCAGGAGGACGACACCGTGCACGCCGCCGTCACCAACAGCGCGCCCACCCGGCCCGCCCTGCTGCTGCCCGGCGCCCATCACGGCCTGGCCGGACTGCGCCAGCGGGCCGAACTCCTGGGCGGCACCGTCACCGCCGCCCCGACCGCGGACGGCGGCCACGAACTGCACCTGCGTCTGCCGCTGCGCCGGACACCGTGACCTCACGCTCTCGGCAGGGGACGGCCGTCGTCGGCGCCGTGCCGGTGGCCCGACCCCCGAAAGCCCGGCGGCCGGTTCCTGCGGACCCGGGGGCCACGGCAGGAATCGCGCGAAGGCCGGCCCGGTCGTCGTCACGATGGTGTGACCACCCCCTGCCGAGTTCCCCCGCTCCCGCTCCCGCCCCGGCATCGACGTACGACCGTCCCGTCCGTGGCCCGCCCGCGGAAACGTGTACGCGGATTCGCGGACACCGCCTAGGAGTCGCAGGCCCGGGGTGCCGGGACGTCCGTCCCGAGCCGGGAGAGGAGTATCTCCCGCTCCTCGGCGAACAGGGGGTCCGCCTGGTAGTCGGAGTGCCCGAGGATCGGCGCGGGCAGCGGGTGCCGCTCCGTCCTGCCGTACGCCAAGGGGTCCTCCAGTGCCTCACGGTCGACCTGGGGGCCGCAGTCGCCGGGCAGCCGCATCGGGCCGCCGATGGGGTCGGTGGCCCGGTACAGGTTGCGCCAGCAGTCGACGTCCCGGTGCAGGTCACTGAGCGCGGCGGGCCCGAAGTGGGCCGGGAACCAGCGCCCGTAGAGCCGTTCCAGCGGTGAGCCGTAGGTCAGCAGCGCCACCCGCCTGCGCACCGACGGCTCGAGCTGCCAGGCCGCGGCGGCGGCGAGGACGCTGCCCTGGGAGTGTCCGGACAGGACGAGGCGGCCGCCGGTGGCCCGGGTCCAGCCGGCGATGCGCCAGGTCAGGTCGGGTACGGCGCGCTCGGCGTAGCATGGGGGCGCGAAGGGGTGCGCCGCACGCGGCCAGAACGTACCGACGTCCCACAGGATGCCGATGGTCCGGCGGGCGGTCGGGTCCTTGTAGGCACGGCGGCCCCAGGTGACGAACAGTATGAAGCCGACGCCGATCAGCCAGGAGCCGAGCGCCTGCGCGGTCTCGGCCGCGCCCCGGACGACGGCGGGCGCGCCGTCGGCCGCCCCGGCCGGGGTCTCGCCGGTGGACAGGGCGCCCGCCAGCGCCAGGCCGCCCAGGACCAGTGTCACGACGGAGCTGACGCCGATGATCCGGGGTGCCCGGTCGGTGAGCGAGGCCATCGCGCGGATGCCCGCGATACGGCGGGTGGTTCCGGGGTCCTTGGCCTCGCCCGCGTAGGCGCGGTCCACCGCGACCGCCTCGGTGCGCCGCAGCTGCAGGGTGCGCCGGGCCAGCCAGCCGACGAGGACGAGCAGGACGAGCAGCAGGGGCGGGATGACGGACGCCTGCCAGGTCAGGAGCACGGGCGGTCCCTCGATGGTTCCGCCGGTGCCGTCCAGCCAGTCGGCGACGCGCTGGGAGACGCCGCCGGACATCACTCCGCCCAGCGCGCAGGCCAGCATCGCGACGGCGGGCCCGGCCAGGCCCCGCATCGCGGTACGGGGGTCCGGGTGGGCGCGGTACAGGAGGTGGGCCACCACGCCGAGGGCGAGCACGAGCAGGCCTTCGACGAGCGTGAGGGCGCCGAACGCGGTGTCGCCCGGCAGCCGGTGGTCCGACCGCCAGTCCGGGCGCGACCAGCCGGCGTAGACGAGGGTGAGGGCGAGCAGGACGACCGAGCCGAGGGGCAGCAGACGGACCAGGGCCGCGTCGAGGTGCCGGTCGGGCCGCAGCTCGCTGCGGCCGCGGCTGCAGACCACCCACAGCACAACGGCCGCTCCCGCCACCAGTGTTGCGGTCAGGAGCCACCCGAGCGCCTCCAGGACCGCCGGACCGCCGGACCGGCCGTCGTACCGGGCGGCGGCGGTGCCGACGGCCGCGGCGATCGTCAGGAGGCCCGCGGCGGTGTGGGCGACGCGCAGCCGGGCGACCAGCCGGCGGCCGTACCAGAAGCCGGGCCGGCCGAGGCCCGCCCGGTTCTCCTCCTCGTCGGGCTCGACCTCGCGCACCCTCGGCTGCTGTGACTCGTAGGCGCTCCAGGTGCGGTGCGACAGGTACCACAGGAGGCCGGTGAGGAGGGCGGGCACCAGTGCGGCGAGGGCGAGCCGACGGCCGGGCTGGCTCCACCAGCCGTCGCCCGACGGCGCCGGGGACAGGAAGCCGAGCCAGGAGTGTTCCCCGGCGCACGCGCGCGTGCCCGCGCACTGCCATGCGGTCAGGTCCAGGGCGACCTCGCAGGCCGCGGCCACCAGGAGCACGGTGAGGGCCAGACCGGCGAGGCGCACCAGCAGGCCGTACAGGCGCACGGCCGGTCTGCGGTTGTCGCTCACCGTGGGCCGCATCCAGTGGGCGAGGTTGACGACCATGAACGGCAGGAGCAGCAGCCACAGGGCCCTGGAGCCGTTGCCCGAGGTGAGGTTGCACCAGACGTACGCCTCGGGGACCGGTCGGCCGCGCTGCTCCTCGGGCCGCCGTGCCGCGTGGTGCTCCGCCTCGACGTCGTCGGCGCGGCGGAACACCGCGGCCGTGTCGTCGCCGGTGATCCGGACCGTGCGCGGATCGTTCAGCATCTCCTGGGGCGTCGTGCCGCCGACGCCGTGCACCAGGAGTTCCAGCGCGGTGTCGGCCGCCGGCCGCCGCCCGGAACCGTTCGGCCCCTCGGTCGGGGCGTGCCCCGTCTGACGCTCCATCGTGGTGATTCCCCCGTGCCGCCCGTACGACATGTGTCATGTCCAGGTACAAGGATCCTCCTCGCCGCCGCCGCGTGCACCACTCGTCACGGAATCTCCCCGATCCGTGTGACCGCGCCGGACGGCGGACGGCAGCGTGACGTGTGCGGGTCACCACAGGCAGTGGCGCGACCTGCGGCGACCCGTGCGAGGATGGGGCGTCCCGCGGTCCGCAGGTGAGGGGAACGCCCTCGTCGGCGGTCGACGCGGGGCCACACAGGGGTGTGCCGGACGGGGCGAGACGAAGGGAACCGGAGCGGACGTGAGCGAGAATCAGAACCTCCTCGCGGAGCAGCGACGCGCTCTGATCCTCGACGAGGTCCGTCGGCGCGGCGGTGTCCGCGTCAACGAACTCACCAGGAAGCTCGGCGTGTCCGACATGACGGTCCGTCGCGACCTGGACGCGCTCGCCCGGCAGGGCGTGGTGGAGAAGGTGCACGGCGGCGCCGTCCCGGTGGCCGAGGCGAGTACGCACGAGCCGGGTTTCGAGGCCAAGTCGGGGCTGGAGCTGACGGCCAAGGAGGACATCGCGCGGGCGGCCGCGGCGCTGGTGGCGCCGGGCACGGCGATCGCGCTGTCGGGCGGCACCACGACGTACGCGCTCGCCCAGCAGCTTCTCGACGTGGCGGACCTGACCGTGGTGACCAACTCCGTGCGGGTGGCCGATGTCTTCCACTCGGCGCAGCGCACGACGGGGCAGCGGCAGGGCGCGGCGACGGTCGTACTGACGGGCGGGGTGCGCACGCCGTCGGACTCCCTGGTGGGGCCGGTCGCGGACCAGGCCATCGAGGCGCTCCACTTCGACGTGCTCTTTCTCGGGGTGCACGGCATATCGGTGGAGGCGGGCCTGTCCACGCCGAATCTGGCGGAGGCCGAGACGAACCGGCGCCTCGTGCAGTCCGCGCGGCGTGTCGTCGTGGTCGCGGACCACACCAAGTGGGGCACGGTGGGCCTGAGTTCGTTCGCCGCGCTGGAACAGGTCGACACGCTGGTGACGGACGGCGGGCTGCCCGCCGAGGCGCGCGCGGAGGTCTCCGAGCACCTGCGGCGCCTGGTGGTCGCGGGCGAACCCGAGCCCTCCGAGCCGGAGGACGGGCTCGACGACTGAGGGGCCGCTCCCCCTGTCGTCGTCCGCACGCCGGGACGGGGCGCATGACCCGTCGACCGCGGCCGGTGGGACCGTACTTCGCCGGGACCGTTCCCGTACGCCCGGTGTGCGCGGGAGGGACGGCCTCGTCCCGCTCGGCGGTCCACCGCGCGCGGGCCGCTCAGGCCGGCCAGACCCCCGTGGCCAGCAGCGACTCGATCGTAGCCGCGTAGGGCGCGATGTCCAGTCCCTGGCCGGCCAGCCAGTCGTCCGAGTAGTACTTGTCGAGATAGCGGTCCCCGGGGTCGCACAACAGCGTCACCACGCTTCCGGTGCGCCCCGCCGCCGCCATCTCCGCCACGATCTTCAGCGCGCTCCACAGCCCCGTGCCGGTCGAACCGCCCGCCTTGCGGCCGATGGCCCGTTCCAGTGCCCGCACGGCCGCCACGCTCGCCGCGTCCGGCACCTTCATCATCCGGTCGACGGCCCCCGGCACGAAGCTCGGTTCCATGCGCGGCCGGCCGATGCCCTCGATACGGGAGCCGCAGTCGGTGGTGACCCCCGCGTCGCCCGTGGTCCAGCCCTCGAAGAAGCAGGAGTTCTCCGGATCGGCCACGCAGATACGGGTGTTGTACTGCATGTAGTGCACATAGCGGGCGATGGTCGCCGAGGTGCCGCCGGTCCCCGCGGTGGCCACGATCCAGGCGGGCTCGGGATAGCGCTCCAGCCGCAGCTGCCGGAAGACCGACTCGGCGATGTTGTTGTTGCCGCGCCAGTCCGTGGCCCGCTCGGCGTAGGTGAACTGGTCCATGTAGTGGCCGCCGGTCTCGGCCGCGAGGGCCGCCGACTCCTCGTACATCGTCCGCGGGTCGTCGACGAAGTGGCACCGGCCGCCGTGGAACTCGATCAGCCGGCACTTCTCGGCGCTCGTGGTGCGCGGCATCACGGCGATGAACGGCACACCGATCAGGCCGGCGAAGTACGCCTCGGAGACGGCCGTGGAGCCGCTGGACGCCTCGATGACGGGGCGGCCGCGGCGGATCCAGCCGTTGCACAGGCCGTAGAGGAAGAGCGAACGGGCGAGGCGGTGCTTGAGGCTGCCGGTGATGTGGGTGGACTCGTCCTTGAGGTACAGGTCGATGCCCCAGCGCTCGGGCAGCGGGAAGCGCAGCAGGTGGGTGTCGGCCGACCTGTTCGCGTCGGCCTGCACCTTCCGTACGGCCTCCTTGAGCCAGTGCCGGTACTCCGCGTCGCTGTGGTCGACGTCGAGCGTGGCTGTCGGTTCGTGCGGGCGGGCCTGCTGCGGGGTGCTCACGGCGGGGCTCCTTCGGATGGTGCCGGCCTTGGGCCGCGCGGTCGGACGCCTCGATCATAGGCACCTTCCACACGCTTCTCACCTGCATAAACACTCCTTTGGGAACCTCAAAGGAACCACTGGTGCCGCCGGTCGCCCAGAGGCCGGGGGGCGCATTCGCGCGAGTGCGCCCGAGGGCATGTGCCACGCCACGATGCGCACTGGTGCGCGCCGCCCCGCGCGGGCAGACTGCACGCACGGAGCATGTACGCACAGGACGCCGGTCCCGGCGGGACGGACAGGTGAACGGGGCCGGCGGGTTCTCACGACGGAGTACGACCCGAGCGCACGAGGGGGTGGGGCACATGGCGGAGCCGGAGTTCACAGCCAGAGGCGTGCGGATCGGGAAGAGGCTGCGTTCGCTCACCCGGGCCGGGCAGGTCCGGATCAGCGACGGCCGGCTGGAGCTGCTCACCAGTTACGGCAGTGAGATCGACAGCGCGCCGGTGCAGGCGGTCCGGGCGTCGAAGCCCTGGTTCGCCAACGGGGACCGGGCCCTGGCGGACGTCAACGGCACCCGCTACCTGCTCACCCTGGGCGACCAGGACCCGGCTCCGGGGGAACCCGGTCCGCCGGCCGCCCGCCGGTTCATCGAGGCCGTGCGCAACGCGGCGGGGCGCGGGCGCTGAGGCCCCCGTCGGCCGCCGCACGCCAGGGCGCCCGGACCACGGCGAGTTGCGGTCCCTCACCTCCTGGGTCACTCTGTTGTCACGTCACTCTGGGTTTACCGGCGATAACGCTGCGAACCAGCCCGCCGGCCAACGACAGCAGGGCGGCCGGCGCGCGCAGGCAGCCCGCTGGATCCGTACTCGTCTTCTTCCGGACCTCAATTCGGGGAGTCGCAGCGTGATCAGCCAGCCAAGGCATTGCACCGTGGAGCTCCAGGCTCTGCCCTCAAGGATCGGCCAGGTCCGCAGAATCGTATCTGCGCAATTGCGCTACTGGCGTCTGGACCCGTTGATAGACCGGGCCGCGCTGGGTGTGACCGAGTTGTTGACCAACGTCCACCTGCACGCGCGGCCCGACAAGCTGTGCACGGTCGAGATCGAGCTGCGGCTCGACCGGCTCACGGTCTCCGTGCACGACCTCGATCCGCGCCTCCCCGAGGTGCAGGACGCCACTTCCTCCGCGACCTGCGGGCGTGGTCTGTCGATGGTCGCCGCGGTGAGCGAGAGCTGGGGTGCGCGGCCGAACGGCGAGTCGGGCAAGGTCGTGTGGTTCACCCTCGCGGCCCCCTCCCCCGTGGCGGCACCGCCCGTGCGTCCGCCGTTCGCCACGGTCGTCGAGTCGCCCGTCCGCGGGTTCGTGGAGGTGGAGCGCGTCGCCGAGGCGCATGCGCTCCAGGGACACGCTCCCGCCCGGTCGGCCGTTGCCGGCTGACCGGGCGGTGACAGCCCGCTTCGCGGCGGGGACCGCCGGGGGGTGGCCGGGGGCGTATACGGGTGGGTACGCCTCGTTGTTCTCGCCCCCGCCGCCCCTGCCCGTTCCCGACCTCGGGGGCTCCGCCCCGAACCCCCGGTCCTCGGACGCCGGACGGCTGAGAAGATGCGCGGCCGGTGGACCCGTTCAGACGGGTGCCAGCGCCCCGATCGGGTCGTCCAGGACCGGCTGCCATGCCAACTCGGCCGCCCCCACCAGGCTGTTGTGGTCCAGCGTGCAGGCCAGGATCGGGACACTCCCGCTCCGGCCCCAGAGACTGCGGTCGGCCACGACGGCCCGCAGCCGGTCCGGGTCGGCGTCCAGCAGGGTGCGGTGCAGACCGCCGAGGATGATGCGGTCCGGGTTGAGGATGTTGACCAGGCCCGCAAGACCCAGGCCCAGCCGGTCGATCAGCGCCTCGGTGGCGGTGCGTACGGTCGGGTCGGCGTAGTGGCGGCGGATCAGCTCGTTCGCCTGCTGGAGCAGTGACACCTCGGGCCCGGGGTCGCGGCCGGCCGCCGTCAGGAACGCGAGGGGGTCGGCCTCCACGTCCAGGCAGCCCCGGCTGCCGCAGTGGCAGGGGCGGCCCTCCGGGCTGACCGTGAGATGGCCGACCTCCAGGGCGAGGCCCGAACTGCCCGTGTGCAGGCGCCCGTCGAGCACCAGCGCACCGCCGACACCCCGGTGCCCGGTCGCCACGCACAGCAGGTCGCGGGCGCCGCGGCCCGCGCCGTGCCGGTGCTCGGCGAGCGCGGCGAGGTTCACGTCGTTGGCGGCGAACGCCGGACCGGTGATGCCCGCCGCCCGCACGCACTCGGCGAAGATCTCCCGCACGGGCGCCCCGGCCGGCCAGGCCAGGTGGAGCGGGTTGAGCGCGGTGCCCTCGGGTTCGGCGACGGCCGACGGGACGGCGAGTCCGGCGCCCACGCAGCGGCGTCCGGTCCGCCGGAGCAGTTCGGCGCCGGCCTCGACGACCGAGCCGAGCACCTTCGCGGGGTCGGCGTCCACGGTCTCGCAGCCGGGGGCGGTCGCCACGAGCCGGCCGCCGAGGCCCACCAGGGCGGCCCGGAAGCCGTCGGAGTGCACCTGGGCGGCGAGGGCGACGGGTCCGTCCTCGGCGACCTCGAGACGGTGCGAGGGACGGCCCTGCGAGCCGGCGGCCGCGCCGGGGCGGGCGTCGACGCGGATCAGGCCGAGCGCCTCCAGCTCCGCGGCGACCGCGCCGGCCGTGGCGCGCGTGACGCCCAGTTCGGCGGTGAGCACGGCACGGGTCGGTGCCCGTCCGGTGTGCACGAGTTCCAGCGCGGGCCCGAGCGCACCCCGTCCCCGGTCCAGCCGTGTCCTGGTGCTTCCTTCTCCCACCGCGCCGGGGGCCGCATCGCCGCTCATGAGGGCGAGTCTCCCATGATCCGGTCGCCCGGTGGCCGGGCGGCGGCCGGGCGGACGGCCGGGAGACCGCTCACCCGCAGGGTGATGTTCAGACGGCCGGTCAGTCCCAACTCGGGCGGGGCCGTGCCCGGGTGGACGCGCGGCACGCCGTGATGGGCGGACCTGGACGCGCCGCCGAACACGAACAGGTCGCCGCTGCGCAGTTCCACGTCCGTGTAGGGGCGGCTCCTCGACACGGTGTTGCCGAACCGGAAGACGCAGGTGTCACCGAGGCTCAGCGACACCACGGGGGCGCCGGACTTCTCGTCGCTGTCGCGGTGCATCCCCATGCGGGCGTCGGCGTCGTAGAAATTGATCAGCGCGATGTCGTAGCCGTACCCGCCCCCGCCCCCGGCCCCGTCCCCGCCCCCGTTCGCACCTTCCCCCTCCCCCTCCCCCTCACCTGCGCCGAAGGCGTCCCGTACCGCCCGGCGGCCCAGTTCTCCCAGCCAGGCGGGGAATTCCTTCACCGGTGCCCCGTCCCCGTCGACGACCGTGGACGCGTAACCGTACGGATACCAGTGCCAACCGAGGCAGACCTGCCGGGAGGTCATCGTGCCGCCGCCGGGTGTACGCACCGTCCGCAGTCCGGCGGGCGGACGGGCCCAGTCGCGGCAGGCCTCCAGAAGCTCCCTCTGGCGCCCGGCCGTCAGCCAGTCCGGCACGTGCACGGCGCCCGGCGCGATCTGCGTCCGGTTCCTCGGAAACAGTTCGGCGTCCATGGTCCCCATCCTCGCGCACGCGCCGGCGCACCCCCGAGGGGAGTGCGGCGGGCTGCCGATCCGCGCTGAGCTGCGCCTCAGTTAGCCTGGACCCGATGACCGACCGTATGACGACCCCCTCGGCCGAGCTTGTGCTGGCGCGCTTCCCCGAGGATTCCCGTGACCAGCTCCGTGCGTGGGACGCCTCCGACGAGTATCTGCTGCGGCATGTCGCGGAGAGCGACCGGGCGCTCGACGGCACGGTCGTCGTGGTCGGCGACCGGTGGGGCGCCCTCACCACGGCGCTCGCGGCACACCACCCCGTGCAGGTCACGGACTCGTTCCTCACCCGGGAGGCGACCCGCGCCAACCTGGCGCGCAACGGCGTCGACCAGGACTCCGTACGCCTCCTCACCACCCAGGACGCGGTACCGGGGCGCGTGGACGTGCTGCTGGTGCGCGTGCCGAAGAGCCTCGCGCTGCTGGAGGACCAGCTGCTGCGCCTGGCGCCCGCCGTGCACGAGGGGACGGTCGTCGTCGGCACCGGCATGGTGAAGGAGATCCACACCTCGACGCTCAAACTGTTCGAACGCATCCTGGGTCCGACCCGGACGTCGCTGGCCGAGAAGAAGGCGCGGCTGATCTTCTGCACGCCGAACCCCGGGCTGGTGCCGCCGGCGAACCCCTGGCCGCTGCGCTACACGCTGCCCGACGGCATCGGCCCGGTCTCCGGACGCACCGTCGTCAACGAGGCGGGCGTCTTCTGCGCCGAGCGCCTGGACATCGGCACCAGGTTCTTCCTGCAGCACCTGCCGTACGACGGTGGTGCCGGGCGGATCGTGGACCTGGGCTGCGGGAACGGCGTGGTCGGTACCGCGCTGGCGCTGGCGCGGCCGGCGGGCGAGGTGCTGTTCGTGGACGAGTCGTACCAGGCGGTGGCCTCGGCGGAGGCGACGTACCGGGCGAACACCGACGGCACCGCGGAGTACGGCAAGGCGGAGTTCAGCGTCGACGACGGCCTGAACGGCGTCCCGGAAGGGAGCGTCGACCTGGTCCTGAACAACCCGCCCTTCCACTCCCACCAGGCGACGACCGACGCCACCGCGTGGCGGATGTTCAGCGGGGCACGCCGTGCGCTGCGTCCGGGGGGCGAACTGTGGGTGGTCGGCAACCGTCATCTCGGCTACCACGTGAAGCTGCGGCGCCTCTTCGGCAACAGCGAACTGGTCGCGAGCGACGCGAAGTTCGTGGTCCTGAAGGCCGTCAGGTCGTAACGGCGGACTCCGGACCGGGCCCCGGACCGGGCCCCGGACCGGGCTCGCCGCGCAGGGCTCGTGGCGATCCGCCCAGTTCGCGCCGGCAGGCCTTGTTGAAGGCCTGCAGGTCCGCGATGCCGACCGACGCGGCGACCGCCGGGATGGACAGCGTCGAGGCCCGCAGCAGGTGCCGGGCGCGGTCGAGCCTGCGGCGGCGGATGTACGCGACGACCGTGGCGCCCGTGGCGGCGCGGAAGAGCCGGGTCAGGTGGTTGTGCGAGACGCCCGCGGCACGGGCCACGGCGGGCACGGTGAGCGGGGCGGCGAGGTGCGCCTCGATGTACGCGATCGCGGCGGTGACGGCCGGGTGCGGTCCGGGACGTTCGGCGGCCGGGGCGAGGTGGGCGATACGCCACAGCACGGTCCAGATCTCGGCCCGGGCGCGGTCCGGCTCGCCCCGCGCGGAGGCGACCGCCTGTAGCAACAAGGCGGTCAGCAGCGGCAGTTCGGCTCCCGTGTCCTGCAGTACGGGCACGGTGAGCGGCGTTCCGGCGGAGGCGGTGCGCAGATGTGCGTACAGGTGCTCCGAGCGGCCCCGGTAGCGGAAGCGGACCGTCGCGCCCGGCGGTACGAGGCTGACCCGGCCGGGGCGGACGAGGTGCGGCGTGCCGTCGACGGTCAGCTCGGCCTCGTACTGGTACAGGTGCAGCTGCCACAGACCGGGCAGCCGGAAGACGTCCGTGCGGCTCGCGACCCCGTGCACGCCGACGCCCGCGTCGACGACGACGGGCGGCTCGCCCAGGTGGATACGGGTCTCCCGCATGGTGAAAAAATACCAGCGGCGGCACCCGGCACGGATGAGCGCCGACACGCGCCTCCGGGGGCGCGTGTCGGCGTCCAGGACGCCGATGGTCCGCCGCCCGCAGTTCGGTGTCCGGTACACCGGACGAACCGTGCGGTACGAGCGGCACGAGCGACACGTCGAGGCGGGCGACACGTCGAGGCGGGCGGCGAGACGGCCGGCGCGTCCACGCCCGCGTCGGCAACGACGGCACGGGCCTCGGCCGGGTCGGTGCGCGCTCCCGCCGCGCCTCGGAGAAGCGGCGCATCGCGAAACGAACGCGCTCGACATCGCCGACGAGCCGGCCGTGAGCCCCCGGTTCAAGATCGCGCCGAACGTGTGGTCGTCGCCGCCGACTCCAGCAGACTGGGTCACCGGGCCTTCGCCCGCATCTGCCCGGCGGGCGCGGTGGCGGCCGGGAGACGGTGGAGCGGGTTGTGATCGTATGACCGCACCAGCGGAGCGGAACAGGCAGTCGGTACAGAGGAGAGCAGGTCAGCGTATGGGCAGCATCGTCGAGTTGACGTACTACCCCGTCAAGGGGTGCGCCGGGGTCCCGGTGGGCGAGACCCTGGTGACGCCCGCCGGGCTGGCGCACGACCGGAGCTTCATGGTCGTCAGCGAGGAGGGCGTCCACCGCACGCAGCGGCGCGATCCCCGGCTGGCCGTGATCCGGCCCGGCATCGGCGCCGACGGCGGCCGCCTCACGCTCCGCGCGCCCGGACACGGGAGCGTGGACGTGGAGGTCGACACCGTCGGCGCCCGACGGCCGGTCGACCTCTTCGGGGTCGCGTACCAGGGGATCGACCAGGGCCCGGCGGCGGCCGACTGGCTCTCCGGCGTGCTCGGCGCGCCCAGCCGGCTCGTACGCGTGCCGCCGGAGCACGAGAGGGTGACCGACGGCAGGACCCCAGGTACCTGCGGCTACGCGGACAGCGGCGCCCTGCACGTCGTGTCGCGCTCCACGCTGGACCTGCTGCACCGGAAGCTGGCCGAACGCGGCGCGCGCCCGCTGCCCATGGACCGCTTCCGCCCCAACATCGTGGTCGACGGCTGGGACGAACCGCACACCGAGGACCGCGCCCACCGCATGACCGTCGGCGGTACGGAACTGGCGTACGCGAAGCTCGCCCTGCGCTGTGCCGTGACCATGGTCGACCAGGAAGTGGGCGCGGGAGCGGGCCCGGAACCGCTGCGCACCCTCGCCGGGTACCGCCGGGCGGCCGGGGGCGGGATCGCGTTCGGTACGAAGTTCTCCATCCTGCGGACCGGCAGGGTGTCGGTCGGCGACACCGTGGACGTCAGCCTGTGGGGCGAGTCCGAGCTCTGACCCGTACGGCGGGCACGCCCTAGGCGCGGGCCTCGTCGCCCGGCCGCCGCTGCGGCGCCGCGCGGCCGCGGAAGCGGTAGCGGCGCTCGGGCCGCCCCGCCGCCCCGTAGCGCAGGGTCACGTCGGCGCTGCCTACGTCGTGGAAGTGCTCCAGGTAACGGCGGGCACTGACGCGGGAGACGCCGGCCAGGGTCGCGCACTCGGCGGCCGACAGGGTGCCCTGCGCGGTCCGCAGCGTGCGTTCGATCAGCGCGGCCGTCTCCACGCTCATGCCCTTGGGGAGGGTGCCGGCGGCCGAGGCCGAGGCCGTCGCTCCCGCCAGCACCCGGTCGACGTCGGCCTGGCCGTGCACGACGGTGGCGAGCAGGCGCCCGCGCCGGCCGGCGTAACGATCGAGCCGGACCCGCAGGTCCTCGGACTCGAACGGTTTGAGGAGGTAGTCGACGACGCCGTGCCGGACCGCGCCACGGACCGTGTCGGCCTCCCGTGCGGCGCTGATGACCATGACGTCGCAGTCGTGGCCGGCCGTGCGCAGCCGGGGGATGACGTCCAGGCCGAAGAGGTCCGGCAGGTACAGGTCGAGGAGGACGAGGTCCGGGTGCAGCTCGCCGACGAGGCGAACGGCCTGTTCGCCGGTGCTGGCGACCCCCACGACGCGGAAGGGCTCGACACGCTCGACGAAGGCACGGTGGACCCGGGCCACCATGAAGTCGTCGTCGACCACGAGCACGTCGATCGTGTCGGCGCCGGCCGTTCCCCGGGCCCCATCGGCCGCATCGGCTCTGCCTGCTCTGCCCGCTCTGTCGGTTCCGTCGGTTCCGTCGGTTCCGTCGGTTCCGTCGGTTCCGTCGGTTCGGACGGTCTCGTCGGACCTGCCGGTCGCCCCGTTCATGGTGTCGCTCCTTCCGCCACCGCGTCGGTGAGGTGGCTGACGGTCATGCGTGCGGTGAACACGGCCCCGTCACGGGTGTTGGTCACCGAGATCTCACCCCCGTGACGCTCGCAGACCAGACGCGTGAGCGCCAGGCCGATCCCCCGCTCTCCTTCCTGCGCGGCCTTGGTGGTGAAGCCGTGCGAGAAGACCTCCCGGGCGAGTTCGGGTGCGACACCGGGGCCCGAGTCGCGGACCACGATCTCCACACCGGAGGCGTCCTGCCGCAGTTCGACCTCCACCCAGGCCTCGTGGCCGTCGGGTCCGTGGCCGTCGAGTCCGTGACCGGTGTGTTCGTGACCGGTGTGTTCGTGATCCGCGTGCCCCGGGCCGTCGGACGTGCGGCCGCCGGCCGCGACGGACGCGGCGTCCACGGCGTTGTCGACGAGGTTGCCGACCACCGTCGCCACGTCCGCGGCGTCCTCCGGGGTGAGCCGGTCCAGGGCGGTCCCGTCCGAGATGCGCAGGCTGACCTTGCGTTCGGCCGCCAGGGAGACCTTCGCCATGAGCAGGGCGGCGACGGCGGTGTCCCGGACCCGTCGGCCGAGCGTGACGTCCAGCGACTGACGGCGCCGGCTCAGGGCACGGATGTAGCGCACGACCTCGTCCTGTTCACCGATCTGGATGAGTCCCGAGATGGTGTGCAGTTGGTTGGCGAATTCGTGCGCCTGCGCGCGCAGCAGTTCGGAGGAGCTGCGGAAGGACCCGATCTCCCGTTCCAGACGGGCCAGTTCGGTGCGGTCCCGCAGCGTGGTCACCGAGCCCAGCGGGCGGCCGTCCTTGACGACGGTCATCCGGTTCATCACCAGCACCCGGCCGTCGCGGACGACGACCTCGTCGCGCTCACCGTCCTCGCCGTCCCCCGCCAGGACGTCCCGCAGCCGTCCCTCGACACCGAGTTCGGCGAGACTGCGGCCCACGCAGTCCGCGGGGAGGCCGAGGAGGCGCCGGCCCATGTCGTTGGCCAGGGTGAGCCTGAGGTGCGGGTCCAGGGCGATCACGCCCTCGGCGATCCCGTACAGCATCGCCTCGCGGTGCTCGGCGAGACCGGCGATCTCGCGGGGCTCCAGGCCGAGGGTCTGCCGTTTGACGCGCCGGGCCAGCAGCCAGGAGCCGGCCAGGCCGAGCACGCTGGCGATGCCCAGGTAGGCGGCGAGGTACGAGGACGCGCCGCTGAGCCGCTGCCACACCGTCGGGTCCGCCTCGCCGATCATCACCGTGCCCAGCGGCTCGCCGAGGTTCTCCTGGGTCTCACCGAGCACGGGCACCTGGGCCACGAGTTCGCGTCCGCCGTCGAGGGTCACCGAGCCGGACCAGCCCCGGCCCCGGGCGACGCCTTTGCCGAGGGGCAGCGCGGCACCGACCGCCGTGGGGTCCGTGGAGCTGACGATCCGGCCGTCCGCGTCGGCCACCGTCACCGAGGTGACCCCGGACTGGGTCTGCGTGGAGTTCACCAGGGGGGCGAGGGCCCGCTGCGGCGCGGGCAGCACGAGCTGGCTGCGCGTGAGGGGGTTGGCCGCCAACTGCTCGGCGAGCGCGGTGACCCGGCGGCCCTCGACGCGGTCGAACGTCGCCTGCGACTGCGCGAGCGAGACCGCGGCGACGGCCATCAGCACGACCACCATGATGACGAGCTGCAGCACCAGCATCTCGCCCGCGAGGGTCTGGCGACGGGGGGCGGCGACCACGACGGACTCGATCTCTCCTGCCGGCACGGCGGTGAACGGCTCGGTCACCGGATCGCACCATCATGGCCCCCGTCGGGGGCCGGTGACGAGAGTCCGGTGCCGGGTGACACAAAGACCACAACCTCCGTTGGTTCCGGAAGCGAGACAGAGCGCGGGCGGGCGGGCAGCATGTGGCACACGTCACCTCCCCCAGGGCGTCCCCGTGCTTCCCCCCCATGTGTGCGGGGACGCCCCTCCCCCCTCTCCCGACGTACCGACATCAGGTGGTGAACCGTGCGCCAGCGCACCCCCCTGGCCCTGTTCGGGGCGGCAGTGCTCGTGCTCGTGGGGCCTCCGCTGCTCACGACGGGCAGCGGCGCCGCGACCGGCACACAGATCCCCGGCCTGCGCTTCATGGTGCCCAACACGCCCGGTGGCGGGTACGACATCACGGCCCGTACGGCGGCGAAGAACGCCGAGGACGCCGGGCTCACGCACAACGTCGAGGTGTTCAACCTCCCGGGCGCCGGCGGCACCGTCGGGCTGAGCCGGCTGGTGAGCGAGCACGGCAACGGCAAGCTCGCCATGTCGATGGGCCTGGGCGTGGTCGGCGCGGTGCACTCCAACGACGCGCCCAAGACGCTCGCCGACACCACCCCGATCGCCCGGCTCACCGAGGAGCAGGACGTCGTCGTGGTCGGCAAGGACTCCCCGTACACGTCGGTCGACCAGCTCGTGGAGGCCTGGAAGGCCGACCCGGGCAAGCTGCCGGTGGGCGGCGGTTCCTCGCCGGGCGGGCCCGACCACCTGGCGCCCATGCTGATGGCGAAAGCCGCGGGCATCGCCCCCAAGGACGTCAACTACATCCCGTTCGACGGCGGCGGCGAGCTGCTGGCCTCGATCCTCGGCGACAAGGTCGCCTTCGGGGTGTCCGGTGTCGGCGAGTACCTCGACCAGATCAAGGCGGGCGAGCTGCGGGTGCTGGCGGTCACCGGCCCCGAGCGGGTCGGCGAACTGGACGCGCCCACCCTCAAGGAGTCCGGCTACGACGTGGACTTCACCAACTGGCGGGGCATCGTGGCCCCGCCCGGCCTGTCCGACGCCGAACGCGGCAAGCTCGTACGCCTCGTCGAGGAGCTGCACGACTCCCCCGAGTGGCAGAAGTCCCTGGAGACCAACGGCTGGGACGACGCCTTCCTGACCGGCGAGGAGTTCGGCGACTTCCTGGACGCCCAGGACAGGCGCGTGATCTCGGTGCTGAAGGAGCTGGGACTGTGACGACGACGCCGGCCACCGACGTCCCCGGGACGCCTCCGACACCGCCGACGCCCCCGACACCCGCAGGCACGCGCCGTTCGTGGCTGCGGGAGCACTCCGAACTGGGCGTGTGCGTCCTGCTGCTGGCGCTCGGCGTGCTGGTCCTGACCGACGCGCTCACCATGGACGTCGACCTCACGCAGCGCGGGCCCGTCGGCCCGAGGACCGTGCCTGTCGTGGTGGGCACCGGGCTCCTGGTGATCGCGGCGCTGCTCGCCGTCGACGTCCTGCGCGGCGGTCGCGGCGAGGCGGAGGGCGGCGAGGACGTCGACCTGTCCGAACCGGCCGACTGGCGTACGGTGCTGCTGCTCTCCGGGGTGTTCCTCGGCTCGGCCGTCCTCATCGAACCGCTCGGCTTCCCCGTCGCGGGCGCGCTCCTCTTCTGGGGCGCCGCGTTCGCGCTGGGCAGCCGCCGGGCCGACCGGGACCCGCTCATCGCGGCCGTCCTCTCCCTCGTCACGTACGCGGTCTTCGACAACCTGCTCGGCGTGCCGCTGCCGGGCGGCCCGCTGATGGGAGTGCTGTGACATGGATTCCCTCAACTCCCTGATGGACGGCTTCGGTACGGCCCTCACCCCGGTCAACATCCTGTGGGCGGCCCTCGGCGTGCTGCTCGGCACCGCGATCGGCGTCCTGCCCGGCATCGGTCCCGCGATGGCGGTGGCGCTGCTGCTGCCGGTGACGTACGGACTCGAGCCGATCGGCGCGTTCATCATGTTCGCGGGGATCTACTACGGGGCGATGTTCGGCGGTTCGACCACCTCGATCCTGCTGAACACGCCCGGCGAGAGCGCCGCCGTGGTCGCGGCCATGGAGGGCAACCCGATGGCCAAGTCGGGGCGGGGCGCGCAGGCGCTCGCGGCCGCCGCCATCGGCCACTTCGCGGGCGGCCTGATCGGTACGGTCCTGCTGGTCGCGCTCGCCCCGACGGTCGCGGCCCTGGCGGTGGACATCGGCGCGCCGGACTACTTCGCCATCATGGTGCTGGCGTTCATCGCCGTGACGTCGGTCCTGGGCTCGTCCCGGATCAGGGGGCTGGCGTCGCTGCTCATCGGCCTGACCCTCGGCCTCGTCGGCCTGGACCAGATGACCGGCCAGCAGCGGCTGACCTTCGGCTCGCTGCAACTCGCCGACGGCATCGACGTGGTGATCGTGGCGGTCGGCCTGTTCGCGATCGGCGAGGCCCTGTGGGTGGCGGCGCACCTGCGGAGCAGGCCGGCCGAACCGATCCCGGTGGGCCGGCCCTGGCTGGACCGTGACGATGTGCGGCGGACCTGGAAGCCGTGGCTGCGCGGGCCGCTCATCGGCTTCCCGTTCGGCGCCATCCCGGCGGGCGGCGCCGAGATCCCCACGTTCCTGTCGTACGCCGCCGAGAAGCGCCTGTCGAAGCACAAGGACGACTGGGGCAAGGGCGCCATCGAGGGCGTGGCGGGACCGGAGTCGGCGGCCTCCGCCTCCGCGGCGGGCACGCTGGTGTCCATGCTGACCCTGGGCCTGCCGACGACGGCGGTCGCGGCCGTCATGCTCGCCGCCTTCCAGCAGTACGGCATCCAGCCGGGCCCGCTCCTCTTCGAGCGCGAACCGGACCTGGTGTGGGGCCTGATCGCGTCCCTCTTCGTGGGGATGGTCCTGCTGCTCGCCCTCAACCTCCCGCTGGCCCCGGTGTGGGCGAAGCTGCTGCGCATCCCCCGCCCCTACCTGTACGCGGGCATCCTGTTCTTCGCGGCGGTCGGCGCGTACGCGGTCGGCGGCGAGACCGTCGACCTGGTGATCCTGCTGATCATCGGCCTGATCGGCTTCGGCATGCGGCGGTACGGCCTGCCGGTGCTCCCCGCCGTCATCGGCGTCATCCTCGGCCCGAACGCCGAACAACAGCTCCGCCGGGCCCTGCAGATCAGCGACGGCAGCGTCTCGGGCCTGGTGAACACCCCGTTCGCGGTGACGGTGTACGCGGTGACGGCGCTGCTGCTCCTCTGGCCCCTGCTGACGAGGCTCGTGCGCCGGGGCGGGACGAAACCCGGGCGGGCGGAGCCCGAACACACGAAGGCCTGATCACGTGAGGGCGGGGGAGACGGCCGTGGTCGTCTCCCCCGCCCTCACGGTTCAGCCGATCCGGTGCACCCGCTGCGTGGTCAGCTCGTAGCGGGCGCCCACGATGGCCAGCGCGCCCGAGTCCACCTTCGCGGCGAGGTCCGGCTCCGCCGCGAGCTGGGCGCGGATCAGCCTGATGTTGGCGTCGACCGTGGCGTCGACGCGCGCGTCGCCCTCCTCGGTGCGGTCGATGGCCGGGCTGATCCGGTCCGCCAGGTACTGGATGTGGTTCGGCAGCCGTGCGCCCGACTCGTCCGCCTCGACCGTGGCCCTCACCGCTCCGCACGACTGGTGGCCGAGCACCATGAGCAGGGGGATGCCGAGTTCGAGCACGCCGTACGCGAGGCTGCCGAGCACCGCCTCGTCGAGGACCTGGCCGGCGCTGCGTATCGTCATCAGGTCACCGAGGCCCTGGTCGAAGACCAGCTCCGGCGGTACCCGGGAGTCGATGCAGCCGAGCACGAGCGCGAACGGGTGCTGACCGGTCGTCAATTCCCGCCGCACGGCGGGTGATTCGTCCGGGTGCCGCTCGTGGAAGGTGCGCCAGCGGCGGTTGCCCGCCGCCAGTTCCCGCAGCGCCTCCTCGGCGGTGGCGGGCCGCCTGCGCGCGGGCGCCACGGCGGGCGCCGCCGTCGCGGGGCCGGCGCCGACGGCCAGGCCCGCACCGAGGACCGCGGCGCCCGTGAGCGCGGAGCGCAGAAGGGAACGCCGGGCGGGAGGAGTCTCGCCAAAGGCCTCGGCGGCCGATGCCGTCCGCTCCGCGCGGGCGGCCATGGGGGATGTCGGGTCAGAGATCACGGAGGGGAACGTATGTCCAACTGGTCATTCCTCGCTTGTGGTTGCTCAATCATGGGCGCACGTTGGTAAACCATGAGCGGGAGTTGAACTTTTCTTGGCAACACCGCCGGCACGACCTAGCCTCATTTTGTGCCGCCGATAAACAAAGCCCGCAAGCACAACGCCGTGCCGGGCCACGACAGCAGTGACCTCGCCAGGCTCCGTACCGCCCTCACCGTCTTCTTCGCCCTCGACGGCTTCGTCTTCGCGGGCTGGGTCGTCCGCATCCCCGCCATCAAGGAGCAGACCGGCGCCTCCGTCGGCGCGCTGGGTCTCGCGCTGCTCGGCGTGTCCGCCGGAGCCGTGATCACGATGATGCTCACCGGGCACCTGTGCCGCCGCTACGGCAGCCACCCCGTGACCGTCGTCTGCGGCGTCCTGCTCTCGCTCGGCATCGCGCTGCCCCCGCTCACCCACTCCGCCTCCGCCCTCGGTGCCGTGCTGCTGGTCTTCGGCGCGGCCTACGGCGGGATCAACGTCGCCTTCAACAGTGCCGCCGTCGACCTGGTGGCCGTGCTGCGGCGTCCGATCATGCCGAGTTTCCACGCCGCCTTCAGCCTGGGCGGCATGGTCGGCGCGGGGCTCGGCGGACTGGTCGCGGGGTCCCTGTCCCCCACGCGGCACCTGCTGGGCCTGACGGTGATCGGGCTGCTGGTGACCGCCGGCGCGGGACGCGTCCTGCTGCGCTGCGCGCCCCCGGTACCGCCCGACGCCGGGAGGCCCGGGACGCGCATGCCGGCCGGGGAGCGTGCGCCGGTCGGCGAGCGTGCGCCGGCCGGGGAGCGGCCTCCTCGCCGACCGGACGCACGGACCCGCCGGCTGGTCGTCGTCTTCGGCCTGATCGCCCTCTGCACGGCGTACGGCGAAGGCGCCCTGGCCGACTGGGGCGCGCTGCACCTGGAACAGGACCTGGGCGCCCACCCGGGCGTCGCCGCGGCGGGCTACACCTCTTTCGCGCTCGCCATGACGGTCGGCCGGCTCACCGGGACCGGGCTCCTGGAGCGGCTCGGGCCGAGCCGGACCGTCGTCGCCGGCGGCGCCATGGCCTCGGCCGGGATGCTGCTCGGCGCGCTCTCCCCCTCCGTGTGGGCCGCCCTGCTCGGTTTCGCCGTCGCCGGGCTCGGACTCGCGAACCTGTTCCCCGTGGCCATCGAACGCGCCGGCGCGCTGGCGGGCCCCGGCGGCGTCGCCACCGCCTCCACCCTCGGGTACGGCGGCATGCTCCTCGGGCCGCCCGCCATCGGGTTCATGGCGGACCGGTTCTCGCTGCCCGCCGCCCTGACCAGCATGGCCGCGCTCGCGGCGGTGGCGGCGGTCATCGGGTACGGGACGCGAGGGGTGACCCGGGCCGACGGCTGACGGCTGACACCGGCCGACGACGGCCGCCCGGCGGGCCGGCGGGCCGGGTGGGCGAGCGCGACACCCGGGACCGCGCCTGCCCCCCGTGCCGCCGTCACGCCGCCGCGCACGGCACAGTGGTGTCCACCGCGCAGTGGAATCCACCGCACCGAACGGATCAGGAAGTTGATGTCATGACCGACAAGCTCACTGTCAGTGTCCTGGGCACCGGGATCATGGGCGCCGCGATGGCCCGTAACCTCGCCGCCGCCGGGCACACCGTCCGGGCCTGGAACCGCAGCCGCGACAAGGCCGAACCGCTCGCCGCCGACGGCGTGCACGTCGCCGGTACGCCCGCCGAGGCCGTCGAGGGCGCCGATGCCGTCCTGACCATGCTGTACGACGGCCCGGCCGTGCTGGACGTGATGCGGCAGGCCGCGCCCGCCCTGCGCGCCGGCACCCCGTGGGCGCAGTCGACGACCGCGGGCATCGAGTCCGTCGGCGAGCTGGCCGCCTTCGCCCGCGAGAAGGGCCTGGTCTTCTACGACGCGCCCGTGCTCGGCACCCGGCAGCCGGCCGAGGCGGGGCAGTTGACCGTCCTGGCCGCCGGTCCGAGCGAGGGCCGCGACGCCGTGACGCCGGTCTTCGACGCGGTCGGCGCCCGCACGGTGTGGACCGGCGAGGACGGAGCGGCGGCGAGCGCCACCCGCCTCAAGCTCGTGGCCAACAGCTGGGTCGTCGCGGCCACCAACGCGACCGGTGAGACCCTCGCCCTGGCCAAGGCGCTGGGGGTGGATCCGCAGAGCTTCTTCGACACCATCGCCGGCGGGCCGCTCGACATGGGCTACCTGCACGCCAAGGGCGCCCTCATCCTGGAGGGGCGGCTGTCGCCGGCGTCCTTCGCCGTGACGACCGCCGCCAAGGACGCCCGGCTGATCGTCGAGGCCGGCGAGCGGCACGGGGTCCGCCTCGACGTCGCGGCCGCGAGCGCCGAACGCTTCGCCCGCGCCGCCGCCCAGGGCCACGGCGACGAGGACATGGCCGCCGCGTACTTCGCGAGCTTCGACGAGACCACGGACGAGAGCACGGACAAGAACACGGACGACAACGCCGGGGGCTGAGCCGCCGGCCGGGCGCGGCCTGCGGACCGGCGGCCGGGGTACGGCCCCGGAGGGCCCGCGGGACCCCTCAGTCCTGCGGGCCCGCAGGCGTCCCCCGGTCCCGCGGACCGTCCGCCGGCATCCGCTCCAGCACCGCCCGCCGGAGCGGCAGCACCCGGCCGTGCAGGTCGCGCCCCTTCGCCGTGAGCGACACGCGTACGCCCCGCCGGTCCTCGGGGCACGGACAGCGCTCCACGAGGCCGTCCCCGGCGAGGCGGGCGATCAGCCGGGACAGCGCGCTCCGGCTCAGACGCACCCGCTCGGCGATCTCCTGCACGCGGTACGCCGGCCCGCCGTCCACGGACACGCCCGCGCCCGCGGCCAGCACGTCGAGGACCTCGAAGTCGCTCGCGCACAGGCCGTGCCGGTGCAGGGCGCGGTCCGGTTCGCACAGGGTCCGCGCGTGCACCGCGAGGATCTCGCGCCACTGTTCCACGAGCCCCCGTTCGGCCCTCTCCGCCGCCGTCATGGCCGCACTTCAGCAGGGCACCGGCGATTATTGCAGCGGAATTAAATGCGCTTGCAATTAATGCATGCGCATGTACTGTGTGCCGCATGACCTCTCCGCTCACCGCCCCCGCGCCCCAGGGACGCTGGACGCCCCGCCTGTGGGGCACCCTCCTGGTGCTGTGCGCCGCGATGTTCCTGGACGCGCTGGACGTGTCGATGGTCGGCGTCGCCCTGCCGTCCATCGGCTCCGAACTCGACCTCTCCACCTCGACCCTGCAGTGGATCGTCAGCGGCTACATACTCGGCTACGGCGGCCTGTTGCTCCTCGGCGGCCGCACCGCCGACCTGCTGGGCCGCCGTCAGGTCTTCCTGGTGGCGCTCGGCGTGTTCGCCCTCGCCTCGCTGCTCGGCGGACTCGTCGACTCCGGACCGCTGCTGATCGCGAGCCGGTTCATCAAGGGGCTGAGCGCCGCGTTCACCGCCCCCGCCGGCCTGTCGATCATCACCACGACGTTCCCCCAGGGCCCGCTGCGCAACCGCGCCCTCTCGATCTACACCACCTGCGCCGCCACCGGCTTCTCGATGGGTCTCGTCCTGTCGGGGCTGCTCACGGAGGCCAGTTGGCGGCTGACCATGCTGCTGCCCGCGCCCATCGCGGTCGTCGCCCTGGTCCTCGGCCTGAAGCTCATCCCGCGCAGCGAGCGCGACCGGACCCACCGCGGCTACGACATCCCGGGCGCCGTCATCGGTACCGGCTCCATGCTGCTGCTCGTCTTCACCGTCGTCCAGGCGTCCGAGGCGGGCTGGACCTCGGCCCGTACGCTGCTGTCGTTCCTCGCGGTCGCGGTCCTGCTCACCGTCTTCGTCCGCGTCGAGCGGCGCAGCGCGAGCCCGCTGATCCGGCTCGGCGTGCTGCGCTCCGGCAACCAGGTCCGGGCCCAGCTCGGCGCCATGATGTTCTTCGGCTCGTACGTCGGCTTCCAGTTCCTCGTCACGCTGTACATGCAGTCGCTGCTGGGCTGGTCGGCCCTGCACACCGCCCTCGCCTTCCTGCCCGCGGGCGCGCTCGTGGCGCTCTCGGCGACGAAGATGGGCGCGATCGTCGACCGGTTCGGGACACCGCGCCTCATCGTGCTGGGCTTCGCCCTGATGGTGGTGGGCTACGCGCTGTTCCTGCGCGTCGACCTCGAACCGGTGTACGCGGCGGTGATCCTGCCGTCGATGCTGCTCATCGGCGCGGCCTGCGCGCTGGTCTTCCCCTCGCTCAACATCCAGGCCACCGACGGCGTCGACGACCACGAGCAGGGCATGGTCTCGGGTCTGCTCAACACCTCGGTGCAGGTGGGCGGGGCGATCTTCCTGGCGGTCGTGACGGCCGTCGTGACGGCGGGCTCCGCCGACGACTCCTCGCCGCAGGCCGTCCTCGACAGCTACCGGCCCGGTCTGCTCGTGGTGACCGCGGTCGCTCTGGCGGGCCTGCTGATCACCGCCACCGGACTGCGCCGGCGGCGTACGCCGCAGCAGACGACGGTCCTGGTCGCCAAGTCCGACCCCGTCCCGGCGCCGGAGCGACCGCGGGAGACCGACGGACAGGCGGTGACAGCCGACGGACACATCACGGCGACGGCGACGGTGACGGCGGCCGACGGACACGTGACGGTACGCGACTGATCCCGGCTCCGGCGAATCCTGCGCCCGGCGGGCTGCCTTGCCCCGCCGGGCGCACAGCTGTGACACTCCGCGTATGGAACGCACCCAGGGGCGCCGGACGCAGTCCCAACGGGACGCGTTCACCGTGGAGATCGGGTACGCGGTGGCCAGCGCCGTGTTCGCCGCGGCCGTGGTGTTCGGGGTCCTCGCCGGTCCCGCGCTGCTCTTCGACCTGCCGCGGGCCCTGGAGAAGATCCTGCCCGCCGCCGGGACCGCGCTTGCCGCCGTCCTCTTCTTCGTACGGGTGATCTCGGTGCTGCTTCGCTTCCGGCAAGGGGATCAGCCCAGCCAGCCCGGTCGCACCAGCCCCGACTCGTAGGCCAGCACCACCAGTTGGGCCCGGTCCCGGGCACCGAGTTTCACCATCGTGCGGCTGACGTGGGTCTTGGCCGTGAGGGGGCTGACCACCAGCCGCCGCGCGATCTCGTCGTTCGACAGTCCGATGCCGACCAGCGCCATCACCTCCCGCTCCCGCTCGGTGAGCCCGGCCGGCGCGCCGGCCGCCGTCGGCTCCTTCGAGCGGGCCGCGAACTCGGCGATGAGGCGACGCGTCACCCCCGGCGAGAGCAGCGCGTCACCCTCGACGACCGCCCTGACGGCGCGCAGGAGTTCGTCCGGTTCGGTGTCCTTGACGAGGAAGCCGGACGCGCCGGCGCGGATCGCCTCGAAGACGTACTCGTCGAGTTCGAAGGTGGTGAGCATGACGACCTTCACCTCCCGCAGGTCCGCGTCCTCGGTGATACGGCGGGTGGCCGCGAGGCCGTCCAGTACCGGCATGCGGATGTCCATCAGGACGACGTCGGGGCGCAGTTCGCGTACCCCTCGCAGGGCTTGCGCCCCGTCCGCGGCCTCACCGGCGACCTCGATGTCCGGCTGGGCGTCGAGGAGCGCCTTGAAGCCGGCGCGGACCAGTGACTGGTCGTCGGCGAGCAGTACGCGGATCACCGGTCCTCCTTCTCGGGCTTCGAGCGGTTCTCGGGCTTCGCGAGGGCGGAGGGCTTCCGCGCCCCCGGTGCGGTCCGCAGCGGCAGTACGGCCAGGACCCGGAAGCCTCCGTCGTCGCGCGGTCCGGCCTCGATCGTGCCACCCAGGGCCGCGGCCCGCTCCCGCATCCCGGCCAGCCCGTTGCCGCTGCCGCCCGCTTCCGCACCGGTCGCGGGGCCGTCGTCGTCGACACGGAGCCGCAGCGCGGCGCGCGTGCGGTCCACCCGCACGCGCGCGTGCCGCGAACCGGAATGCCGTACGACGTTGGTCAGCGCCTCCTGGACGATGCGGAACGCGGCGAGGTCGGTCCCCGGCGACAGGTCCCCGCCACCGCCCCGGCGCTCGACGGCGACGCTCAGGCCGGCACCCGCGGCCTGTTCGACGAGTTCGGGGAGGCGGTCGAGGCCGGGTGCCGGCGCGCGCGGCGCGTCACCGGGCGTGCGGAGCGTGTCGAGCACCTGGCGCACCTCCCCCAGCGCCTCCTTGCTCGCGGCCTTGATGGTGCTGAGCGCGCTGCGCGCCTGCTCCGGGTCGGAGTCGAGCAGCGCGAGACCGACGCCCGCCTGGACGTTGATGACCGAGATGCTGTGCGCCAGGACGTCGTGCAGTTCGCGGGCGATGCGCAGTCGTTCCTCGTCGGCGCGCCGCCCGGCCGCCCTCCGGCGTTCCGCCCGGTCGCGGTCCCCCTGCTCGCGGCGGACGCGGGCGAGTTCGGAGACCGCGAGGACCGCCACCACCCAGGCGGCCGTCGCGACCTCCTCGCCCCACGCGGCGGCCGGGTCACCCGCGGGCGGCAGCCACGGGTGGAGCCAGTGCCCGGCCAGGAGGTGGACCGCCCACAGGGCGCCGAGCACGGTCCAGGCCGTGCGGCGGTACCCGGCGACGACCGCGCCGAAGCAGGCGAGGGCGACCGTGAGGAAGATCGGTCCGTACGGGTATCCGGCGCCGAAGTAGACGAGTGCCGAGGCCGCGGTGGCGCAGAGCACGGGCCGCGGCCACCGGCGCCGCCACAGCAGCAGGAGCGCGCCCCCGGCGAGCAGGGCGTACGCGAGGGCGTCGAGCCGCTCCCGCTCGGGCTGTCCCCGGGCGGCGAAGCCGCTGCCGAGGAGCACGAAGGCGGTGAGCATCAGCGTCGAACGCCAGGGCGGGCGCGGGTGCCCGGCGCCCTCTTCCTCCTCGGCACGGTGATTCCACCACGGGGGTCCGTCCCACCGGTGTGGGCGCCGCTCTTCCATGCCCGCCACGCTAGACGCCGGGGCCGGTCGGGAGCGTCGGCCGGGCGAAGTGATCACGCGTACTCCCGGCGGAGTACGCGCGCGGACCGGGGCCACCGTCAGGAGCGACGCCTGCCTCCGGCGGCAGGTCCGCCGGAGGCAGGTCCGCCGACGCCGGGTCGTCGGCCGCCCGCCCGACCGCCTGACCGCCTGACCGCCTGACCGCCTGACCGCCTGGAGTTTCCCAGGTCCGCCGGTACCGGTCCCGGGCCGCCTCTCGCCCGCCCAGGGCCGGGCCCACCACCCACGTTCAGCCGTCGACCGCCGGCCGCCGGAGGCCGTCCGTCAGCGGTCGAGCCTCGTCAGCGCGCGCTCCGCCATCGGGTGCGACCGCACCATCTCGCCCAGCGAGGTGGACCCGCGGGTGATGCCCGCGAACGCCTTCCACGCCGGCCGGAAGCCGGTGAGCGCCGCATGGAACACCCCGGGCCGGCGCTCGAAGATCGCGAGCATCCGCTTGCCGATGCTCATCTCCACGCCCAGCCCGGCCTTGATCGCGAAGGCGTAGTTCAGCGCCTGCCGCCGGGTGTCCACCGCGTCGTGGGCCTCCGCTATCCGCACCGCCCACTCCCCCGCGAGCCGCCCCGAGCGCAACGCGAAGGAGATGCCCTCGCGGGTCCACGGTTCCAGGAGTCCCGCCGCGTCCCCGCACACCAGCACCCGCCCCCGCGACAGCGGCGAGTCGTCGGCGCGGCAGCGCGTGAGGTGCCCGGACGAGACGCTGGGCTCGAAGCCGGCGAGGCCGAGCCGGGCGATGAAGTCCTCCAGGTACCGCTTGGTGGCGGCGCCTTCGCCCCGGGCCGAGATCACCCCCACGGTGAGGATGTCGCCCTTGGGGAACACCCAGCCGTAACTGCCCGGAAGAGGACCCCAGTCGATGAGGACCCGGCCCTTCCAGTCCTCCGCGACGGTCTCCGGCACCGGGATCTCCGCTTCCAGGCCGAGGTCGACCTGGTCGAGCTTCACCCCGACATGTGCCCCTATCCGGCTGGCGCTGCCGTCCGCGCCGACCACCGTCCGCGCCAGCAGCGTCTCGCCGTCCTGGAGGACGACGGCGACCGAGCGCCGGTCGGGGACCGCCGAGCCGTGCTGCTCGACCCGCGAGACCGTGGCCCCCGTACGCAGCTCGGCGCCCGCCTTCTGCGCGTGCTCGACGAGCTGCTGGTCGAACTCGGACCGGTTGATGAGCCCGAAGAGCATCTGCTTGGAGCGCCGGGTCCGCGCGAACTTCCCCTCCAGCGAGAACGTGACCGCGTGGATCCGGTCCCGGAAGGGCAGTTCGAATCCGGGCGGCAGTGCGTCACGGGTCGGTCCGATGATGCCGCCGCCGCACGTTTTGTAGCGGGGCAGTTCCGCTTTCTCCAGCAACAGGACGCGCCGTCCCGCGACCGCTGCCGCATAGGCCGCCGAGGCGCCCGCCGGCCCCGCCCCGACCACGACGACGTCCCACACCCGCTGCCCGTCGTCCTGTCCGTCGTCCGAAGAGTTCTCGCTGCTCACGATGGTCTGCTGCTCCGATCCAGCCGCCTGCCGCACCTGCTCCACGCATCCTACGGCGGCGTCCGGCGAAGACCGCTGTGGGAGGATCGGCAGCGTATGCGGCGCACATCCGTACGCGCGCATCCGCACCCACCCGTACGCACAACGTCGCACCCACGAGGAGCGTGCCCATGCCGTCGAATCCGGTCGCCGAGACCGTCGCCTCCCTCATGCCCAGGGCGAAGGCGGAGCTCACCGAGCTGGTGGCCTTCAAGTCGGTGGCGGACTTCGAGCAGTTCCCGCGCAGCGAGAGCGAGGGCGCCGCGAACTGGGTCGCCGATGCGCTGCGCGCCGAGGGTTTCGAAGACGTCGCCCTGCTCGACACCCCGGACGGGACGCAGTCGGTGTACGGCCACCTGCCCGGCCCCGAGGGCTCGAAGACCGTCCTGCTGTACGCGCACTACGACGTGCAGCCGCCCCTCGACGAGGCCGGCTGGCGGACGCCGCCGTTCGAACTGACCGAGCGGGACGGCCGTTGGTACGGGCGCGGGGCAGCCGACTGCAAGGGCGGCCTGGTCATGCATCTGCTGGCGCTGCGCGCCCTGAAGGCGAACGGCGGCGTGCCGGTCGGCGTCAAGGTGATCGCCGAGGGGTCGGAGGAGCAGGGCACGGGCGGCCTCGAGCGGTACGCCGAGGAGCACCCGGAGCTGCTCGACGCCGACACGATCGTCATCGGGGACGCCGGCAACTTCCGGGTCGGTGTGCCGACGGTCACCACCGCGCTGCGCGGCATGACGCTGCTCCGTGTCCAGGTCGACACCCTCGAAGGCAACCTGCACTCCGGGCAGTTCGGCGGCGCGGCGCCCGACGCGCTGGGCGCGCTGATCCGCGTACTGGACTCCCTGCGCGCCGAGGACGGGTCGACGACGGTCGACGGGCTGACGGGCACGTCGCGGTGGGAGGGCCTGCAGTACGACGAGGCGCAGTTCCGCAAGGACGCCAAGGTGCTCGACGGGGTCGGGCTGATCGGTTCCGGGACGGTCGCCGACCGCATCTGGGCGCGGCCCGCCGTGACCGTGCTCGGCATCGACTGCCCGCCGGTCGTCGGCGCCACCCCGTCCGTGCAGGCGGGCGCCCGCGCGCTGGTCAGCCTGCGGGTGCCGCCGGGCGTGGACGCCGTCGAGGCCACCAAGCTGCTGGAGGCCCACCTGGAGGCCCACACCCCGTGGGGGGCGCGGGTGAGCATCGAGCAGACGGGGCAGGGCCAGGCGTTCCGTGCCGACACCACGAGTCCCGCGTACGCGGCGATGGCGGAGGCGATGAGTGCCGCGTACGACGGGGCGGAGATGCAGTACGCGGGGCAGGGCGGGTCCATTCCGCTGTGCAACACCCTTGCGTCGCTGTACCCGCAGGCGGAGATCCTGCTGATAGGGCTCAGTGAGCCGGAGGCGCAGATCCATGCCGTGAACGAGAGCGTGTCGCCCGAGGAGCTGGAGCGGCTGGCTGTCGCCGAGGCGCTCTTCCTCACGAAGTACGCCGCCGGCTGAGCCCGGTCGTCGGGCCCGCCCTTCGTCCGGGCGTGCCCGACGTCTTCCGGCATGCGGCGTGCCGCCGTCCGGAAGACGAGCCGGAAGACGAGCCGAGAGGCCGGCCGGCGGTACGGCTAGCCTCTCGGCACCCCCGCCTCCAGGTACAGCGCCGCCCCCCGTTCCCGCGCGCGCAGCGCCCAGCGCAGGCGTTCGTAGCGGACGGGCGGCAGGAGCGTGGCGGCCTCCTCCTCCGTGACGAAGCGCCAGCCGCGCAGTTCGGGGCCCGGCAGCAGCATGCCGCGGGCGGAGCCGCCGTCGAGCCGGCCGCCGTCGTAGAGGAGGCGCAGACCGCCGTAGCCGGGGGGCACCGGCGGTTCCCAGTCGACGACCAGCAGGTGGGGGTCGTCGGTGAGGTGGATGCCGGTCTCCTCGGCCACCTCGCGGATACCCGCGCGCGCGGGTGCCTCGCCGGACTCGACGACGCCGCCGGGGAACTCCCAGCCGGCCTTGTACGTCGGGTCGACGAGCAGGACCCTGTCCTGCTCGTCGAAGAGGAGCACCCCCGCCGCCACGGTCTCCGCGGTGGGTTCGGGGGTCTGCACGATGTCGCAGACCGGCACGGATCCGCCGTTCACGGCCTCGGCGACGCGTACGGCGGTCTCGTACGGGGTCAGCGTGCCGTTGTCGACGGTGTGGGTGTCCGTGGCGAGCCAGCCGGCAAGGGCGGCGTGGTAGGGCTCGATCTGGTCGTACGCCCACTGGCGCACCCGTATCTCGCCGTCGGGGAGGTCCGGCGGGACCTCCCGGGCGGCTATTCGCTCGCGCAGGATCGTTTCCGCCGGGGCGAGGAGCACATGGCGTACCGCGATCCTGCGGGACGCGAGGCCGCCGAAGATCTCGTCGCGGTAGTCCTGCCGGAGCAGCGTCATGGGAACCACGAGCACGCCGCCGAGCTCGGAGAGCATCGCGGCCGCGGTGTCCACCACGAGTCGCCGCCAGATCGGCAGGTCCTGGAAGTCGTTGACCTCGGCGAGACGTTTGGCGGGCAGCAGGCGCGCCAGCCCGGCACCGATGAGTTCCGGGTCGAAGAGTGTGCTGTTCGGGATCAGGTCGATCAGTTCCCGTGCGGTGGTGGTCTTCCCCGCACCGAACGCCCCGTTGATCCAGACGACAATCACTAGCACTCCAGGGTGGGAAGGCCGCTGAACAGCGGCGGAGCGGGTTTCGCCGGTTCGTCTGGGAGAGGCAGGGGAAATGCGGGTGTCCACAGCCCGGCTCCCACCACCTCCTTCTCCCAGACTCCCTGGAGATACCCCATGGAGATATCCAACGATTCGCTCTTCCATCGCGATCGTCACCCCGCTGTACGTACCCTCCACACCGGGCAGCTCATGCCGACCGGTGACCGCACAGACGGTGGCGACGGTGACCTTGCCGGTCTCGCGGTCGGTGCGGTGGCGCTTGATCCGGACCGCCTGGCAGGCGCCGGGGAAGAGCAAGCCACTGACCGGTGGCGACCTCGATCCGGCGGATCTCGCAGTGGCCGTGGCCGCTGCCCCACGTGTCATCACGTCTGTGTTCTACCACTGCGACCGGCTCTGCCCCCGTATCGAGAGCTGATCACGGCCCGCCCCGGCGCCTGCCGGCCGGACAGACCGTGGAACCCTTGAGTCCCCGCTGTTTTCCCGGCTGTTGGAGAGGCATGCGGGTGCGGTACGTCTCTGCAGGGCCGATCCTCATCCTCGCGACCGCGGATGCCGCCGCCGGACTCCCGCTCACGGAACGGCTGCGGACATGGGCCCGGATCGGCCAGGCCGACCCGCACCTGCACGCTCGTCTGCTCGCCGCGCACCTGGCCGATCGCCCGAGCGCGGAGGGCGCCCCGCTGGTCGTCCTGGTGCTCAAGGACTGCCCGCCCGAGCGCGCCGCGGACCTTCGGTGCCCGATGCTGTCGGGGATCTCGGATACGACCAGGGCTCCAGGTACCACCTGCCCCGTTGCCGCCCATCGGGAACAAGATCCCCGACAGCATCAGGCACTTACGCAGGATCCGGCTCCGACCCCACCTGGTCGACGGCTGCCTCACCGCCACCGGTTCGACCCTCGCACCACCGGCCCCACCCCGAAAACCTCAGTAGGAGCCGTCCTTCACGGCGAGGATGTCGGTCAGACGGATATCGGGGGCGTCGGCGAGCAGGGAGTCGCCGATCTCGCCGAGGGCAGCGGGGATCTTCCCGTTCAGGTGTTCCTGTCGGCCGGCCTCATCCTCGAAGGTGTCGAAGATCCCGAAGGTGCTGTCGTCGACCTGGAATGCGTACCAGGTGCGGGTAGCGGGTTCGTCGGCCACGATCTTGCCCCCGCTCTCCAGGAATGCCGCGAGCTCGTTCTCACTGCCCGGCTTGGCCTTCAGCAGTGCCAGCACACCCAGCTTGAGCGTCATGTCGTCGTCCTTCGTTCTGCCCGGACATCTCGTCCGGAGGGCTTGGTTCATGGTGGACGGTGCAGGGATAAGTGATCGTTCCGCACCGCTTACCGATGAAGGTACGGGGACCGTGATCCGCCCTGAAGTGGCGGAAGCGACTCCTTCAGTACTGTTTCCGTCATGCGAATTGCTGTTGCTGTTGTGGACGGAATTTTCGACTCCGGACTCTGCGCAGTCCTTGATGTGCTCAGAGCGGCCAACATGCTGGTGAGGGAACAGGGGTCGGCCTCCGTCCCGTTCGCCGTGACCACGGTGAGTGTCGGTTCTCAGGTCCGCACGGGCAACGGACTGCTCCTGACAACCCGGCCCGTTGCCCAACTGGCCGACAGCCCAGACCTGTTGCTGCTGCCTGCGGTCGGGCTCGAAAGCGTCGACCGGATCATCGCGAGTGTGCGGTCGGACGCCAACGCGTGGGTTCCGGCGCTCGCACGCGAGGCACACGCGACCGGGGCCGAACTCGCAGCCGCGTGTACCGGCAGCTTCTTCTTGGCGGAGTCCGGAGTTCTTGACGGGAGACGCGCCACCACCAGTTGGTGGGCGGGGCCGGCCTTCCGCGCCCGCTACCCGAAGGTGCACCTGGACGACTCGCGAACCCTGGTCCACGACGGCCCCGTCACCACAGCTGGCGCGGCCTTTGCGCACATCGACCTTGCGTTGTCCGTAGTGCACCGCCACAGCCCAACCCTGGCCGATACGGTTGCCCGATATCTCCTGATCGGGGACCGTCCCTCGCAAGCCGCCTTCGCCGCTCCGACCCTGCTGGCCCAAGCCGATCCTGTGGTAGCCGCGTTCGAGCGCTGGGCACGCAATCACATGTCCGACTCACCTTCACTCAGGACAGCTGCCCAGGCTCTGGGCATAAGTGAACGGACACTGCAGCGCACCACCCAGTCGGTGATCGGCATGTCACCTCTGGACTTCGTCCAGGAAATCCGCCTCGACGAGGCGACATTCCTGCTGCGCACCACATCCCTGAGCCCTGACGCCATCGCTGACCGTGTCGGCTACCGCAACACCAGCACTTTGCGGAAACTGGTCCGCCACCGCCGGGGCACAACCCTGCGGGCTCTACGCCAAGGAGGCACGGACCAGGGCTGACAGCAGTCAAGGCGAGCATGTTCACGCAGACCACGATGCGGCAGCTGCGGTCGTCCATACCGGACAAGGCGGCCACCGGTCCCAGCTGCTCGTCGCTACGTCGCCGGGCACCGTCTACGGCCTGGGCGCCGAAGACATCGTCCGGGTCGAGCTACGGACGCCGCGGCCTCGGCCATCCGGGAAGCGGAGCTGCGCGAAGCCGCCCAGATCGCCGCCCGGGCCAATGAGCTCCAGGGCCAATGAGTTCTAGAGCCAATGAGCTCTAGAGCCAATGCCGTTGCTTTTGTCGTGGTCGTAGGCTGGTTGGGAGCTGGTGCCGGGGGTGGTACGGATGATGCGAGTGCGTCTGACTTATCGGGTCTGGGCCTGTTGACCTGGGTGTATCCGCCAGGATTGGTGGACCGGGTGGTGGCCGCGTACGGACGTGCGGAGCAACGTGGGCGTCTGCTTCCCGCGCGGTTGGTGGTGTACTTCGTGTTGGGGTCGGCACTGTTCTCGCCCGCTCCGTGTCTGGAGGTCATGCGGCACCTGGTGGCGGGTCTGCGAGGGCTGGGACCGCTGGGTGAGTGGCACGTTCCGGCGAAGTCCTAGCTGTCCAGAACCCGCCAGAGGCTGCGGTCCGAGCTGCTGCACGTGCTGTTCGCGGCGACTGCGAAACCCGTGGCGACCGAGGCGACACCGGGTGCGTTGTGGCGGGGTCTGCGGGTGCTGGCCGTCGACGCGGCCTGCTGGAACGTCGCCGATACCGAAGCCGACCAGGTGGCTTTCGGCCGTCCCGGCAACGGTCATGGAACGGTTCGCAGTGCCTTCGTCCAGGTGCGGATGGCAGTCCTGATGTCAGTCCTGGTGGAAGTGAGTACTCACGCGGTGCTGGATGCGGAACTCGCGCGGGCTGCCGCATCGGTGAGGTGACTCTCGTGGGCCGCCCGCCCCGCTCCTGCAGTGCAGGCCAGCTGGTTACGGCCGACCGCGAGTTCCTGGGCGTCCCGCTGTGGCGGGCCTTTCCCGCCACCGGCGCCGACCTGCTGTGGCGAGTGCCGGCCAACCGCGTCCTGCCCGTGCACACACTCCTGCACGACGGATCCTGCCGGGCAGCTGGCCGCTCTCCACTGTGAGCGCTGGGAGATCGAAGCCGTCTTCGCCGAGCTCAAGACCTGCCAGTGCGGCGCGAAGGTCGCCCTCAGCAGCAAGACCCCCGACGGCGTCCTCCAGCAGGTCTGAGCTCACCTCCTGGTCCACCACGCACTGCGCGAACTCATGGTGAGAACCTGAATCTCTGCCACCCGTGAACTCGACCCCGACCGCATCTCGTTCACCGAAACTCTGCGCTCCGCCCGGCGCAGCGTGACCCCCGCTCCGGGCGGTTTTCCCCTTGAGCTTCCGGTGAGAGCACTGCAGATCCTCCAAGAGAACCTACTGGCAAGGCTCCTGCCCGCCAGACGGCTCCGCAGCCAGCCCCGCGTCGTGAAGCACAAGATGTCCAACTACCGGCTCGAACGGGCCGAGCACCACGCATGGCCCCAGCCCACCCGCACCGCGCGCGGCCCATGATCTCTTCGAGAAGTCGGGCACCGTCCCCGGCGATCCGGCCTTCACCTGGAGCCTCTTGTAGGGCTGTCAGGTCCGACAGCAGTGAGACGGTGTGTACGTGACCGGTCAGCTGCAGCAGCGCGGTCAACAAGCCCTTGAGCGTGACGTCAGGTTCGCGCGTTGGCTCAGGTCACTGTTCGTGCGCACAGTCAGAGTCTGGGTTCCGCGCGACACCGATGACGTCGTCGAGCCGGTTGCGCACGGTCAGCAGGTCGGTGATCCGCTGGTCGACGAGTGCGCGTTCGGCCGTCAGCCGGTCCAGCAGGCCAGGGGGCACCTCGCCCGCGTCCACGCACGGCAGTACGTCGCGGACTGTGGTGCTTGTCAGGCCCGCGGCGTACAGCTGCTGGATCAGCCTGACGCGGGCGACGGCGGATTCGGGGTAGTGCCGCTGGCCACCGGCGCTGCGGTCGGCGGGGAGCAGATGCTGTTCCTCGTAGTAGCGCAGGGCTCTCACACTCACCCCCGCTCGCTCGGCGACCTCACCGATCCGCATCTGCCCTCCTCCGGCCGGGGAATTCCGGCTTGCCGACTTGCACCTCACGTCAATGTCAGGTTTTAGAGTAGCGGACACCGAAGGAATGCGTCACTTCGGACCAAAAAGGTAAGGCAGGACATTATGCGTGCAGCTCGCTTCCACGAGTACGGCGGCGTGGACAACCTGGTGATCGAGCAGGCGCCCGACCCTCATCCCGGACCTGGCGAGATCCGTGTCCGGGTCGCGGCGGCCAGCGTCAATCCCATCGACTGGAAGCTGCGCGCCGGCGCCCTGCACCGGTTCCTTCCAGTGGAGTTGCCTGCCATTCCCGGGCGGGATGCCGCCGGCGTGGTCGACGAGATCGGTGACGGCGTACAGGGAGTGAGCATCGGTGACCGCGTCTTCGGACTGGGTGGTGTCACCGGCGCTACTGCCGAGCTGGCCGTTCTCTCGGCCTGGGCCGCCGTCCCCGCCGAGTGGCGCGACGAGCAGGCCGCGGGAGCCGGTCTCGCTGCGGTGACCGCGATGGGCGGGCTGAACGCGCTCGGCTCTCTGGCAGGGTGCACCCTGCTCATCGAGGGCGCGGCCGGAGGGGTGGGCAGTGCCGCTGTCGAGATCGCTGTGGCGCAGGGTGCCACCGTGATCGGGACAGCGAGCGAACGCAACCACGAGTTGCTCACCTCGCTCGGCGCCACGCCCACAACGTACGGCCCGGGCCTCGCACAGCGCCTCTCCGTGCTGGCGTCGCACGGCGTCGACATCGTCCTCGACACCGCGGCTTCCGGATCCCTGGACGACCTCGTCGCGATCACGGGCGACCCGACGCGCGTCGCGACGGTCGCCGACCACGCGCGCGGGGAGCGCCTGGGCACGCATGTGGTCAACGCGGAGAACGACTCGACCCTCCTGTCCGCGGCGGCCGAACTGGGTCGGCAAGGCCGCTACACACCCCGCATCGAAGAGAGCTACCCCCTGGAGAAGATCGCCGACGCCCACGCGCACGCCGAGCGTGGCCGCACACGCGGCAAGATCGTCATCTCCATCTGAAGCGCGCGTACGGCACAGACAGATCAGCCCGCCACGTGCCCGGGGACTGAACACGGCGTCGACGTCGGACGCCGCCGGGCACTGGCGGGCGATCCGTCGAGGTCCGTTCCGCCGCCTCCCTCCCGCAGGCCAGGTCAACCGGCCGTCATCGCAGCCCCATGGCCAAAGCTGGCATCGACGCCACCGTCGCCGCCCCGGTTCCACCGGCCCGAAGCCCGTTCGAGTCAACCCCTGGACACTCAACCACGCTTGAACGGCAGAGACCGTGGAGAGCCCGGTGCGGTGAGAGCCGCACGCCGGGTTCGGCGAGCGGCACGGAGAAACGGACCGGTGGCAACACCGGCACCGCGCTCCGTGCCGACTCAACAGTAGGGAGTGTCGGCGGCGACGCGGTCGATCGGCAGCAGGGTGCCGTCGAGGATGACGAACGCCTTCGCTCGGATCGCCCTCACCGCCTCGGCCAGGAACGGGGCGAGGGTGGACAGGACCTCGACGGCTTCACGTATGTGGCGGTAGACGGTCGCGATCCCGATACCGAACCCGGCGGCGAGCTGGGCGTAGGTGTCACCGCACCGCAGATAAGCCAGGGCGAGCAGAGCCTGACGTGCAGCGCAGAGACGTCGCCACCGCGTCCCGATCTCCTTACGACGCACGGTCAGTTGTCCCGTCAGGAACCGCAAAGTGCGGCTGGACAGATCAATCGAGGACGGGTGGACAAGCACGTGAAGCTCCTGGCGCACACGGGTGATCTTGGTCGAGAACCCGTCTACCAGGAGCTTCGTCGTTGCGCAGGAATGTCCAACTCGCCACCAGAACGGCCGGCTTGGAAACGGCTCAGTACTTCGTGATCTCGATCGTGAGGGGTGCTGAGGAGGCAGCCGGCAGCGTCGATCATCTGGACGAGACCGACCACGCCGTCGCGGGCGTCCGTTTCCTTCTCCGCCTACCCGAGTCCACCGAGGCGGAGGGCGTTCCTTATCTCGCTGAGCTTCGCGGTCGTCGCCGGGGTCCACACCTTCGCCTGCTCATCGAGATGGAGGGCGTTCTCAATCTCGCTGAGTTTCGCGGAGGACAGGGCGCCCGCCCGCTCGATCAGGTCGTCCCGGGACACGGTGGTCAGCCACGTGCAAGGGGTAAAGCCCGGACGCGGGAACGCGAACCGAAGCACGCCTTCAAAGGGCAGTCCTTCCACGGCGCCTACTGCCACTTCGACGCCCAGACCGGTGATGTCGACACCCGCCCGAGCGACGACCTGCATCACCTGGATCCCGGACGCGTCGTCTCCTGACAGCAGCACGACCGGCCGCCGCTCGTCGAACTCCGCCCACCAGACTTCGCCACGTTGCACATGTCCTCCTGACACAGGACGGCGGGCGGACGCTGCGCGACCCCGACGCGTTGTGGAGACGGGTGCGGCCACCCGTTGATCATCGGTGTGTGAAGACAAACGATCACGCTGTGGCCGCAGGTCACAGCGTAGACCCTGCCCGCCGGCAGGAGGCGTTCGAGGGACTGATGAGCCGGATAGCGGGACGGTTCACAACGAGCTCGTCAGACGTGCCACCAGAGATCATGCTCGCCGGCAGGTGCAGTTCTCGCAGCCTCCGGACGTAAGCGGAGGCGCCAGTAATAACATGCCTGCCATGTATCGCCTCTGTGACTGATCAGCGGTTGTTCCACGGCCACTCAAGCCCTGGAGCACACACGACGTCATCTCCGTCGTTCGTCCCGGTCATTGTTTGGGACGCCATCACCGCTGGAGTCACCGGGTGTTATTCGCACTCCGCCGCTCTCACGGAAGTCCGGTCGCGCTACTGCGTGACAATGCCGAATTCCGACGCCTTTTCTCTGCTTCCGCGCTCAGCCTGACAGGTGACTGGTTCACCTTCGTCGCCCTGAGCAGTTTCGTCTACCACCGCACGGGCTCACCGGGCTGGACGGCACTGCTGTTCGCCGTCAACTCACTCCCGGGGGTTCTGCTACTGCCGTTGATCGGCCCGCTCACTGACCGATTCGACCGGCAACGCCTGCGGATCGCATGCGACCTGGGTGCGATCGCGCCGGTCGTCGGGTTGCTGGCCGCATTTCACACAGGCTCTGTCCCTCTGGCCCTGGGCTGCCTGGCCGTGTTGTCCGTGTCGGCCGCTGTCGCGGGCCCGATCCCTGAGGCAGCCCTGCCGAACCTCGTCACCTCTCACGAGCTCCCGCTGGCCCAGACCCTTGTAGGTTCGCATTTCGCATGTCCCTTTCTTGTTGACAGTGGCCTTTGTCCGGCCCAAAGGACAGCGCGGTGAGACGAACTGCTGTCTGATCGTTCACTCGTCGTAGTGCTGTTCCCGGTCCTGTTCTATGCAGCGGTCCCCTTCAGCTCGATCGTAGAGACGTCGCAGCTGGTCGAGTCCGGGAGCTCTGCGCCCCGCTCTGGCTGCTCGGAGGCGGGGCATGTCGCGGGTGATCGACGAAGTCTCGATGAGTCTCCGTCGTACGAACGGAAAGATCGACGAGAACCTGATCTGGTCGACGTCGGGAGTCGATGTCTTCGAGCCCTCCATCCCGTGGCGTACGTTCCGCTGGCGCAACGGGCAGAAGCACTACTCCGGCACGCACTGGTCTTCCACACATGCGGGACCACGTCGTCTACGAGTCCCGCCTTGAGCTGACACGCCTGCTCTACGCCGACTTCGACCAGAACGTGACGGCCGTCTTCGCCCAGCCGTTCCTCCTCACCACCACCGTGGACGGGCGGAAGCGTCGCCACGTCCCGGACTACCTCGTGCTGCGCGAGCAGGACGTTCCACTGGTCGTGGACGTCAAGCCGCGGCACCTGCTCACCCGGCCGAAGGTGAATTTCGCGCTCGACTGGGCCCGCGAGGTCGTCCTGTCGCACGGCTGGGACTTCGAAGTGTGGTCCGAGCCGCCCGAGGGCGAGTTGGCCAACCTGCGCTTCCTCGCGGGCTATCGGCGCGACTGGCTCTTCGACGAAGACCTGATCGTGGAGATACGGCAGGCGGATCTGCACGGGGCGACCCTGGGCGAGGCGTTTCACGCCTTCCCTCTACACCCCGCCTGGAAGGTACGGGCCGCCGTGCTGCGGCTGTTGTGGAGCCAGCACTTCGTGACCGACCTGACGGAGGTCTTGTCCCAGCGGCACGTCCTGGGCCAGGGGCCGGCCACGGTGGTCGGCTCCGGTCGACGCGACCTTCCTCATCCCATCGACGAGTCCGAGCTCGACGACGGTGACGACGAACCGGCCTATCGAATACGGGGATCTCGTTCGGGAGGACATGTGAACGGAGCCGCGGTACGTGTCGGGGTGGGCACGAGGCTGAAGTACGACGGCGAAGTCGTCGTGGTGGAAGAGATGTTCGGCTCGGCCGCGGGCAACGAGCTCCTGGTCCGCGATGGGGCCGACCGCAGGTTCCGGCTGTCCTTGAGAGTGGCGCTCTCCTCGGGCCGGGCCACGGTCATCGCGACCGGGCCGGGGCCGGAGGCCGACGATGACGGCGAGAGGGCCTCGGTGCTGTTCGCTCTGCTCAGCGAGGAGGAGCTGGCCGAGGTCAGGGAACGGGCGGCCCATGTCAACGAGGTTCTGACCGGCTTTCGTTCGGGCAGTGAGGAGGCGCCGGAGCCGGGCGAGCCGCGGCCCCAGTACGCGGCCACGGTGCCCAAGCTGCAGCGCTACGAAACGAAGGCCACCGAGGTGGGCGTGAGCGTGCGGACCATCAAGCGATGGGTGCGCGCCTTCCTGCTTGACCGCGAGGCCGGGCTGGTGCACGGCGGCCCGGATCGCGGGAGCGGGGACATGGGCAGGCTCGGCCGGGCCGATGAGCGGTGGGTGGAGATGGCCCTGGAGATCATGGCCGAGCACGGGCAGGAGTCGGAGTCAAAACCGACCCGCGCGAAGGTGATCCGCGCCGTCGGCCCGCGACTGGAAGCCCGCTACGGCAAGGGCGAGGTGAAGCTGCCGACCCGGGCGACCGCGTACCGGTGGCTGGAGGAGCTGGAGCGGCGGCTGCCGACGTTCCGCCTCAGCACGAAACGCAACCGGGACATCGCCTCCCGGCCGCCGGGCGCGTACGGAAAGCTGCGACCGACCAGGCCGGGCGAGTACCTGCTGATGGACACGACGCGCCTGGACGTCTTCGCGATGGACCCGATCACGCTGAAGTGGGTGCAGGCCGAGCTGACCGTCGCGATGGACTGGTACGACCGGTGCGTCACGGGGATCCGGGTGACGCCGGTATCCACGCAGTCCATCGACGTCGCGGCGGTGCTGTTTCAGACCTATCGTCCACGGCCGCCAGGCAAGGGTTGGCCATCGTGGGCGGTCTGGCCCGATCACGGCATCCCCCGCACCGTCTTCGTCGAGCGCAAGGCGCTCGAGAAGGACGCCAAGGAAGACCCGGAGGACGGCGAGGCGAAAGGAGTCGCGGGCCCGGCGCTGGTTCCCGAGACCATCGTGGTCGACCACGGCAAGCCGTACATCAGCGAGCACATCACCTCGGTGTGCCAGCGTCTTGGTCTGTCGATCCAGCCGGCTCGCCTGCGAACGGGCCGCGACAAAGGTCCGCTTGAGCGATTCTTCAAGACCCTGCGCGAGGGGCTGCTGGAGTCGCTGCCCGGGTACAAGGGGCCGGATGTGTTCTCGCGGGGCGAGCGGCCGGAGGACGCGGCGTTCTTCTTCCTCCACGAGTTGGAGGCGATCATCCGTGAGTGGGTGGCCTGCACGTATCACCACCGGCCGCGTAGGGGGCTCCTCGACGCGAACGTGCCGGGCCAGCGGCTGTCGCCGGCGATGATGTTCGAGCACGGGATTGCCCGCGCCGGGTACGTCGAGGTGCCACGCGACCCCGCGCTCGGCTTCGAGTTCCTCAAGACCGAGTGGAAGCCGCTGCACCACTACGGTGTCGAGATCCGCAAGTGCCGCTACAACGGCCCCGGGCTGGACGGCTACCGGGGCGAGAGCAGCGAGTACACCGGGGTGAAGGCCAAGGGCATGTGGCCCATCCAGGTCGACCCGGACAACATCAACTACATCTACTTCCGGCGCCCGGACACCCGCCGCTGGCACGCCCTTGAGTGGGAGCACGCGCCGGCGTTGAAGTTCCCGATCAGCGAGGGAGCCATCGAACTCGCCCGGAAGATGGCGGGCGAGAAGTCGCCCTTCCCCGACGACGAGACCGCGGTAGCCGAGCTCCTGGAACGGTGGCACTTGGGACTGGGGCTGACGTTGCCGGAGCGGCGGCTTGCCCTGCGCCAGGCCCGTGAACAGTCCGCCTTCGACCTGCCGGAGACCGTGTGGGACGACGTACGCGCGCTGCCGTCCGTCGCCCGGATCCTGGCCGCCGCCACCGGCGACGACGAAGACGAAGACGAAGACGCGGAGGAGCCCCAGGTGGGCGAGGCCGAGCCGTATGAGGGCCCGGTGCCCAGCTACGACGACGAGGACGACGAACTCGACGGCCCCGATGACGACGGGGACTTCTACGACGATGCCCTGGAGGACGCATGATGCCGCCCCACCCCGAGAACCCGCCGCTGGACAACCTCACGCTCTCCCGGAAGGAGGGCCTACGGGCTCTTGCCGAGGCGCCGAAGCGGCAGCCGCCGGAACTGCTCACCCTGAAACAGAAGGCGCTCCTGGGCGAGGCGGCGTTGCTGAAGTACGAGCAGGCCCGGAGCGTCTGGCACGCCAACCTGGGTCCGATCGGTACGCCGCAACTCAAGGCACTGCACGAGGACTTGCGGGACATCGTCGATAGCAATCAGCAGGACGGTGACAAGGCCAAGGGCGCCGTGGCGGTGGACGCCTTCCCCGGGCTCGGCAAGACCACCGCGGTCCTGGACTTCGTGCTGAAGTATCACCGGCGGGTGATCGAGCGGGAGGGTGCGTTCACCGCCTCCGGACACGAGCGGTGGCCGGTCTGCCGGGTCGGCCTGACCAGCAACATCGGCATGAAGGACTTCAACCGGTCGCTGCTGGAGTATTACGCGCACCCCGGCCGCAAGAGCGGCACCGCCACGCTCTTCGCTCAGCGCGCCCTGGACTGCGTGTTGGAATGTGAAACGCGCGTCTTGGTTATTGACGACATGCACTTCCTGAAGTGGCATGACCGCAACGGGACCGAGGTCAGCAACCACTTCAAGTACATCGCGAACGAGTTCCCCGTCACGATCATCTTCATCGGTGTCGAGCTGGGCAACCGCGGCCTGTACTCCGAGGCCAACTCCCGCGGCAACATCACCCTCGCCCAGACCGCGCGCCGCACCACCCCGCTGACGATGGAGCCGTTCGTCGTCACCAACGACAAGCACCGCCGTGAGTGGCGCAGCATGCTGCTCGCCCTGGAAAAGCGGATCGTGCTGTGCCGGAAGTTCCCCGGCATGCTCGCCGACGGCCTGTCCGACTACCTCTACATCCGCACCACCGGGCACATCGGCTCGTTGATGACGCTGATCAACCGTGGATGCCAGCGTGCTGCCCGCACCGGCGCCGAGCTCCTGGACGAGGAACTCCTCGACCAGGTGAAGCTCGACGCGGCGGCGGAGCGGGCGCGCAAGGCGCTGGCGAAGAAGTTCGAACGCGGTCGCATGACGACCAAGCCCAACTCTCGCCGCTCGCGCACTGCGAAGCGCGTGGCGTGAGCTTCGTCCGTACGCTACCGATCCGCGTGGCACCGGTGTCGGGAGAAGCATTGGACTCCTGGGTCGAGGCGATCGCACACCGCACGGACACCTACCTCAATGACCTCCTGCCCGCCCTGGGCTTTCTTCCGCGCCACGAGGGGCTGTCACCGGCCCGGTGGGACTGGTCGGGGATGCCCACTGACCTGGAGCTGGAGTCGATCGCGTCGGCCACCGGCATCACGGCCGGGCAGGTGCACCGGATGACGCTGCGCCCCTACGACCAGCGCGCCCTGGTGCTCAACCCGCACAGCAGGCGTGTCGACCAGCGGCTGCTCTGGGGCCGCGCGAGGGGCTCGCGCTACTGTCCCGTCTGCCTGGCCGAGAGCGGCGGACGCTGGCAGGTGTCGTGGCGGCTGGGCTGGTCGTTCGCCTGCCTGGTGCACAACCGGCTGCTGGCCGACGACTGCCCGGGCTGCCTGCGCCCGCAACGCATGCGCCCGCACAGCGGCTACGGCATCCCGATCCCCGGCCGGTGCGCGAACACGACGCGGGGCAGCGACAAGCACCCCCGCTGCCACCACGACCTGACCTCGGCCCCCAGCCTCCCGTTCCCGGCCGAATCTCCGGTGATCCAGGCTCAGCACCTGCTTGCCACCTGCATCGACACCGGCAGGGCCGACTTCGGGATCTACGCGGCCGACCCCCAGCCGGCCCGGGTCGCCCTCGCTGACATCCGCGCGCTGGCCGCCCGCTTCCTCATGGTCGCCTCCCGGCCAGCGGATCTGATGTCCGACACCTGCCTCACCCGCGACATGCCCGCCGAGATCGTCACCCGCATACCCACCCAGGAACGCACCTCGCGCTTCCCCGACCGCCCCGGCGCATCGGCACCACCGGGGGCGCCATCCACAGCCGCAGCCGTTCTTGTTGCACTGAACATCCTCAACCAGCCCGCCTTCGCTGAAGCCGGCCAGCGCATGAGGACCCTGGTGGAAGCCGTCTCGCGGGTGTCGCCCCAGGCGGCCCTGACCGTGAGCACGTGGGGCGCCGACATCAGCCCTCTTCTCAAGTCCGTGCACCTTGCCGCTGCCCTGCACCGCCGGCCGCTGAGCGAGCAGTTGCGCCATCGAGCCGTCACTTCGGCCCCCGAAAGCCACCCGCCGACGCGGGCTCGGCGACCCAACGCGCCCGCAAGATCCCCACTCTCGCCTGGCCGGGCTGGTGGCTACGGACAGCCCCCGCGCAAGGCGCGTTCGACACGATCATGCGTCAGGCCCTGTCCGCGATGCTCTTGATCGTCGGCAGCCAAATAGACAAGAAGGCAGCCTTCACCAGCCTCGGCTCTCACCTCAACTCCAGCCACATGTCCCGCATGCTGCGCGTACTGGAGAAGTCAGGCCACTGGGATGCCGTCCAAGAAGCACTCACCCGCGTCAGCGACTACCTCGACAACACCGACATCCCGATCGACTACCACCGGCGCCGACACCTGGACTACCACCAACTGCTGCCCGACGAGCAGTGGCACAGCATCTGCCGCACCGTGGGCATCTCGGCAGGCAAGCAGCGCAGAGCCGGCATCGTACGCGCGGTGCTCGTCGAACGCCTCAGCACACAACCCACCCCCAACACGACACCTCGAACCGTGCGCGACCACAAGGTCAACTTCCCCGTCTGGCACACCCCCGCCCTGACCGAAGCCCTCGACGACGTGGCCCGCGCCTTCCTGGACCGCCACCACCTCGCCCACGAACCACTCACCTGGCAGCCACCCACAACCCTGCTCGACGGACTCGACCTGCCCGGATGCGACCCCCACACCGTCGACCTCGCCCGACTGCACCAGCTCATCCGCGGCCATTCCCAGTCACCCACCGCGGCCGCGCAGAAACTCGACACCACGCCCGAAGCGATCCGCTACCTCCTGGCCCTCCACCCCGCTCCCACCACCCAGCGCGCAGCTCACGGCTGGCGACCCAACGCGGCCCTGCGTTACGCACGCGAGGCACTGCCAACCGACGACCTCACCCGCCACTACACCGAGCAGCAGCGCACACTCCAACAGATCGGCGACCAGATCGGGGTCAGTGCACGTGTGATCGCCAACCTCGCCGACGAATACGGCATCCCCCTACGTCGCCCACGCGAACCCGGACACAATCGAACTGTCCACATCGACCGGGAATGGCTGCAAGAGCAGTACATCGTCCATCAACGCTCCGCCACCGATCTCGCGGCCGAGCAAGGCATCGGCGCATCCACACTGCTCAAGCGAATCAAGGAAGCCGGCATACAAACCCGCACACGTGGTGGACGCAGCCACCAACGCGTTCTCCACCCCGACATCGAACTCCAACACATCCCGCCACCTCTGCGGCCCGCACTCACCGGCAGACTGGGCCGAACCCGCCTCGAACTCTTCGCCGCCGCAGCCCCCTACGGCAGTCTCGCCAAAGCCGCCCAAGCCCTCGACATCGTTGACGCAACCCTCCGAGCTGCCATCCGCCATGTTGAAGCCGACCTCGGCCTCCACCTCATCGAACGCGCCACCCCCACCACGCCGATGCAGCTCACCGACCCAGGACGCCGCATCCTCGCCGCCATCCACGCGTGGCAACACGGCGAAGAAGCCCCGACAGCAGCGCTCTCCACGACCTTCTCGTTCCTGAAACCATACGAGGCCGCACCCTGACCGACTTCGGGCGTGAGACCGGCATGAGCGGAGCTGTCGTGGCAGCCCGAGACCGCAACCATGGGATACCGGTGCACAACAACAGGCAACCCCGGGGTGCGCGGTACGACTTCACATCGGCATCCGCAGTGATCCAGCCCAGCCTGAACAACACCAACGCCATCCGCCGACTGCCGCGTCTTCCTTCAGATTGTCCGCTACCTCACTCTCGGTGAGGCGTGCCGCACCCACGGCATGTCTCCCGGAACCCTCACCCAGCAGCTCCAGCGCCTGGAGACCGACCTCTGCGCTCCCTACTGACCCGCGCTGGCCGCGGCCGACAACTCGAATTCACCCCTCTCGGCGAAGACGTTGTACGGGCCGCCGAGGACTGGGCCCACACTCTCGTGGACCAGCCGCGCGAGACCTGGCGGCAATCAGCGCCCCGGCCCTCGCCTGCCGCACGAACAACGCAAGAGACGCGGGCCCAGCGCACGGACGACGCCCCGAATGTGGACTGCTTTCCCACCCTCCTGCAACCCGCGGTGCGCACCCACGCCGGGCAACGGCGGTTGCACCGGTTCCTGCAGGCAGTGACCTACCCCACCCTGGCGGCGTTCTGCCGCGCGGTCAGCATCCGCCCCTCCACGCTGACCCCGCAGCTCCAGCACCTGGAACAAGACGTCCAGGGGCAGCTGTTGATCCGCGGCCAGCACGGGCATCGGATGCGGCTTACCGACTTCGGTGAGAAAGTCCTGGCTGTTGCCTCGCCGTACGCCGACCAACTCGGCGCCTGTGACGCCCACGGGCGTCGGAACGAGGGCCGCGACAGGCGCTCGGTGACGGGCACGTGAGCAGCAGGAAGACAGGCTTCCCCCTCCGCGAACGAAGATCACAAAAGATGATCGACCGTCATGAGCATGCCGTGTTAATCTCCCGACGGCCTGCAACCTCCACACCGAATTCTCAGAATCCGGCCAACACGGGGCGCGCGGGCCAGGCGACTGGACTGCCCAGTCGCCTGATCGGATCTCCGGCGGCCCTTCGGTACACCGGACTGGGGGAGGGAAAATTTTTGAAGCTCATCTCGCTACGCGCGAAGACCGCCGCAGGCGCGTTCGCCGTTACCGTGGCGGCCGTGCTGGCCACCGCCACACCCGCCCAGGCGGCCACCTACAACGTCACCGACAACTGCGATGTTCCATGGATCACCTGCTCGTACGGTGATTTGCGGCTCTTCTACAACTCGAAGGACCTTGCCATCCAGGATGGCTACTACAAGTCGGCGTTCACGTCGTTCTACGCCAACGTGGACGACCACTGGGGTACGAGCCAGTACCAGGGATCGTCACTGACGACCTACCGGTACGTCTTCGGCAACGGCGGCAATGGCAACGGCCAGTACACGAAGAACAATGCGGCGTCCGTGGAGAATTGCGCCCGAGACGACAACTACCGCGTGTACTACAACTCCGGCTTCGGCGGCACCTCTCAGTATTTTGCGGCGAACGGACCCTACGGAGACTGCAACATCACCAACCTGATCTCCGCCCTGAAGAACAACAACGCCTCTTCCCACTTCGGCTGAGAAGGAACCCCCGTGAAGCACATCAAGCGGACCGCCACCGCAGTGGCCCTGACCGCTTCAGCTCTCCTGCTCAGCGCTTGCTCCTCCGGCACGAGTGCGCACACCACGGAGAGCGTGGCTGACGGCAAACCGATTGTGAACAAGGAAAACTGGCCCGAGAAGACACCCACGAATGGCCTGACCAAGGATCTGACCCTTCCACTGGAGACCTACATGGCCTCCTACGAGGACCAGGTCACGGTCGAGCAGGCAGCCAAAGAACTTCAGCAGTCCTGTATGAAGGACTACGGCATCGACCTGACGCTGCCGCGGGCAGGCGCCAACCCGCCTCCCAGTGACAACGATGCCAACATCGAACGCCGTTACGGCATCACCGACCGGGCCGAGGCCGAGAAGTACGGCTACGGGCTCCCTCCGGAGCTGCAGGAACACACCGAGCAGACCATGCGTGACCTGTCCGGTGTCGAGATCGAGGTCCTGACCGGCCACACCAAGCCCGAACTGCCCCAGGCCCCGGAGGGACTCAAGACGGGATCCGCGGTCACCGGCCCCGGTCAGACAAAGCCCGCTCGGGCGGAGTACAACGGAAAGAAGTTGAGGACGGGCGGCTGCATCGGCTGGTCCAAGGATCAACTCGGCGTGCAGGAAGCCGACCCGACCATCGTGGCGCAGCTCGCCGGGGACAGCCTGGTGCAGTCGATGAAGGACGAGAAGGTCGTCAAGGCCATCGCCGCGTGGTCTTCGTGTATGGACGGCAAGGGGCACACGGGGCTTGCCGATCCGTACAAGGCGATGGACCAGGGTGTCACCAACGATGGGAAGCCGTCGCAGGAGTCCATCGTGCTGGCGGTCGACGACATCGACTGCAAAAAGCAGACGGATCTGGTGAAGATCTGGTCTGGCGTGGAGACCGCGATCCAGGAAAAGCAGATCGCCGACAACAAGAGCCAGCTGACCGGCATCAAGGAGCAGCACGGCAAGGAAGTCGCTGCCGCGCGTGAGCAGACGGCGGCTTCCGCTCAGTGACGGCTGGTGCAGTGGTGCCCGGACCGAGCCTTGTCCGGGCACTATGTCTGATGGCGGCCTGTGTGCTGGCCGCCGGGTGTACGGACAGCGGGCCTGCTGACAGCGCCCCCGCGCCGCAGCGGTCGGCGACTTCGAGCGCGGAGCAGAGCGGTCCGCAAGCACGTCCATCGCCTGTGGCTTCGGTGCACTCCGAAGGCCGTACGCGTGTCTTGGAATACGGAGACCTGGTCGTTCGTGCCACGCCGGAAAGCAGCGGTGTGCGTACCGAGATCGAGGTGGCCAATACCTACGAGCGGAATGCGACGTACTCGGTCCAGGTCAGCATCGCTGACGGCGAGGGATGGACCGCGTACAACCGGTTCTGGCTTCAGGATGTCCCTCCGGGAAAAACCGGACGGGATGACGCGGTGATCGGCTCAAAGGACACGGGGCCGGTTCCGCAGATTCCGAAAATCTATGTCGATGAGTTCACTCCCGTCGTCGACCGAGATTAGAAGAGGGAGCACTTTTTACTGTGCGTATAAAACAGAGACAGCGCGCGGTGGTGATAGCGGCAGCGACTGCGCTTCTCGCCTCGTCACTGTCCATCTCCGCGCAGGCTCAGGGACCCAAGGTTCCCGACAACGCCGTTCAAGGCGGCAAGAGCCTGCCGAAAGCCACGAGCAAGCCCCGTGAGGTCGGCAAGAAGGAACGCGCCGCCGTTCTGGGCAAGGACTACTCTTCTTCCAAGGACGTGGCCCTGTCCACTTCCGGCGACGGCACCGGCTTTCATGTCCTGACCGGTAAGGAGAGGGACGGCTACAAGTTCACCACCGTAGCCACCCTGCGCGAAGAAGGATTCGATGCGGACTCCTGGATCGGCAACGCGTGCGTGACCGGGTCCGGGAAGTACGCGGCCATCGCCTACGCACCCCGGACGTTCACCAACAAACCCGAGTTGATGGTGCGCGGCGCGTTCACCGCCGTCGTCGACCTGGGTAGCGGCAAGGTCACCAAGCTGCCGTTCACCGCGTCGATGGCCTACTTCTCTCCGGGCTGCGGCACCAGGGACGATGTGGTGTTCACCCAGCTGACCCACGACGGGGACGAGGAACAGAAGACCCGTCTGATCACCGTGGACGCTGCCACAGGCAAACAGTCCCGGCCGGTCGCCTTCCCCGGTCAGGTCACCTCGGCTGTCCCGACCCGGCACGGCATCGTGGCCGGCCACGGCAACAAACTCGTCCGCATCAACGGGCGGAAGGAAACCGTCCTCGCCGCAACGAAGCACGTGCCGTTCCAGATCGCGGCTGACAGCGGCGACGGCGTGACCTTCATCGACCGGGAAGCCGACACAAAGACGACCAAGGCGAAGTCCTGGGCCAAGCACCTGGACGTCACGCAGGTCAAGGGCAAGAAGACTACCCCGAAGACGGTGGCTGAAGGAAAGCTCACCGACTGGGACCTGTCTGTCGCCCCTGACGGTACGGTGTTCCTCACAGGTAAGGCCAAGAACAAGGGGACTCTGCCGGGACCGGTGAAGAATCCGGGGCATCTCGCCAAAGGTGCCCGCATGTCGAGTCTCGGCCACGCGGGTGTGTCCACTTCCTGGTCGGACGGCAAGACCAGCTTGATCACACCCGAGGGGGCCAAGCAGGTCCGGGACGCGCGGATCATGCTGGACGTGGTCGCCACCGGCAAGCACACCGAGCTGGACGCCACACCTCAGCTCTCCGCCACGCGGGCCGAGGCCGGAAGGCGACTCTCCCCGGCGCTGGGCATCCCGACAGGGAAGGAGTCGTCCGCGGAACCGTCGGTCAGCGGTGACAGCGAGGGTCTGTCCACGCAGACGATGCGTACCCAGGCTCTGACGGCGTCGGCGACCGGTCCGAGCGAGGGTACCGATGAACGGTACTGCGCGGTGGCCCGCAACGATGTCAAGAAGCAGGCGTTCCAGCCGACCCCGCGGCAGGTGGAATGGGCCGTGGACCAGGCCGTCGTCGGTGAGCTGAACTTCTACCGCGCGGCGAACTGGAAGAGCACCGGCATGAGCGGCTACCAGCCTCAGGGCCTGTTCCCGCCGATTGTGCTGGCCGGCGACCCCAACGGCACCCTGGACAACGAGGACCCCGACGAAACCGACCGCTGGCACATACCCTCGCAGGTAATGCTCGGCGTCACCGCGCAGGAATCCAACATGTGGCAGGCCACCCGGTTTGCTGTCCCCGGCGTCACTTCCAACAGCCTCATCGGCAACTACTACGGAACCCAGTACACATCCGACGGTACTCAGGCCGACCCATGGCGCATCAACTTCTCCGAAGCCGACTGCGGTTACGGCATTACCCAGGCCACGGACGGCATGCGGCTGGCGGGCAAGGAGAAGGACGGTGAGACGGCTCTCTCCCCGCTCACTCAGGAAGCCGTCGCGCTGGACTACACCGCCAACATCGCCTACGGCGTGCAGATCCTCTCCGACAAGTGGAACCAGACCTACCGGGCCGGGATGAAGGTCAACAACGGCCACCCGCAATGGATCGAGAACTGGTTCTTCGCCCTGTGGGCGTACAACTCCGGCTTCTACGAGACGGCTGACTCCAGCGGGCACAAGGGTCTGGGCTGGACCAACAACCCGGCCAACCCGTTGTGGAAAGCCAACCGTGTTCCCTTCCTGCAACACGCCACGGACCCGTCCAAGGACGACTACAGCCATGCCGCGCACCCGCAGGACTGGCCCTATGAGGAGAAGGTCCTCGGCTGGGCTGCTCGCCCGATCTCGGCGATGTTCTCCCCCGGCGACTTCAAGGCCGGGTACCTGGCTGCCTGGTGGAACACCAACGAGTACCGCAGCACCGTGAAGCCGCCGATCGACCTGTTCTGCGATGCGTCCAACGACTGCGTCCCGTCCAAGATCGGCGACAACGACTCCAACGATCCCGGCCTGGGTGCCTGCCAGCTCGATGCGGGTAATTCCGATACCAACCCGCACTGGCTGCACTGCTGGTGGGACAAGTCGGCCCAGTGGAAGAACTGCGACACTGCGGCCCAGTGCGGCCACCAGGTGCACCGCTTCAACACGTCGTTTCCGGAACAGGCGGACGCCAACTCCTACCCGCCGCGCTGCAGCAGCGGCCTGCCCTCGAACGCGCTGATCGTGGACGACGTGCCCGACGGCACCACCCCGGCAGGATCCGGTTCACGCGGCTGCGGGGTCGTGCAGTCAAACGGCACCTTCACCCTCACCTACCAGCCCTCCGACATCATCGACGCCGACACCGGGCAGACGATCACCACCTACCCCGGCAAGATCGACACCCACCAGATCGGCGCGGGGTACGGCAACCACTTCTGGTTCGCCCACACCCGCTCCCCCGAATCCTTCCCGGAACCCGGCGACCGGATGAAGGTCACCGGCACCTGGAAACTCGGCCAGAAGATCACCGAGCACAGCGGCCAGGCCAAGGTCTACGCGCACATCCCCGACCATGGGGCGCAGACCTCCAACGCCGAATACCGCATCAAGCACGGACACGGCACCACCGTCAAGGCGATCTCCCAGGACGCCAACCAGTCCAACAAGTGGGTCGACCTGGGCGCCTACCAGTTCAACGACACCGTCCCCGAGGTCAGCCTGGACAACTTCAACGGCGGCGACGGCTCCAAGGACATCGCCTTCGACGCCGTCGCGTTCGTGCCCGGGGACTACGACGGTCTGAACGACATCACCTTCCCCGAGGCGGACCCGAACGCGCCCGACGTCGACTTCGTGGC